>CALFFB010000117.1 GCA_937958075.1 uncultured Geobacteraceae bacterium | reverse complement strand
TCCCCTTGATGAGCCGCTGGTGCAGCACCTCAGCGCTGGGATGATCAGCCGCCTGAGCCAGGGTGGTGTAAATCTTCATCCGCTGTGGCGTAACCCTGAGGTTTTTCTGACGGCAGGCATCCTGGAAAGCCCTTAACTGGTCTTTTACCGTAGCTCTCACTCGTCCTCCATATCCTAAATAAGAATCATTCCTGCATCAGTTTAACGGCTCTCAGGCAAAAGTCAACCGTTGCTCCCCTCTTGCATTCCATTAACGGACTGTGCCAACCTGAGTGTATTAAAAAGGGCTTATGTCGTGTCTTGGTGGTGGCCTTTTTTCTGTTACTCCTGTAGAAAAGACCGGATACGCCTTACGGAGGGCCAGCCCTGAAGACACCTTCTCGCTCCTTCAATTTTTAAAACAACGGGGAAACAGATCGGCATGCGCAGTTTACCGTCAGTTGTTATGCTTATGATCCTGATGCTGTGGCTGGTCACACCGGTCGTTGCGGCGCCCACGACAGCAACCCTCACCTTCGCTGCCCTGCCAACGGAAACCCCGGACATCATTCACCGGAACATCCGTCCGTTTCTGAACGATCTGGAAGACCAGCTGCAGATCAAAATTGATGTTTTCTATTCTTCCAGCTATCAGCATCTGCTGGACAGTTTTCTGGACAATACTGTTGACCTCGCTTTTCTCGGTCCCCTGCCCTACGTGACCCTGAAGCAGCAGAAACCCGAGGCCCAGCCGGTCGTGACTTTTCTTGAAGATGACGGCTCACCCTTTTATACCTGCGCCCTGCTGACCACCATCGACGGGGTTAACGATCCCCTTGATCTGACAGGCATGCCCCTGGCCCTGACCAACCCCCTGTCGACCTGCGGCTACCTGGTCACTGAGTCTATCCTCGCCTCGCTGGGATTGAGCCTTAAACAGACGGGCTATGACTACCTGAAACGTCATGATCTGGTTGCCTTGTCCGTCGCCCGGGGGGAATATGCCGGTGGCGGTGTCAAAACCAGTATCGGCAAAAGATACCTGCATCTGGGGCTGCAGATCCTGGCAGAGAGCAAACCGGTTCCAGGACGTCCGCTTATCGCCAACGGCGCCACTGTCAGCCCTGAAATGATTGAGAAAATTCGTCACTTTGCGACCACCGCGACCGCCGCGACCGCCGTCCGGCCCGACAAGGACCTCATCAAACAACCCCACTGGGGACCAGTGCTGCTGTATGGCGCCGTGTCCGCGTCGGACAAGGATTTTGATCCCCTGCGCGAAATGCTTAATGGGCAGGAGATTCCGGCGCAATGAAAACCCCGAACTACCGGCGCCTGACGCCGCTGTTTCTCTGCCTGCTGATACTGCTTTTGATCGCCGGTACCTGGTACCGCAACAAACTCTGGCGGGACAAGGAGGAGCAATACCTCTCAGCCAGCATGACGCAACTGGAAACGGCTTTCCAGGCGACAACCAATATGTTTTTTCTGGCGACGGCCACCTATTTCGACGAAATCATCAACCGCGGCGACATCCGCCAGCAGCTGCTCATCGGCATGACCGAAACAGGACGCGGCAAAGACCTTGCCCGCGGCAGGCTTTACCGACAGATCTACCCGTCCTACGAACGTCTGAGACAACGCAACCTGCAGCATCTGCATTTTCATCTGCCTGACGGCACCTCCTTTCTGCGCTTTCATCGGCCGGAATACTATGGTGACAATATCCTCGACGCCTATCCCGCTGTGCGTCGTGTCATCGAAAACAAAAAGGCCGTTCATGGCTTTGAGTCCGGCAAATCGGGGGCGGCGTTTCGTAATATTTTCCCCCTGCTTGAGGGAAACCAGTTTATTGGCAGCGTCGACCTGAGTGTTCCCTTCAGCGCCCTGCACGATGAATTGAAACAGCTGTTGCCACAGCGTGAAATCACCTATGTTCTCGACCGCAAAGATGCCGAAGCGACCCTTGATGACCGGAACCTCCTCTATGAAGAGGCCCCCTTTCATCCTGCTTTTCTTATCGAAAACGGCAACCCGTCCCTGCCGCACCCGCGCCCTGCCCTCACCGTTGCCGCTGCCGAGATCAACGCCAAGCTGCGGCGCAGCCCCCATGTGCGGGAAAGGCTGCTGCAACCTGAATCCTTCGCCATCAAGGTCAGTATCGAGGCAGGTTCTTACATCGTTGATTTTTTGAGGATTGTCGACATTCAAGACAAACCGGTCGGTTACCTGGTCAGCTACTGGCGGGCACCGTTTCTCGACAGTCTGAAGGATGAATATCTCATCGGTCTGGCCATTGTCTGGGGGCTGTCCTTCGGTCTGGGCCTGCTGTTTATCCTGCTGGCGCGCAATCATGACCGAATGGCGCACCTGGCGACAACGGATACCCTGACCAGCCTGCCCAATCGCCGCAGTTTCATGCAGTTCCTCGCCCAGGAGTACGAACGTTTTCGCCGCTACGGCAATCCGACGGCCGTTTTGATGCTGGATATCGATCATTTCAAACGGGTCAACGACAGCTACGGCCATGCCGTCGGCGATGATGTCCTGCGCGAATTTTCCCGGATGTTGAAAAACAGTCTGCGCCAGGTTGACCAGGCCGGCCGCCTCGGCGGCGAGGAATTCGCCGTCCTGCTCCCCGACACCGACCGGGAGGGAGCGCGGCAATTTGCCGAACGGCTTCTGGGCACAAAGACACAGGAACAAGAGGGGATGGCAAAAGGTCATCTGTTCCAGACCTCGGCCGGACAGCTGCAGATCACCGTCAGCATCGGAGTGGCCTGCCTGGCCGAAGATGACAATACCTTCGATATGGTTCTGCGCCGTGCCGATGATGCCCTCTACCGGGCCAAGGAAAAAGGGCGTAACCAGGTGGTGGCGCCCTAGAACGGACAAAGCCGGAATCGGGAATTCACCCGGTTCCGACTTTGTCATCACACTTGGAAATTCTATAGCCGCTCATGCGGCCTTGTCAGTTAGCCGGCTGCCGCCTGGCGGGCTGCCTGCAGCCATTCATCCCACTGGGAACGGTTGTTCTCGATCCACTCCTGGGCGTGACGTTCGATATCGCGCTGGGAGTTTTCACCGTCGTCCATCTTCACATTCTGGGCATTGATGTCGCTGACAGGCACCGAGAAAAGTTCAAGGAACCTGGCGGCGGCAGGATTCTCCGCCATAAACTTTTTGTTGGCCACAGTCCGGATATCGGTGCTGACATAGCCCGTTTTCCACGGGTCGGTCACTGTGCCTTCAATGCCGGACAGGGTCATCAGGTGCTCATTCGGCTTCTGGTTCTCATTGGGAATAATCTCCGGTACGTTGATCCACATGACATCCTTGCCCGGCTTCAGCTTGCCGACAGTCCAGTTCGGGGCCCAGGTGTAAAACAGAACCGGCTCACCACTGTTGTAACGGGCCAGGGTGTCGGCCATGCTGGCGGAGTAGCCGGCCTTGA
>CALFFB010000116.1 GCA_937958075.1 uncultured Geobacteraceae bacterium | reverse complement strand
ACGCCGTAGAATGCAAAAAAGCCCCTGATCACCACCCTGGTGACGGGGGCTTTTTAGCATGCATGCAGGCCTTCAAAAGAATTTTTTTGTGAAGCCTCACAAGCAATCGAGGAATATATTTTTTAATTGCCCGCATATGATATGATTGTATCGTTATTTCTCAAACCTACGCCAGAAAGGAGATAATATGTCAGAAGAGCTTGCAGTGGGGTGTGAGCGGCCGGCAGGAGGCCCAGTCATTGCCCAGGACGAGGTTGAAGAGGTTCAACAAACGGAAACTAGGGAGGTGAAAAAGATGATCATGATTGGTCACAAGGCGCCGGATTTTGTCGCACCGGGCTATCTGAACGGACAATTCTCCAATTTCAAACTTTCCGATTATTACGGTGACGGAAAATGGGCGCTGCTCTGCTTTTATCCCGGTGATTTTACCTTTGTCTGAGCGACCGAGATTTCAGCAGTTGCTGAAAAACATGTAGATTTTCAAAAGCTTGGCGTTAATGTTCTGTCAATGAGTATTGACAGTATGTTTGTCCATAAAATGTGGAATGATCATGAGTTGTCAAAAATGATCAAAGCCGGTGCTGTTCCATTTCCCATGCTTTCAGATCCGGGTGGGAAGATCGGCTCAATCTATGGAATCTACGATGAAAATGCCGGTGTCGAAACGCGGGGCCGCTTTATCATCGATCCGGATGGAATTGTTCAGGGCTACGAGGTTCTGACCCCGCCGGTGGGGCGGAATATTACAGAAACCTTGCGCGAGATTCAGGCTTTTCAGCTGGTTAGAGCCACGGGCGGAGCCGAAGCAATCCCTTCGGGCTGGAGACCGGGTAAAAAGACCTTGAAGCCGGGCCCGGAGCTGGTCGGCAATGTCTGGAAAGAATGGTCTACCGATATGGCCTTTGACTGATCTTTAGCCGGAGGCGGAAAGCACTGAAAAAACGGGTTCAGCTTCTGTTACCGGTTTCGGACTGAGGCTGAACCCTTTTTCTATGGGGGTCCAACATGGAAAAGCCACTTACCAGGCCTGCGGATCATTATGTTCCATTGTACTTTCTGGTGTCTCTCGGGTGCGGTGGTCTGGCACTGAGTTTTTTTATGTGGCTGATGCACTGGACGCCGCATCCCGGTCGACCGGTTCCGGTATTTGAAGATATCCTGCGGGCATTTAGCAACAATGGTGCTCTCATGCGCGGGATGATTCTTCTCGCAGTGGTCGGAATCCTTTATTATTCCTTTCTCAATGCGAAATATCTTCTGTGGAACCTGTCCCAGTTTCGTCGCTGGAGACAGAGTGCGGCTTTTGCCGAACTGCGTCGTGGCAACAGCGAAGTCCAGCTGTTGGCCATGCCTCTGGCTCTGGCCATGAGTGTCAACGTGCTGTTTGTTCTGGGTATGGTTTTCGTTCCCGGACTTTGGGGGATTGTTGATTATCTGTTTCCGCTGGCGGTTCTGGTTTTTCTCGCCATCGGGGTGTTGGCTCTACGGCAGCTTGGCTCTTTTCTCGGACGGATTCTTATCGACGGCGGGTTTCTGTGTGCAGCCAACAACTCCTTTGCCCAGGCGCTGCCGGCATTTGCTTTTGCCATGGTGGGAGTGGGACTGGCCGCCCCCGCAGGGCTTTCCAGCGCCCCACTGATTGCCGGTCTGGGACTGGTTCTTTCAACTTTTTTCCTGGTGGCGGCCCTGCTGATCAGTCTGATTGCCCTGATTCTCGGTTTCAGAGCTCTGCTTGAACAGGGGGCGAACATCGAAACCGCGCCGACTCTTTCTATTTTTATCCCGGTGCTGACGATCCTGGCCATACTTGATTTGCGGCAAAGCCACGGACTCAATGAACATTTCGCTGTACTCAGCAGCGCTGCCGACCGGCTGATGCTGTTGTCGCAGTACCTTTCGGCGCAGATTCTTTTTGCCCTTTTTTCCGGACTGATTCTGATGCGCCTGGGTTATGTCGGGCGTTTTATCACGGGGCGTGAATCTTCCGTCAGTTCCTATGCACTTGTCTGCACCGGCGTCGCGCTGGTTGTGATGCTTCATTTCTGGCTGAATCGCGGGCTGGTGGACGCTGGTCTGGTCAGTAAATTTTCCGGCGGTTATTGGCTGGTTTCCGCAGTCGCTTTACTTCTGCAGTTGGCCACCATGTGGCTGGTCGGGCGATTAAACGGTAAACATTTCAAGCCAGAGAACAACCTTCCCCGTTAGGTACACATTGGTCGATTAAAAAAGGTGAACTACCCTCCCTTACCACGGTACAGGACATCGATGGCTGTCAGCAGCAGGATTGACCCCGCCAGCCCTGAGGCTGCCAGTTGCTCGTCGAACAGCACCC
>CALFFB010000115.1 GCA_937958075.1 uncultured Geobacteraceae bacterium | reverse complement strand
TAACGGAGATGCCGAGATCGTGAATTACGAAGATTACCACTAAAGGAGTTACCTATGTTGATGCACAATCCTCCCCACCCCGGTGAAGTATTGCGCGAGCTTTGCCTGGAGCCCCTTGGATTGACCGTTACGGCGGCTGCAGAAGCGTTGGGCGTAAGCCGCAAAACTCTCAGCGCTGTGCTGAACGGCAAGGCTGGTATTAGTCCCGAAATGGCTATACGGCTTTCAATTGCGTTTGATACCTCGGCAGAAAGTTGGCTGAACCAGCAGTCTCAATATGAGCTCTGGCATGCTGAACAGTTTCGTAAGGAGCTCAGGGTTAAAAAGCTTGTCGCAGCCTGAAGAGTAACCAGGCCTTGCACTCCGGCGGGCGCCAGGCCAAAACCCCTTCGATCATTTTGTCAGCGTTGGAAAGACCCTGACTTGCAGAAAACCAGGCTAAATCGGATGTGAACCCCGCGTGACGCCTGAATTCCTGAAAAACCGACCTCCATTCCAATCATACCTTTTTCAAATCAGCTGTCGTGAGAATCGCCTCGATATCATCACGTGCGGATTTGTTGATGATCACCGCGCAGCCGATCAGTTCGGCGCGGGCCTGACGGATAATTTCGCTGAGGGCTTTCAAGGTGTTGCCGCGGGCGAAAAAATCATCGGCAAAAAGAATCCGGTCACCGGGGCTTAAAACCTCCTGGGCGATGTGGAGGGCGGTGCCTTCCTGGCGGGTGAAGGAGTAGCAACTGGCGGCGTAAAACTTCTTCATGGTGATGGGCCGTTGTTTTTTGGCGTAGATGAAGGGGATCTGCAGTTCGGTGGCGATGGCCTGGGCCAGCATGATGCCGCTGCTCTCGGCGGTCAGGATTTTGGTGGCGCCCTTGTCGGCAAAACGGGCTGCCAGCTCGCGGCCAAGCTGCTGCATGAGCAGGGGGTCGACCATATGGTTGAGAAAACGGTCAACCTTGATGACGTCGCCGTTGATGGCGCCTTCCGTGCGGATGCGGTCAAGCAGGGTCTCGGCTGTTGTCATTTGCGATCCTCCCGATCGTAGGGCAGTCCCAGGCTCTGGGGTTGTTGGCCGGCGCCCTTCTGCAGGCGGATGGTGGAGACCACCAGAACCAGAATGGTAAAGGCGTAGGGGAGCATTTGCAGGATATGGGTACTGATATCGGTGCCGACAGCCTGAAACCGCAGTTGCATGGCGGTGATGCCGCCGAACAGATAGGCCCCCAGCAGTGCCCGCTGGCTCGACCAGCCGGAAAAAATGACCAGGGCCACGGCGATCCAGCCGCGCCCGGCGGACATGTTTTCAATCCACATGGGGGTCATGGCCAGACTTAAGTAAGCGCCGCCGATACCGACCAGGCCGGCACCGATGGTGACGGCAAAAAAGCGGTAGCAGCTCACACTCAGGCCGCAGGTGTCCGCCGCCGCCGGATTTTCGCCGACGGTGCGCAGGGCCAGGCCGACACGTGTCCGATAGAAGAAGAACCAGAGGGCAAAGACCAGGACAAAGCTGGTATAGATGAGCAGATCCTGGGAAAAAACGGCGCGGCCAACCACCGGCAGTTGCGCCAGTCCGGGAATGGCGACGCGCTCCAGGCCGGTGATGGTTTCGCCGACCATGGTACGCCCGAACAGGGCGGTGATGCCGATACCGAACATGGTCAGAGCCAGGCCGCTGACAATCTGGTTGCCACGCAGCTGGACGGTGATCAGGGCATGAATGCCGCCGGCGACAAAGGCGGCGGCAAAGGCGGCGACAACACCGATCAGGGGTGAGCCGCTGGTGAAGGTTCCGGCAAAGCCGGCCAGGGCGCCGATGAGCATCAGCCCCTCAATGCCAAGGTTGATGATGCCGGCACGCTCATTGAGGATAGCCCCGAGGGTGGCGAAGAGAATAGGAGTTCCGGCGCGGATGGTGGCGTCGAGAAGAATTTCAACCATGGCGCGTACCTCGAACCAGTTTGAGCCGGTAGACGATAAAGAAGTCAGCGGCCAGCAGGCAGAACAGGATCAAACCCTGGAAGGCGTAGATAAAGGCGATGGGCAGTTGCCACAGCATCTGCAGGCTGTCGCCCCCTACCAGCAGGACGCCCATGAGGAGAGAAACGATAATCACGCCGACGGCACTGCGTCGGGCCAGCCAGGCGACAATAATGGCGGTATAGCCGTAGCCGGGGGAAATGCCGTGAGACAAGCGGTACTGCAGTCCGGCGACCTCGCTGAAACCGGCCACCCCGGCAATGGCGCCACTGATGAAGAGTACGGCGAAGATGGTTTTGCCGGTGCGCATGCCGGCGTAGCGTGCCGCCTGCGGGTTGCTGCCGATGACCCGGATCTGATAGCCCCAGATGGTGCGCTCCATGAACAGGTAGAGGAGCAGGGCGCAGAGCAGGGCGAGGAAGAAGCCGCTGTGCAGGCGTGTATCGAAATAGTTGGCGAAGCGGGCGGCATCGGCAAATTGCGCGGTCAGGGGAAAGTTGAACCCTTGCGGATCGCGCCAGGGGCCGTAGACGAGAAAGTCAACCAGCAGGATGGCGATGTAGTTCATCAGCAGGGTGACGATGACTTCGTTGACCTCCCAGCGGGCCCTTAAGAATCCGGCGACTCCGGCCCAGACGCCACCGCAGATCATCGCCGCTGCGAACATGCCGGCCATCAGCAGCCAGTGGTTGGTCAATCCGGAAAACAGCGCCACCCAGGTGGCCCCCATGGCGCCCATATAGATCTGGCCCTCGGCACCAATGTTCCAGATCTGCATACGAAACGCCAGGCTGACGCCCAGCCCGGCAAAGATCAGGGGGGTGGCTTTGACCAGGGTTTCCGATAGACCGTAAACAGAGCCGAGGGATTCATAGAGGATTTCCCGATAGGCTTCCAGAGGGTTGACCCCCGTGGCCAGGAGCAGAAAACCGGCGCAGACCAGAGCCACGGCGATGGAGGCTACAGGGGCGAAAAATCGCAGCAGGGGGGAGGAAATATCGCGGCGCTCCGTGACCAGCTTCATGAGGCGATCCGGCGCTTTTCACCACTCATCATCAGTCCGATCTCCTCGCGGGTGGTCGTCCGGGGATCGGCATAGCCGATAAGGCGTCCGCGAAAGATGACCGCGATACGGTCGCAGAGTTTGAGGAGTTCATCGAGGTCTTCGGCGATGAGGATGGTGCTCATGCCGTCAGCGGCGCCGTCGGTGATGACCTTGTGGACATATTCCGCACTGCCGATGTCGAGCCCCCGGGTCGGATAGAGGGCAACCAGGACTTTCGGACGTTCCGACAGCTCCCGGGCGATGATGACCTTCTGGATATTGCCGCCGGAGAGGTAGCGCACCGGCGCGGTGTCGGAGCCGGTTTTGATGGCGAAGCGGCTGACCTTGTCTCTGGCATTGCCGCGTATGGCGCGCAGATTCTGGAAGATGCCGTGACGATAGCAGGGATTTTTGAAGCTTTTCATGATCAGATTGTCGGCGACATTTAAGTCGGGAGCAATGCCGATGCTCTTGCGATCTTCCGGGATGTGGGCAATGCCGGAAATATAAGATGCCCTGGCGCTGGAGTGTGTCAGATCCTGCTCACCGGCCAGAATCCGGCCACGGTTGACGGGTTTGAGGCCGGTCAGGGCTTCGGCCAGGGCTTTCTGGCCATTGCCGGCAACACCGGCGATACCTAGAATCTCCCCTTCTTTGAGCTGCAGGCTGAAATCATCAAGATCCGCAAGGCCCCGATCGTTGCGCACCGACAGGTTGCGGATATCGAGCACGATCTTGTCGGACATCTGCAGGTTCTTCTGCCACTGGGGGATCTGGTCACTGCCGATCATCAGCGTCGCCAGGGTTTCGCGGTCGAACTGCCCGCGCTCGAGGGTGGCGATGCTGCGACCCTTTTTCAGAACCGTGACCCGATCGGAAATATCCATGACTTCGCGCATCTTGTGAGAGATGAAGATGATGCTCTTGCCCTGTTGCTGCAGGCGACGCAGCACCGCGAACAGGCGGTCGGCCTCCTGGGGCGTCAGAACTGCAGTCGGCTCGTCGAGGATGAGCAGGCGACAGTCGCGCAGCAGCAGTTTGATCAGCTCGATCCACTGCTGGGCGCCGATGGACAGCTTCCAGACCCTGGCGTTCAGATCCAGATCAAGCTCAAACTCATCAATGATTTTCTGGATCTTCTGCTGGAACGTTTTACGGTCATAAATCAGGGGGACCCTGTCCATGGCCAGCAGGATGTTGTCGAAAACGGTGTGGGCCGGTACCAGCATGAAATGCTGGTGGACCATGCCGATACCGCGCGCCAGAGAGTTGCGCGGGCTGGTAAACTGAACCTGCTTGCCGTCCAGCAGCAATTCGCCGCGATCGGGATGATACAGGCCCGTCAGCACGTTCATCAGGGTGCTTTTGCCGGCACCGTTCTCCCCGAGGAGGGTGTGGATTTCGCCGGCCTCGACGGAAAAGGAAACATCGTCCAGAGCTACCACGCCGGGAAAGGTCTTGCGGATATTTTTGATTTGCAGCAGCTCGGCCATAGATAAAATCAGCGGCACGTCCGAGGCCGGACGTGCCGTCAGTCAGGCTAAAAGGAGGTTGCCGGTTACTTGGACAGGGTGCCGTGAACCCCTTCAACGAAAAAATTCATGCTGAGCATATCCGCATCACTCATGACCTGTCCGGCGGCGACAATCTCAGTGCCGTCGCGATCCTTAAGGGGGCCGCTGAAGGGATGGAAGGTGCCGGCCTTGATCGCCTCGGTGCGTTCCTGAACCAGGTTCCGGACATCTTCGGGGATGCGCTCGCTCAAGGGCGCCAGATCAACCAGGTTCTCTTTCAATCCGGACCAGATCTGCTCCGATTTCCAGGTACCGTTGTGGACCTCCGTGGCAAGACGGGTGTACAGAGCGCCCCAGTTCCAGACCGGAGCCGTTAAAAACGCATTGGGGGCGAAGTGGCGCATGTCGCTGTTGTAGCCGATAACATAGGCGCCGCGGGCTTCGGCCGCCTGCAGGGTGGCCGGTGCGTCCTGATGCATGGCCAGAACATCGGCCCCGACATCAAGGAGGCTGTCAGCCGCATCGCGCTCGACGCCCGGATCAAACCAGGTCTGGGTCCAGACCACCCGCACCTGGGCTTCCGGATTGACGCTGCGGACCCCCAGGGTGAAGGCGTTGATGCCGCGGATGACCTCCGGAATGGGGAAGGCGGCAACGAAGCCGATAATGTTCTTTTTGGTCATGCTGCCGGCGATGATGCCCGACAGATAGCGGGGTTCATACATGCGACCGAAATAGGTGCTGACATTCTCGGCGGTCTTGTAGCCGGAGCAGTGCATGAAGATGACGTCCTTGTTGCGGGCGGCAACGTCAATGGTGGCATCCATGTAGCCGAAGCTGGTGGTGAAAATCAGATTGTGGCCGCGCCGCACCAGACCGTTGATAACCCGCGCCGACTCGGCTCCTTCTGGAACCGACTCGATAAAGGTCGAAGGTTCGACAAAGGGCAGTTGCTCCATCTCCTTGCGCCCCTCATCGTGGGCGAAGGTCCAGCCGGCGTCACCGACGGGTCCGACATAGACAAAGCCGGCCTTGATCTGTTTGTCTGCCGCCCAGGCAGAGACCCCGACACAGAGAAAAACGGCAAGCAACACAGGAATAAGAGCTTTTTTCATGGCATGACCTTTCAGGCAGAGGGTGCTCACAACGAATGATGGAAAGATGGTTTACTAAACTATCTGCTGACAATGAGTCAAGAATTAGTCGCGGCTCGGGGTGAAAATCCTTTACCGTTTGAGTTTGCTGTCAATGTTGTTGGCCAGCCAGCTGCCATCCCACCACTCCAGAGGGTGGACCGGCAGCCCGCCGACCAGAACCTCAAAGTGCAGATGATCACCGCCGGCCAGGCCGGTAATGCCGGTGCGGCCGAGGATGTCCCCCTGGCGGACGCTATCACCGACAGCGACCCCGATATGGCTCAGATGAGCGTAAAGGGTCTGGATACCGAGGCCGTGATCAACAACGACGCAGAGGCCATAAATGCCCAGGTTCTCGGCAAACACAACCCGACCGTGATTGGCGACAGGAATATCCGCCTGGGCGGTGGAGGCCAGGTCATGGCCGAGATGCACGGCGCGGTCGATCTCCCGGCCGTTATACAGATAGGTCCGGTGGTCGGCAAACAGCCCGTGCGATGATGACCGCGGCAACTGCAGGAAGGCGCCGTCCCACAGGGGCTCGGGGGCGGTATCCGTGGCCAGGGCGGCAACAGTTTCGCGGTTCTGCTGGCGCAGCTCCCGATTGATGTAAAGGTATTGTTCCAGGGGGGAATCGAATTCCGGGGTCTGGTGGGAGAATTCCGGCAGGGTCATATTCAGAAAGCTGTCGCTGACATTGATCTGACGCTGGCGGAACGAGCGGTTGTTGGCGCGATAATAGATGCCGGCCTGACGTTCGTTGCCGGCGGCATCCACGGCGATGATGCGCGGGACGAAATCATCCGGCTCGACATTGTAGGGAAAAGCGACGGCAGCTGCATAGAGGCCGGAGGACTGCTCATAGGCCGGGAAGAAGCGCTCCCCGAAACCGACGCCGACCCTGGTAACCGCTTCGTCCAGGGTGAAGGTGACGAGGCCGCTGCCGCCACGGGTAAAGTTGTGGGCCCGGCTGACCACCCCGATGACCGGCGGGCGGGAATCGTAGGTCAGCTGGAAGGTCTGCTCGGTGACGTTGCCTTTGCCGAAGTTGTAAACGGCATGATCACCGGCGACAACCTCGATCTGCAGAGAACCTTCGCGCAGGTTCAGATCAGCCAGATTCAGGGGGATTGTTGTGTTATCGGTTCCTGTAGGGAACTCCTGCTGGATGAGGGGCAGGCGTGATTGCTCCTGGATCAGGGTTACGGTCAGCTGCTTGACGCCACTGCCTTCATCTGCCAGGGCGAGAGTCAATTCAGAACGGGGGGAAATGGGGCCGCTGTCGGGGGTCAGTGTTGCCGAGGGGGCGGTGGTGTCGCGAAAATAGGTAACAGCGGTGGCGATAAGGGCCACCAGGACGATGACAAAAAGTAACTTTTTAATCGATTTCAAGGGGACTAACTCCAGTCAGTTGACGTGTTGTAAAGCGCTTCAGCCGTGAATGGCCTCTTTGTTCACGGCCAGGGCGGCTTCCCGGATGGATTCCGCCAGGGTCGGATGGGCGTGGCTGGTGACGGCCAGATCATGAACGCTGCCGGCAAAGGAGAACACCGTGGCCGCTTCGGCGATCAATTCCGAGGCATGGGGCCCGACCAGGTGCACACCATGGATGCGGCCGCTGGCGGGGTCGGCCAGGACCTTGACAAAGCCATCGGTCATGCCGTTGCACAGGGCGCGGCCGCTGGCAGCAAAAGAGGACTTGCCGGCACGGTAGGGGAGATTCTTCTCCTTGAGCTGATCTTCCGTGTAGCCTACTGTCGCGACCTCCGGCCAGGTGTAGGTGACCGCCGGAATACCGGCGTAATTCAGGGTTGTGGCCTGTCCGGCCAGGCGTTCAGCAAAAACCACCCCTTCTTCACTGGCCTTGTGGGCGAGCATGGGGCCGGCGACGAGATCACCGATGGCGTAGATGCCGGCGGTTTTGGTCTGATAGTTTGCATCGACCTCCAGCTGACCGTTTTTCAGCGGTTCAAGGCCGACAGCGTCGAGGCCGAGTTCCGCCGTTTGCGCCCTGCGCCCGGCGGCCACCAGGATTTTATCGCAGGTGAGCTGTTCCTCCTTCCCTTCCTTGCTGATGGTGACGGTCAGCGCATTGTCTTTTTTTTCGTATTTTTCCAGCCGGGTTTCCAGGCGAATGTCGATGCCCTGCTTCTCCAGACTGCGGTGCAGGGCCTGGGCCACCTGGGGGTCGGTCTGCGGCAGGATCTGCGGCAGCATCTCGACGACCGTCACCCTGGCGCCGAGACGACTCCAGACGGACCCCAACTCCAGGCCGATCACCCCGCCGCCGACCACGACCAGCTGCTCCGGCACGCTGGTCAGGCTCAGGGCGTGGCGGGCATGGATGATTCCCTCACCGTCGAAGGGCAGATGCGGCAGTTCGATGGCCTCACTGCCGGTGGCCAGCAGTATTCTCTGCGTTGTCAACGGCTGATCCGCTCCTTCAACCTGAATCCGGCACTGGTCATTCTGTTTGGCAAGAAGACGGGCCTTGCCCTTGATGACCTTGATCTTGTTTTTTTTCATCAGACCGGCAATGCCGCCGGCCAGTTTGTCGATGATCCCCTGTTTGCGGGCCATCATCTGTTCCAGGTCAAGGCCCACCTGATCAACGGTGATGCCATGCTCGGCAAATCCGTGCCGGGCGCGGGCGAAGTGTTCACTTGATTCGAGGAGCGCCTTGCTCGGGATGCACCCTTCGTTCAGGCAGACGCCGCCCAGGGTGTCACGTTTTTCGACAAGGGCGACGGAAAATCCGAGCTGAGCGGCACGAATGGCGGCGACATAACCGCCGGGACCGGCACCGATGACGATCAGATCGTAGGCTGTGCCTGACATACATTCTCCTTTATGCTGTGCATAAGTGTGACTTTATTGAACCCTTGTTGCTTCATACCTGCAATAGCAGCGTCTCCGGCGTTTCGATATAGTTTTTGACCTGCACCAGGAAGCTGACCGCCTGCTGGCCGTCGATCAGGCGATGATCGTAGCTCAGGGCCAGGTTCATCATCGGCCGGATGACGATGTCGCCATCGCGCACCACGGCCCGCTCCTGGATGGCATGCATGCCGAGGATGGCGCTCTGGGGCGGATTGAGCAGGGGTGTTGACAGAACGGAGCCGTAGATGCCGCCATTGGTGATGCTGAAGGTGCCGCCCTCGAGCTCGTCGAGACCCAGCTTGCCGGTCTGGGCCCGTTCGGCGAAATCACGGATGGTGCTTTCGATCTGATCAAAGCGCAGGGTGTCGGCCCGGCGGATGACGGGAACCACCAGCCCCCGTTTGCTGCCGACAGCGATACCGATATCGTAATAGTGATGGTAGAGAATATCCTCACCGTCGATGCTGGCGTTCACTTCGGGATAGTCCTTCAGGGCTTCGGCACAGGCCTTGATAAAGAAGGACATGAAACCCAGGGAAACATCGTACTTTTTCTGGAAGGCCTCTTTGTACTGACGGCGCAGGGCGATGACCCGGCTCAAGTCCGCCTCGTTGAAGGTGGTGAGCATGGCCGTTTCCTGTGTCGCCCGGAGCAGATGCTCGGCGATCTTGCGCCGGATGCGCGACATGGGAACGCGCTCGGTGCGGGCGTCAGCAGCTTGCCGGGGTGGTGTCTCTTCGGAGTCTGCGGGTTTTTGCTCGGCAGAGGTGCCCTTGTCGGCCGCCGCCGGGATGTCGTCCACCAGGATGCGCCCGTCGCGACCGCTGCCTTCAAGGGTGCCGGGGTCGATACCACGTTCGGCGGCAATCTTGGGTACTGCCGGATTCATCGGCTTGTCGGGGGTGGCGGAAGCGGCAGCTCGTGTCTGTGACTCACCCGGTCCGTCGTCAGCGTCCCTGGGCTCCTGC
>CALFFB010000114.1 GCA_937958075.1 uncultured Geobacteraceae bacterium | reverse complement strand
GCCTCCGGCATGGCTGATACGCTGGGCGCGATCCCTAGTGTCTGCGCTTCTTCGGGACTGACCTCAAAAGCCAGAGAGGTTGCGTCATCGCTCTGTCCCCTCTGGCGTATCTGCTCAAACTCTTCCGGGGTGATCTCAAAGGCCTGTGCCATATCACTGCTCCAGATGGACAACGTGGTTGGGGTTTGTCGGTGATCGCCATATAGACATCAGGGCCTTGGTTTTCGGGTCTGTCCTGGCCCCGACCCGCTTCCAGCCAAGGCGCTGCGCATCGGCTGACGAGGAGGGCTGCTGCCCTGCCCCTTCCTTGGTCGCTCCGCCCTGTGTCTGCTGGGTTGTCGTGTTGTCCTTTTTGGCGTTCTTTGCCTTGGCCCGTTCAATGGCCTCCGGTGAAACAGGAAGCCCCATCATCTTGCCATTGATCTGATAATAGACAACGCCATCAATCACAGAGACAATAGCGGC
The DNA here is from genome assembly GCA_937958075.1 of uncultured Geobacteraceae bacterium. Taxonomy (GTDB): domain Bacteria; phylum Desulfobacterota; class Desulfuromonadia; order Desulfuromonadales; family Geopsychrobacteraceae; genus Pelovirga. Next base: position 1,518 of record CALFFB010000114.1, on the reverse strand, counting down.
CTCCTTGGGGATCGCCGGGTACTTGTCGCGCAACATCTCGTGTTGGACATCTACGGCAACGGGGTTGTCGCGAAAGACGGTGCCCAACTTGTCCGGATACACGTCAGCAAAGGCCCGCAGCTGCTCTCTGTAGGTACGCCGCGCTTCGGCCACGGCTTCCTCCTGCTTTTCTTCACTCCAGTTGAAGGGCCTGTTTCCTTCGCCACTCAGGAGCATCTGCAGCCGGTTACTCGCTTGTGTGACATTGCCCAGCGCCTGGTCGTAGGTCATGGCGGGCTTATCGCCTGCTCCGGTGCCCCCATCATTCGTGTTGCTATAAATGACCTCCCCCGTGTCCTCATCGACCAGATCAGTGCCCCTTGCAATAGGCGTCGTATTTCGCTTGGCAGCGTCCTTGTCTGACTTTTGAGCATTCACCATGATCTGCGTCGCGCCCAGAATCTGTTGCGGATCGGCACCAGGGTTGTTCTGGATGGCAGCGCCGTAGATGTTCTTAATGTTCTCCAGTGACGTGGCTTCAGGGTTATACAGGCCCATGGCGTCACCGATGATGGCGGCGCTCTTCTTGCGCTCTTTCGCGGTTGACCGCCGCTGCATCGCCGCCTCATCCCCGGCGGCAACGTACATTGCCTCCATAATGTCGATGGTTCCGTTCAGCGTATCGAATGGGGCAAGAAAGTCCTCCGGGGTAAACACCTTGACTCTGGCATCCCCCCGGCCATCACGACCTTCCGTCAAGGGGGACATATAGGAGCGCGGCTGTCCGGTGCGTTTGTCGATCCCATCAACCTGCACCACAAGGGCGAAGCGTGGCTCATCGTTGGGGTCATTGCCTGGAATGGGCTGAATGCTGACGATTTTCTTGCTCGTGACCTCAAGGGATGGGTCGCCGCCGCCCTGGTTGATCAGGTCGCCACCCAGCTGATTAAGCGCCTCTAATGCTACGCTTGGGTCCTGCGACTGGCCGGTGACCACCTCAAGGATGTTATTGATGGCTCCGCGTGAGATTTGCCGCGCCTGGGCCAGCTGCTGCGGATCAACCCCCTCGGCGACAATGAGCTCCGACAGATCGGCCTGACCGTTCTGCTTCAGGCGCTCAACCGTTTGCGCCAGGGCCGTGCGGTATTGGACCGGATCGTCACGCAGGGGAGCCAGCTGCTCATTGATCATATAGGCTGCTTCCGACAGGCGCAGTTGCTCCAGCTGTTGGCGCCGCTGATCTTCCAGCCCCCACTGCTGCTGCTGCCGCTGCCAGACAGCCTGCTGTTGCTCAAACTGTGCTCCGGACCGCTCATCCATAATGGCCTGACGCCTTTTAGCCTCCGCTCGCTCCTGGTCGGCGATCTGGCGCTGACGCTTTGTCTCAAAGATGTTGTCTACATCGCTGTAGGTTTGGATAGCGGCGGCAACCGGGTTTCCAGGTCGGTATCCGTAGCTCATCGTGGCCTCCTATGATAAAAGTTTGCCAAAAATCAGGCCGACAATCGCCCCGACCGCTGTTCCGACCACCGGCACGAC
>CALFFB010000113.1 GCA_937958075.1 uncultured Geobacteraceae bacterium | reverse complement strand
ACTAGGTTTCAGACGTTTGTGCGCAGCTGAAGATATGATAGCGATTTTTTCCTGCCTGTTTGGCCCGATACATAGCGCGATCAGCCTGACGCAAGAGCTGATCAACATCCTGTTCCTGCTGCTGCGGATAGAAGGTCACCCCGATGCTGGCTGACACCCGAAGCTTGAGAGCATTGTCGATAACATCACGGCTCACGGCTTCAAGCAGTCGCGACAGCAATGGCAAGCAGGCGTTCTCATCCGGGACATCATGGAGCAGGGCGACAAACTCATCACCACCGAGACGCGCCAGCGTATCACTGACACGCAGGGCCTCTTGCATGCGTCCGGCGACAGTACACAACAGGCGATCACCGGCATCGTGACCATGGTTATCGTTTATCGCCTTAAATCCATCGAGGTCGATGTAAACGACAGCGAATCTGCTTTCACGCCGCACATTCTTGCTTATTGCCTGCCGCAAACGATCAACCAGCAGAAAGCGGTTGGGAAGGCCGGTCAAGGTGTCGTAGTGAGCAACGTATTCCAGATGTTCCTGCTGCTGCTTCTGCAAGGTGATATCGTTGAACAGAGCAACATAGTTACAGACTGTCCCGATCTTATCGGAAACCGCATTGATGGTCAGTGCCACAGCGATAGTCTGGCCGTCTTTGCGTCGATTCCAGATTTCACCAGCCCAGAAGCCCTTTTCGCCAAGGGCTTGCCACATACCGGCATAAAATTCGGCATCCTGGCGACCCGATTTAAGGATGCGCGGATTATCGCCAACAACATCATCACGCTGGTAGCCGGTAATACGCGAAAATGCCTGATTAACATCGATGATCGTTCCGTCAACGTCGGTGATGAGAATACCTTCCTGCGCATATTTGAAAACGGCTGCTGCCAGCCGCATGTCAGAATGGCGGCGATGGCGCAAGATGGCATAATAGATAGCCCGACGCAGCAAGGTCGACTCACCGCCCTTGGTCAGGTAATCATCGGCACCGGACTCAATGGCTGCCTGCTGGGCGGCGATTTCGTCAAGACCGGTGAGCACGACAATAGGAGCATCGGTAAGAGCCTGACAGTCTTTAACAGTTTTTGTGCCCTGGGAGTCGGGCAAATCAAGATCAAGGAGAATCACATCAGGTTGCAGCCCCTGCCGGACTATCAGTTGCCGCAATTGCGCCACGGAATCGGCAAGGCGCACGTCAAAAGCATCGCTACTACGCTCCATTAACTGCCAGATAACCAATTCAGCCTCAGCCTGTTCGTCCTCGACCAGAAGCACAATGGGTTTATTCGGCAACTTCTGATCACGGTACTGGTCAAATAAAGCCAAGGTCTTATCCTACTGCTAAGGTCAGGGTAATACCGCTTTTCTTTGCGGTAGGGTAAAGCAGAAGCTGCTGCCGGCACCCATGCCTGCGGAGGTCACCCAGATGCGTCCCCCATGGCGCTCGACAATTTTACGTGCAATGGCCAGGCCGATTCCAGTTCCCTGATATTGGTCGGCGGCATGCAAGCGCTCAAACACTTTGAATATACGGTCAAATTGTACGGGGTCTATACCAATGCCATTATCCGCAACACAGAATTGCAGATCATTATCCAGCCTGGTGCAGCTGATAGAAATACGACAGGATATCGCTGGATTGCGATACTTCAGGGCGTTACCAATGAGGTTCTGCCACAGACGGGTCAGCTCCTCGCTGCTGGCACACATCACCGGCCAGTCACCCTCAATACTAATCTGCGCTTGTGCTTCACGAATCTCTGCCGTCAGAAAACGCAGAGCTTCATCAACAACGGCGCGGCTGTCAATTTCTGCTAAAGGTTCACCGTCGCGTCCAACCCGTGAATATTCCAGCAAAGACAGTAGCATCTGATCCATCCGCACCGCGCCATCGACAGCGTAGGTCAGCATCTTGCGGGTTTCTACGTCGAGGTCAGCGGTTAGCTTGCTCTCCAGCAGTTTGAGATAACTGCTGATCATGCGTAAGGGCTGGCGCAGATCGTGAGAAGCAGCATAGGCAAACTGTTCCAGCTCGGCGTTGGAACGGGCCAGCTCAGAGGTCCGCTGCTGCAGGGTCACTTCTGATAATTTCCGTTCGTTAATATCGGCGTGGGTGCCCATCATCAACAGAGGCTCTCCCAGTTCATCGCGGGAAACAATCTTGCCCCGGTCCAACACCCAGACCCAGTGCCCATCACGATGCTTCATCCGACATTCACACTGGTAGTAATCAGTCTCACCTGAAAAATGTTTTTGCAAAAGTTCTTCAGATTTTTTTAGATCGTCGGCATGGGCAAATTGCGCCCAGGTCGCGATGGAAACCGGTGCCAGATCGGCAAGAGCAAATCCAATGATCTCCGCCCAGCGCTCGTTGAAGGTTGCCTCTCCGGTCTTGACATTCCATTCCCAGGTACCAACATTGGTGCCCCTGATAACCCCGGCTAAACGATAGCGTTCTTCCTCTAAATTTTGCCGGGTCTGCTGTAGTTCTTCAGACAGCAATTTAAGGTGACGATTGCGTAACATCAGCAGCAGCAGTAAAATACCGACAGCCAGCAGCCCCAACAGGCCGACGATAAGGGGCTGTTGGTATTTTTGAAGGATATCCTGCCAGGTAAATTCCGGCACCGCATCATAGGGAGGTGCACGCAAAACTTGGGCAAGACGCTCAACAGGCTGATAGTCCGCAGGCGGAGAAAAACCGGCGATACGAGCGGCACGAGCAACAGGATGGTCGGCATCAAGGTCGAACAGTGCGGCGCTAATCTGCTGGGTAATCCGGCGTTCAACCCTTGGCAGCGCGACAAAAGGCCACTCCGGATAAAGCCGGGTCGATACCGCATACGGATAGTCCGCGAACTGTTGCCGATTGATAACTTTAAGCTGTGACGGGTCAAGCTGGCCCTCATCGGTGAGTCGCTCAATAATCCCGGTGCGCACAAATCCGGCATCGGCATCCCCGGCCAGGACTGCGGCAATCACCTGATCGTGCCGCCCGGTTTCCAGCAATACTGCATCTTTCGTCAAGTCAACACCGGCCTCCAGCAGTTCCATGGCCTGGACGCGAAAGCCTCCTAGAAAAGCAGTACCGGGAACCGCAATACGACGCCCCTTCAAGTCTTCCAACCGATCGACATCCTGGTTTTCGGCACGGGTAACAATAACGCCTCCTAGACTGGCGGTTGACTGCCCGTCTTCGTAACTGATAATCGTTGCCAAGACACCAGTCAGATGGCTTTGAGCCCGTACTTGCAGATAATGAATGGGATTTGTCATCAGCAGATCAAGCTGATGCCGCTCAAGCGCGGCACTTATCTCATCCATTTCCAGTACCTGCAACTCAACCCGAACTCCATTGAGTCGATCGCTTAAGTAATCGGCCAACGCTTGATATCGCTGTTGCATAACCTCCGGCGGTCGAAAGGCAAATACACCGAGGGTCAGTACCTGCTCGGCTACAACCGCAGATCCTCCCCCAAAGAACAAAACGGCCGCAAGCAGCAACCGGACAATACTCCGGTTCATATCTTACTCCGGGGCAGATAGGCTGAAGTTGTCAGCCCGTCAAGGGAAACCGGATCGGTCAGCAAGTCATTGGCATACATGATGGTGGAAAGACTGTCAGCCGCCTCTTCCAGGGCTCCCCCTGGTGCCAACATCCGCCGATTGGCAGCTGTTGACGGCAGACTCAGGCCGGCGAAGCTCGTTTCCGCCTCAACGTAGGTGAGCTGCCGCCAGTAGGCGATGCGACGCATGGCGTCCTCGCGGTTAAGTCGCAAATGATCAAGGGCGCGAAAATGTGCAGTAATCAAATTTTTAATAGAGGCCGTATGACGCCTTAAACGATCCGTGCGAAGCGCCAGCACATCAAAAATGAAGCCCGGAAAACGGCGACTGTCAAATAGCCGCTCTCCGCCCAGCCGTCGCAGGTGGGTTGCTATCGGTTCATAGGTCACGGCTGCATCGATATGACCTTGCTGCCAGGCATGATAATGCCGATCAGGTGGGATGTTTAGAATTTCTACGTCGTGGCGCTCAAGCTGCGCTGCCGCCAGCAATTTAGCCAGCACCAGCCCGCCAACCGCAGATTCTTCGACAGCAATCCTTTTGCCTGCCAGATCGCCAAAATGCTGTATGTCCGGACGCGTCAGCACCATATCAGCGCCGACCGATTCATTCATCACCAGCACCACTACGAGCGGCACCCCCAGGGAACGCGCCATCAGGACCTCGTCAAGGGTCAAACAGGCACCATCAAGGGTACCATTAAGCAGACCGCTAAGGGAGTCGCCGGCATTATCTCCCGGGTCAAGGACGAAGTTCTCAGGCAACCAGCCGAAATTCTCGGCTAGGAAGAGCGGTTCATACCCGGGCCAGGGATGGATCCCGATGCGTAAGGGTAAATTGGTGCTACGACAGGCGTTCAGGGCAAAAGGAGAGAGAGTCAGAGCTGACAGGATATAGAGAAATTCACGACGCTGCATCTGGAAACACTCTATATTCGATTTTTCGTACAGGCTGTAATAGCGAAGAATAGCCGTTGCGGATGAGCCCCCACACCATAAACAGCCGTTTCACAAAAAAACAGTATTCAGGGCCAGTCACTTTGCAAGAGACGCTTTTCATCCTTCGTACTCGCTCCTTTGCATTGGAGCTCTGATCGGTTGAGCTGACCAGTCGCGAAAGCGAACCATTTTCATAACATATTCGGAAATAGAGGCATATTAAAAAAATAAGATCATTACTTTTTAACTCGTCTTTTCGTGAAATCTCCCTTTCATGGTGGCAAAAGTCATCAGTATTCACAGGGAAACCGCGCCTGGCTACAGGCGGATGTGAATCTGCCGGGCCAGGGAGTCGTC
>CALFFB010000112.1 GCA_937958075.1 uncultured Geobacteraceae bacterium | reverse complement strand
CGCTTTTTCGTCGATACCGGACATACCGAAACGGCGGCGCAACTCCTGATAAATCCTTTCCGGCGGAATTTCATAATGTCCAAGGAGCACCAGCAGATGAAAGATGAGATCGGCGGATTCATAAACCACCTCATCGGGGTTGCCTCCCTTGCCGGCAACGGCGGTCTCTGTCGCTTCCTCACCGATCTTGGCGAGGATCTTGTCGAGCCCCTTGTCGAACAAAGACTTGACGTAAGATTTTTCGCCCTCACCGAGATGCTTCCGCTCCAGGATGATCCGGTAGATGGCGTCAAGGATGTCGGAATGTGTTGCTGTCGTTTCTGAAGTCATGTGATCTCTTTTTCTGCCCTTTGGTGAAGAACAACGATTCAGTATGAGGGATGGCGCTCGCGACTCCCATTTCCAAGGCCGCTTTTCGCCATCCTGGCCGCTAGACTGTCGCCATCCAGGCGACAGACACCTCTCCAATGGGAGCAGCGATCCCCACATATGTCTACATATGTCTTGACTCGGCAAGGCGCTTTGTCCCGGTTTCTTCCAAAAAATTACAGCCGCACCGCCACCCCATGCTCGCGCAGATATTCCTTACACTGGGCGATGGTGTATTCCTTGAAATGAAAGATCGAGGCGGCCAGGGCGGCACTGGCGCCCCCCTCGACCAGTCCGGCACGGATATGCTCCAGATTGCCGACGCCACCGGAAGCGATCACCGGCACGTCCACCGCGTCGCTGACAGCCCGGGTCAGGGCGATGTCATAACCGTTCTTGGTACCGTCACAGTCCATGGAGGTCAGCAGGATCTCGCCGCTGCCGAAGTCCACCATCTGCCGCGCCCAGGCCACGGCATCAATGCCGGTGGGGTTGCGCCCGCCGTGGGTGTAAACTTCCCAGCTAACCGGATCGGAACCGGGCACCCGCCGGGCGTCGATGGCAACGACGATACACTGACTGCCGAAACGCTGCGCCGCCTGACGAACAAACTCAGGGTTATGTACCGCTGCGGTGTTGATGGACACCTTGTCGGCACCGGCATTGAGAAGGTTGCGGATATCGGCAATTTCCCGCACGCCGCCACCGACGGTCAGGGGCATGAACACCCGCTCGGCGGTACGGGCGACGACGTCGAGAATAATGCCACGATTATCGCTTGAGGCCGTGATATCGAGAAAGGTCAGTTCGTCGGCACCCTGGGCGCAATAAGCCTCGGCCGCTTCCACCGGGTCGCCGGCATCGCGCAGACCGACAAAGTTGACCCCCTTGACAACCCGGCCGTCTTTCACGTCGAGACAGGGGATAATCCGTTTGGCCAGCATTATCCTTCTCCCCTGGTCAGGGCCACGGCGGCACCCAGATCAAGGGCGCCGGTGTAAATGGCCTTGCCGGTGATGACGCCCGTCACCCCGGAGGATTCAATGGCCAGCAGGTTGCGGATATCGTCCAGGGAGGACACCCCGCCGGAAGCAATCACCGGAATGCGGATGGCCTCGGCCAGGGCTTTGGTCGCTTCGATATTCGGACCCTGCATCATGCCGTCACGGGCGATATCCGTATAGATGATAGCGGTAACGCCGAAACCTTCCATCTCGGCGGCCAGCTCCGTCGCTTTTTTCTGCGTCACATCCGCCCAGCCCCGCACCGCCACCAGGCCGTCTTTAGCGTCGATACCGACAACAATCCGCCCCGGAAACAAGCGGCAGGCCTCTTGCACCAGCTGCGGATTTTCCTTGGCGACGGTGCCGAGGATCACCCGCTCGATGCCGAGATTCAGATAGGCCTCGATAGTCGCCAGGTCACGGATGCCGCCCCCGAGTTCGGCTGGAATATCGATGGCGGCGACAATCTTTTGAATCGCCTCGCGGTTTTTCGGCACCCCGGCAAAGGCGCCATCGAGATCGACGATATGCAGATACTCCCCCCCCTGCTCCTGCCAGATGCGCGCCTGTGCTGCCGGATCATCGTGATAAACGGTGTCCCGGTCCATCAAACCCTGCTCCAGACGCACACAGCGTCCTTCCTTCAAATCGATCGCCGGCAGAATAATCACTTATACCTCTCCAAAATTCTGAAAGATTTTAAGGCCTGAATCCTGGCTTTTTTCCGGATGAAACTGGGTCGCCATGATATTGTCACGCCACACCGAGGCGCAGAAGGTCACATCGCCATAAACACAGCTGGCTGCGACATCCTCCTGAATGTCCGCCGCACAGTAGTAGGAGTGGACAAAATAGACATAGCTGCCGTCGGCAATCCCGCGAAACAGAGGTGACGGCCTTTCAATTTTCAGGGTGTTCCAGCCCATGTGCGGCACCTTGAGGCGCTCATCCCCTTCCACCATCTCCGAAGGAAAGCGCACCACCCGTCCCGGAATCAACCCCAACCCCTGGTGCAGTCCGAATTCCTCACTCTGGTCGAAGAGCATCTGCATACCGACACAGATCCCCAGCAACGGCTTACCCTTGTCCAAGTGTTCCAGCAGGGGGGCGATAAAACCACCCTGACGCAGGTTGTCGATACAGTCGCGAAACGCCCCGACCCCCGGCAGCACCACCTTGTCAGCACTGTCAATATCCGCCGGATTGTTGCTGACCCGCGCGGCAAAGCCGAGCTTTTCGAAAGCCTTGGCGACACTGCGCAGATTACCCATTTCATAGTCGATGATGTTGATCATGTTGACATACTTCCTGAACTCATTAGCAACATGAGACGTGACTTCCATGACAAGGGTGTCTGTCGCCTGGATGGCGACAGTCTAGCGGCCACGGATGGCGAAAAGCGACCCTTGGAGTGGGAAATCGCGTCTCATGTTGATCGTCGCATTACTCCAACTTTCCTTTGGTCGACAGCACTCCTTCGATGCGCGGATCAAGACTGGTCGCTTCGTCCAGCGCCCGACCGAAGGCCTTGAAAATGCCCTCAATGATATGATGCAGATTGTCACCATAGGCCAGATTGACATGGATGTTGGCACCGGCATGATTACAGAAAGCGACGAAGAACTCCTCCACCAGCTCCGTGTCGAACTCTCCCACCTTGGCCTTGGGCATATCCACATTGAACACCAGAAAGGGGCGTCCGGAAAAATCGATGACCACCGATGCCAGGACCTCATGCATGGGCATGGTCGCCCGTCCGAAACGGCGCACTCCGGCCTTGTCACCCAGAGCTTTTTTGAAGGCCTCCCCGAGCACGATACCGAGATCCTCCACCGTATGGTGGGCGTCAATCTCTACATCACCGGTCGCCTTGACCCTCAGATCAAAAAATCCGTGACGGGCCACGGCACTGAGCATGTGATTAAAAAAGGGCACCGGACTGTCGATCTGGTGCTGACCGCTGCCATCCAGATTCAGTTCGATGCGGATGGAGGTTTCTTTGGTTTCACGCTC
>CALFFB010000111.1 GCA_937958075.1 uncultured Geobacteraceae bacterium | reverse complement strand
CCACTGTTGTAACGGGCCAGGGTGTCGGCCATGCTGGCGGAGTAGCCGGCCTTGATCAGATTGATATGATCCTCCAGCTCGTAGACATCCATGTGGTAGGCAATCATTTTTTCACAGCCCCAGCCGGGAGGACAGGCGGTCATGTCGGCCTTGCCGTCGCCATTGGCATCGAAGGCCTTTTTCACTTCGGGACGCTTGAAATCATCCAGGGAGGTGATATTGAATTTTTCCACATCCCTTTTTGAGACGAGATAACCGTTCAAACCGCCGGCCTTGGCAACGTACCCGATAATCTCCGCACTCTTGTCAAAGTTTCTCGGCAATTGTTCGTTGTGCATGGGAAACCAGCCGTTAACCCAGTAATCCACATCGCCAAGGGTCACTGATTGATAGAAGAGGGGATTGGTCAATTCTTTCGGCTCTTCGACCTCATAGCCAAGAGCTTCCAGACCGGCACGGGCGATAGCTTCCGTAAAATAGCCGGTATTCCAGGTTGCCCGGGCGGGCTTGAGGGTGACCCCTTCACCGGGCAGGTGATGGGCGGCAAAAGCCGGCAACGCGAGAAGAAGAACAAACAACAGGGCGAAAAAACGTTTCATTTTTGACTCCTTTTTGATGAGGTGAAAACAATCTGACTTCTGGTTGTGCTGACTACTTCGGTTGAACAAATCCCTGAGATATCCGGTCAAGGACCATCGCCAGCAGGACAATGGCCAGCCCACCGATGGTCGCCAGACCGATCTGCAGGGTGTTGAGCCCCTGAACCACCGGATTACCGAGACCGCCGGCGCCGATGAGGGCGGCGATCACCACCATGGACAGGGCCATCATCAGGGTCTGATTGAGCCCCGCCATGATCGACGGCAGCGCCAGGGGAAACTGCACCTTGCGCAACACCTGCCCCGAGGTCGCACCAAAAGCGAGGGCGGCCTCAATCAGTTCCGGATGCACCTGACGGATGCCGAGACTGGTCAGACGGATAATGGGCGGCAGGGAGAAAACAATCGTTGCCAGAATACCCGACACCGTACCGATGCTGAACAGCATGACCACCGGCACCAGATAAACAAAGGGAGGAATGGTCTGCATGGCGTCCAGGCAGGGGCGCAACCAGGCCTGAAAGCGGTCACTGCGCCCCGACATGATCCCCAGGGGGATGCCGATAACGGCGCAGAAAAAGACCGAACTGATGACCATGGACAGGGTCACCATGGTCTCACTCCAGAGGCCGAGGTAACCGACCAGTACCAGGGACAGCAGGGTAAAAACAGCCACACCGCGACCGGCAAAACGCCAGGCCAGCAGCACAAAAACAAGAATCACCACCGGCGCCGGCAAGGTCGTAAAAAACCACTGCAGCCCCTGCAGACTCAGTTCAATGGGAACCTTGATTCCCTGAAAAAAATCACGGTAGTTGTAAACCAGCCAGTCAACAAAGGTCTGGACCCACTGATCAAGTGGAATCAACTGGTCTTCAAAACTGAAATATTTCATTGTTCCGCCCCTTCTGCAGTCGCTTCTTCAGGCGTAAAATCTTCCGCCTGATTGCGGTGCAAAGTCCGCAAAAAGAGATTCTTCGAGATGGCACCGACGTACTTGCCCGAATCGTCCAGAACCGGCAGGGGCCAGGGATTGCTGGCGACGGCCGGCAGAATGTCCTGCATGGAATCACCGGTACCGGCGTGAACGGCGGTATCCAGATAGGCGGTGGTGAGCAGTTGTGGCTGCGGCTGTTCCAGGAGCTCACGCAGACTGTCGGTAGACACGACCCCTTTAAATTGCCGGTCGGCGTCAACCACATAGCCGTAGTCCCGATCATTCTTGATCAGGCGCTGCAGAGCCGCCCGCGGATTCTTGCCATCCGTCGCGATAATTGTCACCTGATTATCCGTCGCAATATCGCCGGCGGTGAGGATATTGGTCGGGTCGACGCCCCGGAAAAAGGCGCGGACGTAATCATCTGCCGGGTTCTGGAGAATCTCCTCCGGCGTGCCGACCTGAACCACCCGCCCCCCTTCCATGATGGCGATACGGTCGCCGATGCGCATGGCTTCATCAAGATCATGGGAAATAAACACGACAGTTCGTTTGACCCTGGCCTGGAGTTTGAGCAGCTCATCCTGCATTTCCGTGCGAATCAGTGGATCGAGGGCCGAAAAAGCCTCGTCCATGAGCAGAATATCAGGATCAACCGCCAACCCCCGGGCGAGCCCAACCCGCTGCTGCATGCCTCCGGACAACTCCTTTGGGTAACTCTTGCCGTAGGCCTCAAGGCCGACCTGCTCCAGAGCCTTCTGCGCCCGGTTCTCGCGGCTCTGTTTATCGACCCCGTCCAGTTCCAGACCAAATGCGGCATTTTGCAGAACCGTCAGGTGCGGCATCAGGGCAAAGGACTGAAACACCATACTCATCTTTTTCCGGCGCATCTTGACCAGTTCATCCATCGACATGGCGGTAATATCCTCGCCGTCGATAAAAACCTGACCGGCCGTCGGTTCGATCAGACGGTTAAGCATTCGCACCATGGTTGATTTTCCGGAACCGGAAAGCCCCATGATGACGAAGATTTCACCGGTACGGATGTCAAAACTGGCATCCTGCACACCGACGGTGGTTTCGATTTTTTTAAATATTTCGTCTTTGTCCAGCCCCTGTTTGAGCAAACTCATCGCTTTTTTCGGATGGGGCCCGAACACCTTGTACAGATTCCGTACGGAAACCTTCACTTCGTCGTCCATTTTTGTTCCTTATTTCAAGCAGTTAAAAACTTATTCAGCGGCATGGTGCTGACAGCCAACACACAGGCCGGCGCCTCGAACAGCTGCGCCGTAAAAACAGAAGGGCCTGCACAGGAAATACAGCCGCTCGAAACACAAAAAATTGATCGATGTATTTAAAGGACAGAGCAACCCGCGACCCGAAATGGCCGGCAAGACCAGATCAGGCGCTGCTCTTTAAGTGACGGGGGAGATTACAGCCGGTCAGGCTGTGCTTATCCCCCTGCGGGATAAGGACGAAACACCTTGGCGAGGTGCTGTCCAATTACGTAGTGTACTGTGCTCAAAGGCTGTTGTCAAATTCAGGACATTTCAACGGCACAAGAAGGCCGCAGAAAAGATTGTGGTTTTTCAGAATGGGGCGCGACAAAAGCAGGCGGGCGACTGCTCTGGCAACCAACGGCAGAACCCTGCTCAATCGAAACAGTCACTGCGATACATCATGGCCAGTCGGCCACGACTGGTCAGACAGTCCGCACACAGCAAACCCTCGTCACCATACTCCTGACGTGCCAGATGACACCCGGCAAGTTGGGCGGGGTCGGTTAATGGCTGCTGCGGATCAAAGGCTTTGCCGCACAGGCTGCATTCCTGCGTCATCGCGTGCGTTCACGCACAAGGGCCGCCATGGCTTCAAGAAAATCGGGGTGATCATTGAGGGAGGGAGCGCGGCAGAAGTGAACGATACCGGATGAAACCGCCAGTTCCCGGTATTCCATATCGATCTCTTCGAGGGTTTCAATATGATCCGACACAAAAGAGACGGGCACCATCAGCAGCTTGTCGTGACCGGCGGCAGCCAGCCTCTTGATTTCCTCCTCGGTTCCCGGCTCCATCCATTTCACCGGGCCGCTGCGACTCTGGTAGGCGATGGACCAGGAATAGGCGCCGACACGCGTCATGACCTCTTTCGCAGTGAATTCGACCTGCTGCTGGTAGGGGTCACCGCGATCGATGAATTTCTGCGGCAGGGCATGGGCGGAAAAAAGGATCTGCACATCATCACGCACCAGGTCGTGAAAGGTCTCAAGCCCCTCCCGAACCCGATTGGCCAGGGCATCAAGGTAAGCCGGCCAGTCAAACCAGTGTTCGATCAACCGGTAGCTCAACTCCGGATAAACCGCGGCCGCTGCCTGTTTGAAGTCGTTGATGCTGCTGCCGGTGGTGGCACCGGTATAGTGGGGATACATGGACAGTACCGTGGCCTGCCGGATGCCGGCCTGCTTGAGCTCTGCCAGTACCGGTCGGGCCCGGGGATGCCAGTAACGCATGATGACAAAGGGGGCGCAGTTCTCCCCCAGACGCTCGGCAATACCCGCCGCCTGTTTTTGCGTCCACTCCAGCAGGGGGGATTTGCCGCCGATGGCGCGGTAGTTTTCCACCACCTTTTTCGCCCGGAAATGAGAGATCATCCGCGCGAACGGCTTCTGCAAAAGGGCTCCCGCCGGCAGCTGGATCAGCTCCCGATCGGAAAACAGGTTGTACAAAAAGGGGCGCACCGCCTCCAGGGAATCGGGGCCGCCCATGTTGAGCAG
>CALFFB010000110.1 GCA_937958075.1 uncultured Geobacteraceae bacterium | reverse complement strand
GTTCCCAGAAGGGTATATTTATCGAGATCGACGGATGTCCTCCGGGGTGACGCTTCCATCTCCTCCTCGCCGTCGGTCACCGGTGCTGTCGAGGTCAGACTCAGCCCTTCCAGACGGGAGCCGACCCCGGCGACATCAAACAGGCTGCGCCGCAGAATCACCTGCAGATCCTCCTCCTCGGGCTGATCGACAGTTGCCGTTATCGTGTCGGAAATAGCAACGGGCTGTTGCGGTGTTCCCAGCGACAGGGCCATCAGGCGGCTGGCAATGGCGCCGGCGACCAGGCCACAGATCAGGGCAAGGATAATCAGGAGATAATTGAGAAAGGTCTGAATATTAAAAGGCACGGTTACCTTAACCTGAGACGGGCTTGCTCAGCACCCCGTGTGACAATGAGTCCACTGATAATTTTCAAGATGAAAGAGACGACAGCCTTGCCACAAAGAATCGTCATGAATTTTTGACAATCGGGTATTGCGGCGGCTTTTTCCACACCAAACCGCTGCAACATATCCGATTTGAATCCTGTTGACAATCCGTTTATACTCGTTGCCCTGATTGTGCTGTCTCCCGGGACGCAGGAAAAATCGTTGCCGTTTCCAGAGAGTCGCCACTATGAAATTTCACACGTCCACCCATTAGCCGCAGGAGAGAGTTATGAAAGCAGTCACCCTGAAAGAATTCGGGGCGCCCGACGTCATGCAGCTCAGCGACATCGCCATTCCGCAACCCAAAGACAACGAGGTCCTGATCAAGGTCGCGGCCACCAGCATCAATCGTCCCGACCTGGTCCAGCGGGTCGGCAACTACCCACCCCCGCCGGGCGATTCGGAGATTCTCGGACTGGAGGTTGCGGGAACCATCGAATCCGTCGGCAGCGCCGTCAGTGACTGGAAAACCGGTGACCGGGTCATGGCCCTGGTCGGCGGTGGCGGCTACGCCGAATATGCCGTTGCCTACGCCAACCACCTGATGCCCATCCCCGACAGCATGAGCTTCGTCGAGGCCGCCTGCGTCAATGAAAGCTATATCACCGCGTTTCTCAATGTGTTCATGATCGGTGGCCTGCAGAATGGTCAGACCGCCATCCTGCATGGCGGCGGCGGTGGCGTCAATACGGCGGCGATCCAGCTGGCCAAGGCCCTGACCCCTGACGCCAAATTGATCGTGACTGCTCATCCGACCAAAATCGACCGGGTCAAGGAACTCGGAGCGGACCTGGTCATCGACTACACGACAAACCCCGACTTTACCGACATCGTCAAGGAATATACCGGCAAAAAAGGGGTCGATGTCATCCTCGATCACATCGGCGCCAAATACCTCAAACCCAATATGAACTCCCTCGCCTACAAGGGTCGTCTGGTCATTATCGGGGTGATCAGCGGCATCAAGGCCGAACTGAACCTGGCGCTGATGATGGTCAAGCGTCAGCAGATCATCGGCTCGGTGCTGCGCAGTCGTCCAATCGACGAAAAAGCGGAGATCATTGCCGAGTTCACCCGCCGGGCCCTGCCGAAGTTTGCCGATGGCAGCATCGTCCCCATCATTGAAAAGGTTTTCCCCCTGGACCAGGTCGTTGCTGCCCACACGATGATGGAAGAAGATAAACACTTTGGTAAAATCGTGCTGCAGGTTGCAGACAACTAGCCGAAGCTATCGCAGCAGGAGCACGCATGCCGTGCTCCTGCCCTTAACCAGGTTCCAAGACGCCATGCCTTTTGATATTTCCGATTTTCAGCGCGCGCCCCTGGTCTCGGGGCGCTTCGTCAAGCCGCTGCGTGTCGACTATGTGCAGAACGGTCATCCCTGCAGCTGGGAGGTGGTCCAGTGTCACGACAGCGTCGCCGTACTTCTTTACCATCGCGACAAAGATGCCTTGTTACTGGTCAAACAGTTTCGCCCCGCCGTCTACCTGAACCATCCGCAGCATCTGTGTACCTATGAGCTCTGCGCCGGTCTGGTCGACAAAGACATACCGCTGCCGCAGATCGTTCGGGAAGAGATTGACGAAGAGTGCGGTTTTGCCGTACCCGTGGAAAACATCCGCAAAATAAGCTCTTTCTTCACCCACGTCGGCATCAGCGGCAACCAGCAGCACCTGTTCTTTGCCATGATCGACGACACCATGCACATCCACGCCGGAGGTGGAGTGCAGTCGGAACAGATCCTCCTTGAATACGTCCCCCTGGCAGCAGCAAATGCCTTTATCTACGATGAATCAAAAGCCAAAACGCCGGGTCTGATGTTTGCCTTCAGCTGGTTTCTGGCCAATCGCGAGCTGGCGCTGACACCCGGATGATACAGGTTATCTCGCCAGTGACGCCAGATCCACACCGCAGCTGCCGTCACAGTGGGGCAGATTGTCGCTGCGCCAGCAGGTACAGAGATAAACCCGTTCCCTCTGGTCGAGGGTAAAACGAATCGGCACCTTGTCCCCGTCCCGGTGGTGCCCGTCACAAAAGGGCAGGCTATCCGACGCTCCGCAGGTGCAGCGATAATAGGTTCCCGGCTCCAGACTGATGGCCACTGGTCCCGGATGATCCGATTCCGGCTGCTTCATTGGTTTCGCTCCCTAAGTGTTTTCATTCGGAACTCCGAAAACGAACAAACAGGTTTCTGATTCGAAAACCAGAAGTTTTCCGAACAGAAACTCAGGCCAGTTTCCGCATCAGCCAGGCCATGTTCTCTCCGAGGCGCTGCATGGTTTCCATCCCTTCACCGTCCTGCTCCACCTCACCGATATTGCGGCCGAAGGCGACATTCCAGTAACTGGAACCGGGGATAATCATCTCGGCGATAAGAAAATAATTCTGGAGGGTCTGCAGGGCGTGCATGGAACCACCCCGGCGCACCGCCACAACGCCGGCGCCAACCTTGCGCCGCAGAGGATTGCCATTGGCCCGGTTGACCATTCCGGTGCGGTCGATAAAGGCTTTCATTTCGGCAGTCACATCGGCAAAATAGGTGGGAGAACCTAAAATAATACCGTCTGCGGCGTTCATCTGCTGCAGGGTTTCGTTGACCAGGTCATTGTCGATAACGCAGCGCCCGTTCTTGTGCTCCCAGCACTGCATGCAGGCGGTGCAGCCACGCAGCGTTTTTCCCGCAAGAGGAATAATGCTGGTGCTGATGCCGGCGTCCGCCAGGGGCTTGCAGGCGGTCTGCAGCAGAATCTCGGTATTGCCGTGGGCACGGGCACTGCCGTTGATAGCGATCACTTTCATGGACGGCTCCTTTCTTTCATTCAGAGGTTGTCATGTCTTGTAACATTATTCTCATCGGCATGCCGGGGGCGGGAAAAAGCACCACCGGCGTCATTCTCGCCAAACGTCTTGGTTATGAATTTATTGATACCGATCTGTTGATTCAGGCCCGGACCGGTTTGCGTCTGCAGCAGATTATCGATGACATGGGCCTGCCCCGTTTCCGGGAAATCGAAGACCAGACTCTAAAAGACCTGGCGGCTGAACGTGCCGTTATCGCCACCGGCGGCTCGGTCATCTACTGCCCGGAAGGCATGAAGCAACTTGCCGTGACAGGGATTTTTGTCTACCTCAAGGTACCCCTTGGGGAGCTGACCCAACGCCTCTCGGACATGGGTCAGCGCGGACTGGTCATGCGTAAAGGACAGACCCTGGAGCACCTCTATCAGCACCGGGTCCCCTTGTACGAACAATACGCCCAGGTCACCATCGACTGTACCGGCCTGAACGCCGAGCAGGTTGCCGGCAACCTGCAAGCCCAGCTGCTACGACAACGGATGCCGGAGTAAGGACAGTCCGGCGGCAGTATAGCACCGGCAGCAGCAAGGTCAAATCAACAACTTTTTACGCGACAGCTTCGTGACAAAGCGCAAGTACCCGACTATAATTGTCGGTAATAGCTCCCGCGTTGCCACCATCAATTCTCTGCAAGGAGTTGTGACATGAGAAAAATCGCCGTGCTGTTGACCCTGCTGCTGTTCTGCGCGTCATCCCTGCAGGCAGGCACCCTCTATCGCATCGACCCCGCTCACAGCCAGATCAATTTCATTGTCCCCTATCTGATGTTTTTCAAGGTGCGCGGCCATTTCAACGATTTTTCCGGAGACATTCAGGTCGACGTTCCAGGTCGGACCCTGACTTCAGCCACGGCCTCCATCAGCGTCGCCTCCATCGATACGCGCGAGGAAGATCGGGATAAACATTTGCGCAGTGCTGATTTTTTTCATGTGGAAGAGCACCCCACCATCGACTTCGTGACCAGGCAGGTGCAGGGTTCAGGCAGTAACATCGAGGTTGTCGGCGATCTGACCATCCGTGGTGTCACCCGCGAGATCACCCTGAAGGGATCATTTGTCGGTGTCACCACCGATCCCTGGGGCAACGAACGTGTCGGATTCGCTGCCACCGGCGCTGTCGACCGGCGGGACTTCGGCGTGGTCTGGAATCGTGCCGTCGAGGGAGGTGGTGTCCTGGTCGGGGATCAGGTCACAATCGAACTGGAAATCAGCGCCGTCAGGGAATAGCCCTGTTCCCACTGTTGAAGCATACGACCTGCCGTACGGCATCGGCGCACTGGCGGCAAGCGGTGATGAACTGTGCCGATTGTAAACTGGTGTGCCTATGAGCTGATATAGTGTTTGAGCTGGCGGATCAGAAATTCCTTTTCAGCCAGCGCCGATTTCACCAGATCGCCAATAGAGACCAGCCCCCGCAGCTCCCCATCCACCACCACCGGCAGATGGCGGCAGCGTCTTTCCGTCACCAGGGACATACACTCGTCCACCGTCTGTTCCGGATGCACCGTCAGCACCTGCGTCGTCATGATCTCGTGAATCGGCTGGGCCAGGGCGGCCTGCTTTTTTTCCGCCGTCAACCGCACAAAGTCACGCTCCGAAAAAATCCCCACGACCTGCTTTGTGTCATCAACCACCACAACTGCACCGATGCCGTGGGCGACCAGCGCTTCCAGCGCTTCCTCACTTTTCTGTTGACGGTTTACCGTAAAAACCTTGCTGCCTTTTTCCGTCAGAATATCCTTAACTGTCCGCACCACGACCTCCCTGTTGAATAAGCCGAAAATAATCTGTTACCACGCCCTGAAAAAGGAATCCCTTCAATTCATACCCCGTCACGTATCATAACAATGTTTTATGTATTTTTGTCATTTTTCCGCAGACAACGGCTTTTTCCGCTGCTATACAGAGCATCAGTGCCCCTGTTTTATCGCTGAACCACTTTGTCCATAAGGAGCAAACAGTATGCGCCTGCTAACCGCTATTTTCATTGTGACGAGCCTGCCGCTGCTTCTGTCCGGATGCAGCATGACCCGGACAGATGTCGGTCAACATGTCGCATGGACAGCGATACAAACCGTCACACTGCCCGATCCGGAAACGACGGATGACAAACTCCTCAAGACCCTGGAGGAGGAGCTTGCAGCTACCGGATTTCAACCGATTCAGGCAGAACAGGGCCCAGGCGACGCGACAGCGATACTCCAGCTTGAAGAGGTCCTCGACCTGACGGAAACCGGCGCAACCCGCCAGCGGATTCAGGCCGTGGCCGTCCAGATCATACAACAAAACCAGACAACCGCAATAGCACAGGGGCACTATCAGCTCTCCTCAACCCAGCCGCCTGAGCAGGGAATCCGCAAAATATTCAGGAAATTCCGCCAGGACATTGCTCAATCCACGGCAACCAGGCCTCAAATGCCGGACACCAGCACATCCAATTCTGTTTCCGTATCATCCGCAGAAGACAGTTCCGTTCCTGCTGAGCCGAAGCAGCCTGAAGCTCCCGACAGCTCCGTCGAGGCTTCACCACCTGCGGCACCAACATCATCGCGCCAAACTGAAAAAGAAAAACCCTCATCAGACTGGCTGCCGAAATTTCGTGGCTGGGACAGCTCTCCGGACGACGAACAGCTACTGCAATAATAGAATGGCGTTCTACAGAGAAACGGTGGGCAATCTGTGCGAATGAACGTTCGATTATTGTTGACTCCCGCTATTTTCGCTGGTAATTATTTCGCTCAACGTGATTTTTACGCAGTGACCTCCCCTTGATACGGGTGGCACTTTTTGTTTTTCAAGATTAAAAAACGAGCATTCTTTCGACTACTTGGGAACGTTCATATCAATTGAGGGGAGGTGTTTTTTCTATACCGACGCATACGAAGAGATGGCTCAGCCTCAGATCGTAATCGTGTCATTTTCACGCTGCCCCGCAAAGCCGGGGTGAATCAACCTGCTACATTTCTATCTACGGAGGTATCATGAACAAAATTTCACAATGGACAAAGCAGGGAAAATTAGCTCTGCTTCTGACTCTGTTCGTTGCGGTCGGCCTGCTGGTTGGCGGTTGCGGCGGTGGGTCGGACAGCTATGACGAACCTCGTGACACCAACACAACTCCAGTTAATGGTGCGGCAACCGA
>CALFFB010000109.1 GCA_937958075.1 uncultured Geobacteraceae bacterium | reverse complement strand
AGGGGGATATACAGGCAAGCCCCAGCCAGGCACCACGAGAATAGGTAAAGATGATTGCAATAACGGTAAAACCGGCAACGATATACAAACCTTTGCGCAACCAGGCACGACTTTCTTCCCGCGCAAGGAAAATCAGCAATGGCAGCACCATGATCATTGCCAGTCCGATTGCGTTATTGTCACCAATAAAGGATCCCCCTGGCCCCCAGACCCGAAAAGCACCGCCGGTCGCAATAGAAAAAATTCCTCCTTTCAAACCGTAGAACCCGATGGACAAGGCAATGACCAGCAGCAGAGCGTGAATTTTCATACGCCCGAAAATCAGCATCGGCGTGATGAAGGTGAACAACATGATCTTCATCACCTTATCCCACTGGTTCCAGGCTGCGTCAGGAGCCCAGGCCATGGACGTTGTGATAGAAAAATGGATCGTCAATAGCAGCAAAAAGATCATTTCTCTGATCAGAGGGATGCCCTTACGGTCTTTAGTGATAACCAGTCCAACCAGAGTAACAGCCGCCACCGCCGTGGCAACAGGAAGGGAACGCACACCCCAGCTGAGCATATGCGGATTCATGTAACCGATCCACGACCACACCAGGATACCGGTCCAGGGGCGGTAAAGAATCAACGGCAGAGAACCTGCCCAGACCATCATGAACAGCAGATCGCGCATTCAATCCCTTTTTTCTACAGTACCTATCAGCATCCTATCACGGACAAGAATCCAACGTTCACCGCTTGCGTAGCTTACGTGCCACCTCCATGAAACCATTCATTTCCGCCTCAAATTCTCCTTGTGAAATATTCTCGCCATCCAGAAAACGCATGAGCTCATAAGGTTGCGTTGCAGACCTATTCAAACCGGGCCTGCAGGTCACCGCCGATTTGATTTCCATTTCCCTTAACAGGGGGAATTGCGCGGGAGAATATTCACCACTCGGGTAGCAGAAATGCTCAGCCTTTTGCCCGGTGACCGATTCAATAATCCGCTGATTTTCCAACAACTCAGCTTTCAGCAGATCATCCTGCAACGGATTGACATGGTGATGCGTATGTAACTGAAAGGTTCCCCCATTCGCTAAATGATCTTTTATCTCGGCCTCATTGATCAGTCGAAAGTTTTCCCATTCACGTTCTTTCACGTAATCAAGCCCCAGCGCGTCGAATATTCTCTTCAGCGCGAGGTTCAATTGCAAAACGCTTAATTCTTTTGTCTCAAGTAACAATTGTCGCAAAAGCTCGTTGCGTGAATCGACCGAACTCAGATCATAACTGCTTGAATTCCATTCGACTGTACGGTGCCTAGTTTTCCAGAGAGCGTACTGTAAAAGTACATTGACAACCGGCACCCCCCTGACAAAGCAATCCGTATACAGATAAATAACATGCGGTATGCCGTATTTTTTCAAAATCGGCAGGGCAATTTCGTGGGTACCCTTCCAACCGTCATCGATAGTTAATAAAACAGGATTTTTACAGACCAACCGGCCTTTCAGATAATCATCAAACTCAGACAAAGAAAGAAATCTGAAATTATTTTTCACCAGATATTCTATGCGGGCTTTAAAAGTCTCCTCCTCGATAAAAAGTTTGGGTCGAAATGATGATTGATCACCATAAGAAAAGCCGTGATAGCAGAGAATGTGCAGTTTATCAGCAAAGTGTTTTCTGCTGAGCCGATAGGCACCAGTCTGTTCAGCCAAAAACAAAAAAAGTTTTTTCAGATCAACTGACATCACAGACCATTCTGTTGTTGCAATTTACGCTTTGGTTTTCTTTAACTTTCCGAATCCATACCCCATAAGGAATTGCCCCTGGAAGGCTCCGGAAGAATTCACTTCAATACAAACAGGTCCCGCCTCTGAAATGCCTATATCAAGAGCCAACAGGCGTAAATCACTAAAGCACCTTGCTGCGGATTTCGAAAGTTCAATCACCTCGGGCCAGTATGGAATCAGGCTACCCTTGACATGTAGCGTCCCCATGGGAGAAACCTCGAAAACAAGGAAAGAATCATCGACAGCAAAAAGGTCTGAAACAATTTCTCCCGTTTCAACATCTACGCGAGCAACAATCCCTCCTGTGGATGTATTATCAACCGGCTTGACACCGCGGCTGGTTCTTAAAAAAGCGCCAAGCACATCAACCTCCGCACCCTTTTTATACGTCCACAATCTCAATGTATTCAATGAACAGGGATTGATTTCATTCATAAATGCGTGCTGCACAACCTGTTCTTCACAAACATATCCGGAACTTCCGATATACTTCAATGAATCGATGCTATCACGAGTAATGAAGTAGTCGGATTTCTTCTTATCTCCTACCGGAGAAGATGAATAAAACTTGATGCCCTCACCATAATTTGAACTGACTGGCTTCAAAACACAGGATTCCACCCCCAGCTCGTTGAGTAACGTGTCAACATCACGAATATTTTGCAGTCTATTTCCGGAAAAAGAGATGCCGTTTTCCGCGTGTAAAAAGCCATAAAGACGGGGCATAGGAACTTTCAAGGCAGCGAATATAAGCTTCTGTATATACTTGTTTTCTGTTAAAACACGAAGATGATAAGGATTCATCTTCTTAAGCAGCCTGTCCTTCTGCCAGCAGCCGAAATAATTCAATTTTTCAGACAAAGAGATGTCATGAGAATACAACTTACCAAAGAAATAATCTTTCCATTCTATTTTGTTTATTGCTTTAAGCAAAAATACTTCAAAAATCAATTTTAATCTTGGTCTTCCACTTATTGTGGATGCCTTGTTTATCTGTTTTGAAAAAAGTTCATATCGATCAAGATAATATTTCACGGAAATCCCATTTAAAAAACTGCTAGATATCCCATCGATTAGCGCCACGCATTGTGACACGCCAGCGTAACCAGTCAGGTTGTTTCAATTTACGATAAACCCTTCGCACCGAATTGTTTAATAAACAGCGGTCGATCAAAGGGGGCAACAAGCTCAACTGATACTGTCTATAGTATCCTTTAAGAGTGTTATATATTTTTTCGTTCCCGGATTTTTTAGCAAGAATCATTGCATCTTCTAAGAAGGTTGCACCACTTTCATCTTTGGCCTTAAGCATATGCAGAAGATTGTCGTTGCCCTGAAATTCGGGAAAAGCTTTTGACGTTCCTCCCAATAGATAAATTGCCAGAACACTTCTGGCACATTTGGGACAGGTCCCACAGTTATGAACTGTGCTTCGCCAGCAGGTCTGAAGATTATCAGCGAAACGAGAATTCGTCAGGATTTCTTTCATCTTTTCTCCGCGCCTCAAACCGGCGGCATCATGTTTAACCTCCGTCGATTCCGTACTCCACATAGGATCGCTCAGGGGATGCGACCCCCAAGGAAACAATTCATCATATGTGTGAGACGAAGGAACATACACCTTGCGCATCCCGAGCGCACCACCAACCGATGACAACAAAAGCCCGTGAACAAATTCCGAGGCAATTTTTCGTCCGTCGGTCCAGTCGAATGCATTGGTTTCAATCGGAATGATTTTTTTATCAATAGACTGGGCAAACTCGGCCTGCTTTTCGACCCGTTTTCGCCATGACTCAGGATCATGGCCCGAGTCGAATGCTCGAAATAAAATCAGATGGGTTATTTCATCGATATGCCGCTGAAGCGTATAGGTGCTATCCACCCCGGCAGAAAAAAACGATCCGACATCCCTGTATGGCTGAACCTGAGAAGTCGTTTCCGCATGCACCTCAACCCTGCTTAAATCAGCGTTCCAACATGAATAAATTGCTTGAAGCTCAACCAGATTATTTTTGAGGGCTTCAGAGATAGCGACACCCTCCACGAGAAGACTGCGATTGCTCACCATGGCTTCGAGCAGAGCAATGCCGACAAAACATTCCGCCACCAAAAAAAGTTCGAACGTCTTTGGTGCTTTAAAAAAAATATGGTCACCGTCGACAGTGGCGCTGAGCTCATTAAATTCACGACCTGATGAAAGTTTGATATCTGAGATTTTCACGATTTCATTCATCGGGCCATCCTCGAATCCAAATCGTTTGAAAACAACCTGGCGATCGGAACACCAATCTGCATCAGGCCGGTTTTATCCGGCTCGACATTAAGCTCAATAATAACAGGTCCGTTTTCCGTAACGCCGATATCGAAACCACAAAACCGCATATGCGGAAAAACCTGTATCGCACTACACACAAGCTGTTTTATTTCTTCCCAACAGGGAACAAGTATACCCTTGATTTGTCCACCATGATCCGGGTGATACTCGAATTCATCGGGATGCGGAGGCTTGAAATGCGCTGATCCAAGCTCTCCGGTTTTGACATCGATAACAGCCGCCATTCCACCGGAGGATGTGTTGTCAACGAGAGAGCCCATCCGGCCAATGCGAACAAAAGCTCCAACAACATAGGGCTTCTGGTCAAAAGGCCAGAACACAATAACCCTAAGGGTATTCAAACTACTGGAATTCAACGTACTGAGCAGCGGGTGCTGCTCAACATAGGATTCCAACAGGACGCCATTCGCTAAATCCCGAATCCCGTCCAAAAATTCCCTGATGCTGCAGGTCGACTCTGCATTGAGGGGACGCAACCGAATATCCTCTTGCTGCCTGCAGACCTCCACTGCGTGAAATCCGCGCCCTCCCCAACCTTCCAGCTCTTTTACACAGAATTTTTTGAGTTTTTTTTCTTCGAGAA
>CALFFB010000108.1 GCA_937958075.1 uncultured Geobacteraceae bacterium | reverse complement strand
ACCAGCCCGATCTTGCAGGCCATGTCACCTTTTTCAATCCGCTGCAGAGTCGCCCGGGCAATCCCGGCACGCTCAGCAAGCTCGGCCTCCGACCAGCGACGTTGCTTGCGTCCTAGCCGGATCTGCTTGCCGAGCAGCTTGACCGCTTCCATGGTGTATTTTGAAAAAGGCCGTGCCTGAGCCATCATTTTTCTCAATCTCGGTTTCTGGTGACAGTTGTGCAATCATTTTCTTTAGAATGTTCTTTAGAAACTATGCTGGATGGATATTTTTCTGTCAAGTGGATTGACTTATATATAATTCGTATTGGCATTTTATGACTCTCATATAAGCCATTTGGTGTTGCTGGATTTAAGTTTGAAGATGCCGTTCGGTTTGTTCCGGCCTTTGGGGCGGACACATGAGGAGGGCAAAAAGACTCGCCAAACAGGGGGGTGAAGAAACGGTCGCCTTTTCAACCCGTTCGCTTGTTGGTCAGAAACAAACCGCTGCTGACCAGCAGCAGCCCCGCCAGCAATGACCAGGTCAGGGGTTCACCAAGAAAAAGCACCGACAAGGACACCCCGGCGATAGGTACGAAGTTGATGAACTGGCCGGCGCGCATTGAGCCGATAGCGACAATGCCCTGGTAATACCAGACAAAACCGAGAACCGTCCCGAACAGGGCCAGATAGCCCAGGGCCACCCAGGATGACAGGGCATAATCGGTGAGATGCCACGCAAGTCCTTCCCGCAGGGCAAAGGGGAACAGCAGCAGGGTTCCTGTCAAGGCCGAGTAGGTCACAGCGACCAGGGGGGAGACGTTGCGCATGGCCCGTCGCCCGACCAGAGAATAGACCGTCCAGCTGATGACACAACCGAAGATCATCACTTCCCCCCAGCCCACGCCGCCGTTTACCAGCAGGGACAGATTTCCGCGCACGACAACCGTCACCGCCCCGGCCACAGACAGCAGAATGCCCAGAATCTTCAGCAAAGTGAGTCGTTCTCTGTAGATCAGCGCCGCGAACAGGGCTATCATGACCGGATTATTGGCGATAATCACCGCCGCCCGACTGGCTTCGATGCGTGCCAGACCTCCGAAAAACAGGGCGTTATAGACAAAGACTCCGCTTAGACCAAGGAGCAGAAAAGGCAGCAGGTCGTCGCGATTGATGCGGGGCAGGCGCCCGAACGCGCGGCAGGTCAGCGCCAGCAGCAGCAGGGTGGCCATGGCGAAGCGCAGAAAGGCGGCGGAAAAAGGAGGAACCTCGGCGGCCAGGAGTTTTCCGGCAATGAAGGTTCCGCCCCAGAACAGGGCGGCCAAAAGCAGCTTCAGATAAACGGTTGTTAACGGCGGCGTGGTTGACGAGGACATCAGAACAGCTTGCTGCGAAACAGGAAGAACACGGCCCCCAGCAGACAGAGCCCGGCCCACAGATAGTCGAGGGTCAGCTTCTCTTTCATGAAGTAGATGGAAAAGGGGACGAAAACGCTTAAGGTGATGACCTCCTGCAGCAGTTTCAGCTGGCCGACGCTCATGACCTGATGACCGATGCGGTTGGCCGGCACCTGCAGCAGATATTCAAACAGGGCAATACCCCAGCTGATCAGGGCCACCGCAAGCCACGGACGCTCCGTCAGCAAACGCAGGTGACCATACCAGGCGAAGGTCATAAAAACATTGCTCAGGCACAGCAGAACCACAGTAACGAGCACGGTATTCATGGATTTTTCCGCAGCCGGGCGACAACAGATCGTTACCGATCTGTTAGAATGTTGGCGCAATCATCGCTTAAAAACAGGCGGACTATATAGCGCCGGCAAGGCGCTGGCAAGAACCATATCGCGGGCCGGCTTGTGATTCTCAACAGCCGCCTGGCCCCCCTGGCAAGGACAGCTCATTGTTCTGCCCGCTGACGGCCAGAGAGTCAGAATTCACCACGGAAAGGGGTTCACTTCATGAACGATCACAGCCACCGGCCTACGGCCCTGGTCACCGGCGGCGCCCGCGGCATCGGCAAGGGGGTCGCCGCCCGGTTGCTGGCCACAGGCATGCAGGTCATCATCGCCGACGTCGACACCCGGGCCGGCGCGAAAACCACCGCCGAGCTTGGCCCGGGGGCCTTTTTCTGCCCCACGGACGTCAGCGACGAGGAGGCTGTCGGCAAGCTGATGGCCGCCGTCGGCAAGAACTACGGCCGCCTTGACGCTCTGGTCAACAACGCCGGCATCGCCCGCGCCCACACCGGCCCCGTTGAAGAGCTGTCTCTTGAGCAGTGGAACCGGGTTCTGGCCACCAACCTGACCGGCATGTTCTTGTGCTGCAGGCACGCCATCCCCTGGCTGCGGCAATCCGGCGGCAGCATTGTCAATATCGCCTCCACCCGCGCCCTGCAGTCGGAAGCAGACAGTGAAGCCTACGCCGCCAGCAAAGGGGGCGTGGTCGCCCTGACGCACGCCCTGGCCATCAGCCTCGGGCCGAAGGTCCGGGTGAACTGCATCAGCCCCGGCTGGATCGATGTCACGGCTGACCCCGCAGCCCTTTCCAGCGAGGATCACCGGCAGCACCCCTGCGGGCGCGTCGGCCGGCCCGCCGATGTCGCCGACCTGGCCGCCTATCTGCTGTCGCCCCAGGCCGGTTTTATCACCGGTCAGAACTTTGTCGTCGACGGCGGCATGACGAAAAAAATGATTTATGTCGAATAGATCACGAAAAAAACGGGAGTTATTTTTCGTTACGACGGATTTCTGCTATCCTTTCCCTCTGCTTTTGCCCTCTTCCCCTTTGACCCACAGGAGGCCCCCATCATGACCATGAAGTTCAAGGCTCTGGTTGTTCAGCAGCCGGAGAAGAAAGTCTTTGTCCGCTCGGTTACGACCCGCACCCTCGACGAACTTCCCGCCGGTGAGCTGGTCGTCAAGGTTCACTATTCCTCTCTGAATTTCAAGGATGCCCTGTCGGCTACCGGCAATCCCGGAGTCACCCGCGAGTTTCCCCATACCCCCGGTATCGATGCCGCGGGCGAGGTCGTCAGCTGCACGGACGACTCCTTTGCCCCCGGTGATCAGGTCATCGTTACCAGTTACGATCTGGGCATGGAGACCGACGGCGGCTTCGGGCAGATCATCCGGGTGCCGTCACGCTGGGCACTGAAACTGCCTGCCGGAGTCACCCTGAAGGAGAGCATGATGCTCGGTACCGCCGGCCTGACCGCCGGACTGTCGGTACGGGAACTGATCAACAACGGTGTGACGCCCCAGTCCGGTTCGCTGCTGGTCACCGGCGCCACCGGCGGTGTCGGCAGTCTGGCTGTCGCCATCCTTGCCAAGCTTGGCTTTGAAGTAACCGCGGTCACCGGAAAACTGGATGAAACCGCCTATCTGGAAAGCCTCGGCGCCAAATATGTCATCAGCCGTGATACCCTGCTCACCGGCAATGAGCGCCCCCTGCTCAAACCCACCTGGGCCGGGGTCGTCGACTGTGTCGGCGGCGAGATGCTGGCGGCGGCCATTAAATCAACCCGTTACGACGGCGTCGTCACCTGCTGCGGCCTGGTGGCCTCCCCTGAACTGCCGGTCAATGTCTTCCCCTTTATCCTGCGCGGTGTCCGCCTTATCGGCGTCGACTCGGCCGAAGCGCCCATGGCCCGGCGCACGGAGGTCTGGAACAAGCTGGCGACAGAATGGAAACTGGACCACCTGGAAAAAATGGTTGATGAAGCCACCCTTGACGCTCTGGAAGGAAAAATCCAGCAGATGCTCAAAGGCGAGCTGAAACGGCGGGTGCTGGTGAATCTGCTGGAAAGCTAGTATCCGAAGCAGATACCAGGCCAGAACGTAACTGTTCAGCAGTCATAGATAGGCATTGGATCGGGAGTCCCGATCCAGTGCTGAATACAACATTACGCCAGAACAACATCCTTACAAAGGACAGATCATGCGACATTTTCTGTGGGGTTTCCTGTTTCTGCTGCTCACCG
>CALFFB010000107.1 GCA_937958075.1 uncultured Geobacteraceae bacterium | reverse complement strand
AGCCAAAGGACTCTGACCCCGTCCAGAGGACGGGGGTTTCTACTTCGCACTAAAAAAAGAGCCTCAATCAGATAACTGACTGAGGCTCTTTTAGCATAAACTTTGTGCTTAATCTTACCGGCGAGCCATATGCCCGCGTGGCCACTCATAGTTGCCGTCTAACCGGCTCATCCCCATTCTTTCGGTATTTCGCCCACCATAAGTGTCAGAGGTGATATCGTTGATCTCATCACCATTGGCATCGGTAAAAACATCATTGACGCCATCATTGTCAAGGTCGACCCAGCCAAAACCCTGACGAAATGAATAACCGGTAACATCGTCAATGCCGTCACCGTTCACATCGAAATGGCGGCCAAGGTGTCCATACCGATAGGACATTCCACCCCTGAGATCATTGATGCCATCGCCATCGGCATCGACAAAGCGGTCGTTAATGCCATCACCGTTTTCGTCGACAAAACCAAACCCGTGGGCATAGGCAAAGGGCGCAACATCATTTACACCATCACCATTGTTATCGATAAAACGATCATTGATGCCGTCGCCATTTGCATCGACAAAAAAGTCATTCACGCCATCGTTGTCCAGGTCGACCCAACCCGGCATTGCCGTATAGGGCTGATCAGTGACATCGTTCATCCCGTCGCCGTTGCTATCTACAAAACGATCATTGATGCCATCATTATTCTCATCAACGAATCCAAAACCATGGCTAAAGGGTAAGCCGGAGATGTCACAAATGCCGTTACCATCAGCATCGGCAAAGTGATCATTAATACCGTCGCCGTCCTCATCAATAAAGCCGAAGCCCTGTCCATAACGCAAACCAGTAACATCGTTGATGCCGTCGCCGTTTCTATCGACAAAGCGATTGTTGATGCCATCACCATCAACATCACGGAAACCCTGCTCCTGCATATAGGAGTAGCCGGCAAATCGCGTATTCCTGTCAGCAATCCCGTCACCGTTGACATCGGTAAAATTATCGTTTATGCCGTCACCGTCACTATCGACAAAGCCAAAACGGTATCCGTTAAAACCGTTGAAGGATTCTACGCGACCATTGCGTAGCCTGATGGTGCCGAAATCGAGCCCACGACCATCTGCCATCCGAAAAGGGAATTCATAGCGGGTGTCGTTGCTGACGGCATCCCAGTAGAGGGAATGGTTGCCGTCAGCAAGGTCGGCAACCGTAAATTGTCCATCCGGCCCAACCATAATCGGCACACTACTATCATCAAGGTAAAGCATTGTCGGAACATCCGCCTGAACGGAGGCAGGGGTGAAAAATCTCAGCAGGGTTTGGGTAATCGTTGCTTCTTCCTGCAAGGTTCCGGTGACCGTCGCTGCCTGAAGGCTGGCAGAGCTGTCTGACGCTGTTCCGCCACCTCCGCCGCTGCCGCCGCAGGCGGTAAGCGTAAAAGCGATGAAAAGCAGGAATGAAGCCCATAATGTTTTATGGATTGTCATATAATATTCTCTCCTTTTGGGGCATTAGAGACCATTTGTAACTGACCTGTTGATTGACAACTTTTAGTGTGAGTAGCGCCCACAATTGTTCATGTGACCCGCCATACGGTCCAAATGTCCCTGTCCCATACGACCCATGCGATTCGATCCCATGTGGCGTCCTTCACCCATCATACCACGTTGGTTATGATGGGATTCATTGTGGTAGCCACATTGTCCCCAGGCTTGTGTGTCACCGGTCATTAAGCCACCAGCCTCCTTGTTGGCCTCGTTTAATAACGTCCAGTATTGTTGTTCAATCTCTGTGATTTCGTTTTCCAGTTGCTTTAATGTTCCGACAGTAGTGCTATCGTTAGTTCTGGCGGAGCGATATTCTTCTCTTTTGCTATTGAGGGAGGTTTGCAGTTCCTCCATTTGATCGGAGTATTTTTCTTTTACTACATCGATTTGTTGCTGTTGCTCAGCCGTCAGATTTGTATACGAACCATGTGCAGTTGGCCCGTGCCCCATCTGATTTTCCCAATGGGCAAAGCTGGTGGTAGCAAGAGACAGAAGGCCTAGAACAAGTGCTGTTATTGCGATTTTGTGCATGCGCGTCATTTTGTTCATGGTGTTTGTTCTCCTTTAAGAGTTTGGTGTTCGTTACAGTACGGGCAGTATGACCAGTCATGTTCAATGATCCGACTGCAATTCGGGCAATTATGCTTCAGACTGTCGCCGCAATGGGGGCAGCGAAAATAGGTTGCATGAGTTGCTCCTGAGCATTTAGGACATTTCAAATCGTGGGTTATCGGTGCGGACTGGCGCTTGAAAATCAGCCAGAGGATTAATGCGGCAATGAACATCATAAAGAATCCCGGGAAAAACCATCCTCCCATGTGCCACCCACCCCACGCAGAACCTGGACCACAAAACATATCGATTCCCTCCTAATATCCCGGATGTCCGCCACCCCGATAATGGGTCTGCGAATTGTGATGATGTGTTGAATAGTGTCCATGACCATGAAAACCCCTGTTGCCCCAGAGACCACAGCCGGACAGCAGGAACAGAGCCCCCGTCAGAACAATCAGTAATAGAAATGATTTCAGCATGAAATGCTCCTTTTCGTGATGGTTATCCAGATAAAGAGCAATACCGGTGCCAAAGTTATAAGGCTCTGAAAATATTGAAATGTTATTTTTAGACAGGATGAGATAGGTAAATTTTTTTACTGCTTACCCGGACTCAATTTAAAGTATCGTCAAAATTTTTGACAGCTTCAGGTGAGACCATATTCCTTGAGTTTGTTTTGCAGGGTCTGGCGGGTAACGCCGAGGATTTCAGCGGCGCGGGTGCGGTTGTTGTCTGTCTGGCGCAACGTGGAGAGGATCAGCTCCTTTTCCATGTCTTTCAGAGTCAGGCCGGGACGGATAGCGAAGGGGCGTTCGGTGTTATCAGCATAAGATTGACGAACTTGCAGGGGCAGATGCGTCAGAGCAATCTTCTCTTCCAGGCACAGGATCACCGCCCGCTCGATGGCATTTTCCAGCTCACGAATATTTCCCGGCCACTGATAGGCCAGCAGTGCCTCCATGGCCTCCGATTCAAAACTGCGGATATCTTTTCGGTTTTTCTTGCAGAAATGGTTAAGAAAGTGCTCCGCCAAGGTTGGAATATCCATCGGTCTATTGCGCAACGGGGGCAGGTGCAGCGGCACAACGCTGAGACGAAAAAAAAGATCCTGGCGAAATCCCCCTTCTTCAACCATCTGCTCCAGATTTTTATGGGTCGCGGTGAGCAGACGGACATCGACCTTGATGGTTGAACTCCCGCCAAGGCGTTCGAATTCGCCCTCCTGGAGAACACGCAGGATTTTCGCCTGGGTGGTCGTACTCATGTCGCCGATTTCATCAAGAAACAGAGTCCCCTTATCAGCCAACTCAAAACGTCCCTTACGCTGATCAGCAGCACCGGTAAAGGCTCCCTTTTCGTGACCGAACAGTTCGCTCTCCAGCAGGTTTTCATGCAGAGCAGCGCAGTTTACCTTGATAAATGGTGCATCTTTGCGGCGGCTGTTATGATGGACCGCTCCGGCAACCAATTCCTTGCCGGTCCCCGATTCACCAGTAATCAGCACGGTTGCGTCAGATGGTGCCACCAGGGCTAGAGTTTCGGCCAGTTCCTGCATCGGCTGACTGGTGCCGACCAAGTTGCCCAGATCGAACTTTTCTCCCAACCGCTGCTTTAGCGTCCTGTTCTCCTGCTCCAACTTTTTAAATTTGAGGGCGCGCTGAACGGTCAGACTCAGGGCATCACTGTCAATCGGTTTAGTGACATAATCGAACGCCCCCTGCTTCATGGCGGTAACAGCGTTTTCCACTGAGGAAAAAGCGGTGATGATGATCACCGGAATTTCCGGCTTGTGTTGGTGGATCTCTTTTAGGGCCTGGATGCCGTCCATCCGTCGCATCTTCAGATCCAGGAGCACCAGATCAATATCCCTTTCCCTGGCCAGATGGACAGCGATATCGCCGTCATCCGCTTCAATAATGTCGTAGCCTTCCCTTGAGAGGTGGGCCTTGAGCATGGTGCGATGAGCGCTGTCATCGTCAACCAGAAGCAGGGTTCTCTTGATAAAGGTCATGACTGTTCCTTGGGTCGCGGCAGGATAATGGTGATGCAGGTTCCCTGCCCGGGCTGACTGTCAACTTCGATGCGACCCTGGTGTTGTTCGACGATCTGCTGCACAACAGCCAGGCCAAGTCCGGTTCCGTCCTTGCGCGTGGTATAGAAGGGGTCGAACATATGCGCCTGCTCTTCGCTTGAAAGACCCCTGCCGGTATCCCATACCCACAGCCGGGCAACTTCAGTCAGATTGCCGCCGAGGACAATATAGCCACCGGCGTCAGTTGCTGCCAGGCTGTTCTGCAGCAGGTTGAGCAGCACCTGTTGCAACAGATCGGGATCGGCATGCAGGGTGAGTTCCGGCTCCTCAATGTGCAGTTTCAGTTCAACCTGTTTGTTTCCAGCCTCATCCTGCACAAAGGTCAGGCACTTTTCAGCAATGGGACTGAATTTAACTGCTCTTATTTCGGGATCACGTGGCCTGGAGAATTGCAACAGGGCAGAAACCGTGCGATTGAGACGGTCGATCTCGCCAACCATCAACTCTGCGTAGTTTTTTGCCTGGGCATCCATGACCAGGTTACGGGAAAAGTACTGGGCGAACCCTCGCAGGGTTCCAAGGGGATTGCGGATTTCGTGGGCGACACCGGCTGCCATCTGTCCGAGGGCGGCGTGTCGACGAGAGCGTTCCAGGGCTTCTTCCATGGCCTTTATTTCCCGCTGGTCACGAAGAATCAAGACCATCCCCTGCAAATTCCCTTCACGGTCACGCAAATGGGACGCGCTGACCTTCAAGGGGACGATTTGACTATCCTGACGCAGGCAGTCAACCGGTTGATCGATAAATTCCTTTCCGGCACGCAGCATAGGAGCAAGGGAGCATTCATCCGCCCCCATCACTTGCTGCAACGTTTTTCCAAGCATGTCGTCTTCGCTGCACGCAAAAATCTCCAGGGCCGTATTGTTAGCCGTGACAATGCGACGATCGGTGCCAATACTGATCAACCCTGCCGGCATGCTTTGAACGACATTGTCGGTGTATAGCTCCATATTCTCAAGTGCCGCTCTGGTCACCTGGGTTTTATGCGACAGGAACAAAGCATACAAGCCGCCGGAACTGAGTAGAAAAAGAATTCCCAGTAAAATCGAACTCTGCTTGATATCTTCGGCGCGGGCGGCGTCGAAATCTTCTGTGTAAAAACCGAGATAGACAACCTGCCGGTATACGCTGGAGTCGTCATTAACCTGCGAACGATGCCTGTTGTGCCGATGGGGCATCATTCCCAACCGCTGAGACATCTCCATTAGCGGACTGAATTCTTTAGCTATTTCATAAACCCGACGATCGGTTAGATCGACCGAAAATCTGGTCTGTGGCTGCTCACTACGCAAAATCATTGTCACCGGTGGGAAATCTTCCATCACCGGCAAACTGCCGGCGGTTGACACAACTTGACCGTTTTCATCGCGAATGAGGATATAGGCAATGGTTCGTTCGCGGGCAATTTCAGTGACCAGGGTTTCGAGGTTGCCACTACGAGAACTCATCATCGAGGTTCTGGCCCCGGCTTCAAAAGCTCTTATCAGGGCCTCAGCTGTGTTGAGCAAAAACCCTTCCATAAATTGTTTTTCACGATCCAGATTGTGCCAGGTGACAATAGACAGAGCAGTGGCGAGCAACAGACTGGCCAGAATAAAACCGAGGGCCGGAAGGGATAAAAAACGCTTTTGGGGGCGGACTGGATATATTGAACTGCCTTGATCTGCGCTTGCCATGGCTGTCAAAATCCCCAGTTCATGCTTTCATGTTTGAATATCTATCCAGCTTGGATGTGCCATGAACCAGGGAGTTTGTCAAGGCTGGTGAGGTGGTAAGAAAAGAATGGCCCCCCTTCTTACCACCTCAGTTCGTCATGATATTCCTGTGGGCTTGTACCAGACATTCATACTTTCCAGCCCGCCGGATATCTGGGTATTCCGCACCAGGGTGCCGGCAAAACGGTAACCGCTTTTGGCAAAGGTGATGTTCATGCCAAAAGAGGTCGCCCGGGCGATGGTGTAGCAGGTCTGAATCCCTTTTTCAGCCACCAGCTGCTCCAGCTTGTGCAGCAACACATGAGCCAGCCCCTGCCCGCGATCATCGGGATTCGTCGCAAAATCGGTCATTTCAGCATTACCGGCGGCCCTATCCATCTCTGCCGAGGCCAGGGCCACCAGCCTGCCCTGTTTCCAGACCCCGGCGTATACGACATTCTCCCTCATGGTCTGCCGCAGATACTCCGGGTCGTGGATAGGAAAAGGATAGCTCTGAAAGACCTGCCGGTACAGTTCGGCCATGGCCTCGCCATCCTCCGGCCGGGTCAGGCGGCACTCAAACTCCGGCGCCACTGCAGCTGCCGCCTCCTCCGCGCTACCCGCCTTGGCCTGCGCCGCCCGCAGGACCTCCTGCACCAGCTCCGCGTCAGGGTCGATGCGCCGGTCAGGGTCAGGGTATCGGGCCATGAACAGCCCCGCGGTAGTACCGTTGTAAAAGTTCGGCACCTGTGCCTCGACACGATAGCCCGCCTCTACGAAGGCCTCCTTCCTGGTGACTGGTATCTTGACAAAAACCTTGGAATAGTCGTTTTCCTCAACCAGCTCATCGATATAGTCAAGCACCTCCGGCAGATCCTCGCCTTGCAGCTTCATCAGGTAGACCCGGTCATTCTCCGCGCCATGCTGCAACACCGACTGGCCGTATTCTTCGATGCGATCAACTTTCATCACGACGCTCCAGACGCTCATTGCCGGCCGGGGTCAGACTGATGGTTTCGTCATAATCGCAGAGCAATCGCTCGATGCCGGTAGCCCCGTCATCCTCGCCGGACTCAAGGTTCAGCTGCAGATCACAGCTGTCGCATTTGCGATCACAGAATTTCGCCTTGTAGCTGTCCGGTTCGGCATAGGTGGTAATGACCCCTTCGTAGTTACGCAGCACCACCTTGTTGGTTGACAAGGAGATGAGATAATTGGGATTCAGCGGAATCTTGCCGCCACCGCCGGGGGCGTCAACGACATAGGTTGGCACGGAAAAGCCGCTGGTGTGGCCGATAAGCCCCTCCATGATTTCGATCCCCTTGCCGACGGGGGTGCGGAAGTGGGACAGGCCTTCGGCGAGATCACACTGGTAGAGATAATAGGGGCGCACCCGGTTGGCCACCAGCTTGTGAACCAGGTTTTTGATAATACGCACACAGTCATTGACCCCCGCCAGCAGCACCGACTGGTTGCCCAGGGGAATCCCCGCATCCGCCAGCTTGCGCACAGCGGCCTTTGAGGATGAGGTGATCTCACGGGGGTGATTAAAGTGCGTATTGAGCCACAGGGGCTGATGTTTTTTCAGCATAGTGACCAGATCGTCGGTAATGCGGTAGGGGAGCACCACCGGCATCCGCGACCCGATGCGGATCACCTGCACATGCTCGATACTGCGCAGTTCCGTCAGAATCCAGTCGAGATAATCATCAGACAGCATGAGCGGATCACCACCGGAGAGCAGCACGTCCCGTACTTCCGTCGCCTGGCGGATATAGGCCAACCCCTCCTTGATCTGTTTCCGATTGGGGATGGAATCGGTATCACCCACCTTGCGCTTGCGCGTGCAGTGGCGACAATACATAGAGCAGACATTACTCACGTGAAACAGGACCCGGTCGGGGTAACGATGGGTAATGCCCGGCGCCGGGCTGTCCTGATCCTCGGCCAGGGGATCGTTCATGTCACATTTATCGATCTCCAGCTCCTGCGGATCGGGAAAAGCCTGCCGGAAGACCGGATCGTTACGGAAGTTCTGTGGATCGATCAGGGACAGATAATAGGGGGTTATGGACAGGGGAAACTTGCGCAGGGTCAACTCAATCTTGCGCTTTTCCATGGCGTCAAAGGAAACCCCCAGCAGTTTCTCGACAGTCGCCACCTGGTTGATGGAGTTTTTCAGCTGCCAGTGCCAGTCCGTCCACTTGGACTGCTGGATCTTATTGTCACTCAAATCTTCTGCGATTTTTTGTTGATTGCTGGAATAAATAGCCATAACAGTTACTTACGCTCCTTTTAGCGGAATTGACAACGAAGACCGTGCACCATGTGCCAAACCGGACGCAGTGATCCCGACAGGTCTGCAGACCAGTGATGCCGCACGAAAGATGATAGGGGGAAAACGTCAGCGGTTCACAAGCAGCGCAGTAACTCCACTGCCCTGCCTGCTTAATTGATATGCTTCTGAAGTGAAAAAACAGATAATAAACATAAGAGAATTTTGGTGCGATGGGCAACGATGACCGGCTGGTGGATCATCTCTATCTATCGACAACCGCATGTCACCATAACAAACTCTCTTGTCTTTTTCAAGGACCGCCACTTTTTGCGGCAAGGCTCGGGCAGAAAGCGCTCTTTACTAAAGGTCATATCAGCTGCCAGGTCGTAACGTCCCGGCGCGCCATAGGGGCGATACCTAGGGTTGTGCGTCCCTCTGGCGTCAGGCAGGCCACTGTCACCTGGGGCAGATCCCTGCCCTTGCTGTAGGAAGCAACAATGGCCGCAGCGCGGCTGAGAAGCTGTGCGTCGGCCGGGCCGGACAGCAGACCCAGGGGTCCGTTCAGGTTCACGCAGCGCAGCTGGACATGATGGTCCTGCGCCAGGGTTTCCAGGGCCTGGTTATCTTCCTGGTTGCGCCCGACAATCAGCTTGACCTCCGGGGACAGCCGGAACTGACGGCCAACCTTGAGCAGATTGACATCATTGACCGTCGCCTGTGAATCATGGGTGAGCAGATCACGCAGCTGGTTGGAAAAGCCCTCTTCCGTCAACAGACAACCCCCACCGGATTCAGGAAAATCGGGATAACCCCAGGCACGGGCCAGGGCCTGCTGGCGCTTGCGCGAGCGGCCCTGGATATCGAGAAGCTGGTCACGATCAACCAGTCCCTGTTCTTCCATGGGGGTCGTCGGAAGAAGCCTGGCGCTTAAGGGACGCAGCACCTTTTCCGGAAAACCGCATAACTTGGCGACAGCCTGCAGAGCATTGCGGTTCTGACTCATGGGGCGCTGACCAAGAACCTCCCCGGAAAACAGAAAATCTGCCCCCTCCTGCTCGGCCCGCTCACCTGCCAGGCGGAACATCATGGCATGACAGTCGACGCAGGGGTTCATATTGCGGCCATAACCGTATTGAGGGTCTTTCACCATGTCCAGGTGAATGTCACTGATCTCTTGGACAATCAGCTTAAAGCCAATGGCTTCGGCCGCCTTGCGGGCCTTTGCGGCCCCGAAAAAGGGCGTAACGAAAGAGATCCCGATGACCTCGATCCCCTGCCGCATGAGGGTCATGGCCGCCAGCGTGCTGTCCAGCCCCCCCGACATCAAACCCAGAGCTCTTACCATGTTCTTGTTACCTTGCTGAAATTCTGTTGATTTGCTCGCAACACAATCCTTCTGCAACCAAAATCAGGCATCTCTGTCCTGCTGCTCCCGTTTGTCTGTGTTGTCACCTTTTTTCTTTTCCGGCTCGCTGATTTGCCCTTCTTCGATCTCATCATCAGCGTCACTCATCCCTTTTTTGAAGTTGCGCAGCCCCTTGCCGAGGGAAGCGCCAACCTGCGGCAGCTTTCCCGCCCCGAATATAATCATCACCAGCACCAGAATGATCAGCAGTTCCTGGGTTCCAAGTCCGAACATGGCATTTCTCCTTTGTATTGAAAAACTGTTGTGATCAGGCTCTTTGCGCGGGCTCAACGATACACCGACCGCGGGCAAAACACAATGATCGCCGCATCTGGTCAACGTCCGGGATGGCGCAAAACAGCAGTTGGCGGCGACACGGATTACTGCTACTCTTTAACAGGCATAACGCTGAAAACGAACAGGACGGAAACGAAGGGAGGTCGTGCGTGAAACAGCCCCTGATTGACATCGTATATCTTGACGGCATGACCGCCAGAGTGACCAATGACATGCTTGATGTCCTGATCGCCACGGGCAAGATCCTCCGCTTTCGCCGGGAGGATGGTTGGGTTGATGTGGCCGACAGCAGCACCCGCTTGCGGGATTATCGACGTAATGAGGACTTTGAGGGCAAGGAGCGCCGTTCCCCCTGGCCGAACGAGCACTCCTGATGGGCTATCCTGTACACCTGCCGTGCCTAGGAACGAATACCTGGGCCGGCCGGCAGGACTGATCCGGGTCAGCCGATCCGCTCTTTGCGCTCCTGCTCGGTTTTACAGTCAATGCACAGGGTGGTCACCGGACGGGCCAACAGCCGTTTGGGGCTGATGGTTGCGTCACAGCTTTCACAATAACCGTAGGTTCCATCTTCGATGCGCTCCAGAGCCTGACGGATTTTACTGATCAGTTTCCGCTCGCGATCACGTATACGCAGCTCAAAGTTGCGGTCCGACTCCAGAGACGCACGGTCCGTCGGATCGGCATAGTTGGGGTTTTCCTCGTTCATCTCAGAAACGGTTTTGCCTGCTTCCTGCAGCAATTCAGCCAGCTGCTTGTTCAGCAGCTCCTTGAATTCCGCCAGTTGTTTTTTTTCCATGTCGTATCTCCCCTGATACGGCGCATATCGTGCGCCGTTTTTACATAACGCTTCTCAGTTGCGTTACAATGATAAGTGTCAGCACGGCAACCGCCACCCAGGCCGAAAAGATGTCACTGCATTTTCGCGGTGGGTCCTCTGCCATCCGGCGCACCTCGTCACTCACGACCCCCGACGGAACTGTCTTTACCAGGTCAGCGAGCAGCTCTCCAAACCCCTCATAACCGTTTGACAGGATAAGAAAGCTCTCTTCTGTACTGAGGCTGACAAAGACACGCTTACGGATCCGGACGGCGTCAACAGCTGTCAGTTCGTTAAAATTGATGGTTTTTGTGCGCAGAACCTTCTCGACATCGATATGGTCTTGATGAACACGGACCCGGCGGCGGCTGCTTTCGACAAAAATAATCACCGCCGGCAGAATGAACAGCGCCAGCAGAATCTGGCGCGCCGTCGGTGCGTTCAGAAAAAAACCACTGAGCAGCAGCACGGCGCCGAGGACAACCGTCAAGCCCATGGGGATCAGAAAGGATTTACGTATGCGATAGGTTGAGATGTCCATAGTGATCCGTGGGTCAAAAGGGTCAGACCGCGGTCCCGGTGCGAACGAAGGAACCGCTTTTGCCGCCGGTCTTTTTCAACAAGCAAATCTGCCCGATTACCATCTCCTTGTCAATTGCTTTACACATGTCGTAGATGGTCAATGCGGCTACAGAAGCGGCCGTCAGGGCTTCCATTTCCACTCCTGTCTGCGCGGTCACCGAAGCTGTTGCTCTGATGGTCACAATACCGGCTTGAGGGTCACTGTCAAAGGCAATCTCGACGGAGGTCAGGGCCAGGGGATGACACAGGGGAATCAGCTGTGCGGTCTGCTTGG
>CALFFB010000106.1 GCA_937958075.1 uncultured Geobacteraceae bacterium | reverse complement strand
GTGAATAATTACTTTTTTTAAGGAAATTAAAGGGATTCGGGGTAGCGAAAGGAGAGATCGAAACGTTCGAGAAAATTACTCAGCAGGCGGTAGGTAATTCCCCACAGGGGGCGGTCGCTCCATTCCGGCAGATCGATGACCGGATGCCGGCGGCCGGCACCCCGGTAGTGAAAATCGTGGAAACGGTTGCGCTGCGGATCAAGGAGGGTGCGCAGGGGCACCCAGAACAGATCGACCACTTCATGGTTGGGGCGGAAGGTGGCCCGGGCGTCGGTCTGATAGACAAAACAGGAGATGTGGATGGAGAGCAGGGCTCCGGTCAGATCGTCACTGCGACCGAGATACTGCTCCGGCATCAGGGTCAGACCGATCTCTTCACGGGTTTCCCTCTCGGCTGCCGCCCGGGGCGTGGGATCATCGGGATCGATCCGCCCGCCGGGAAAGGCCAGATCTCCCGACCAGGGGTCGAGGTCATGCTCCGCCCGGCGGATGAACAGCACTTCCGTATCGTCACTTTGCTGCCGTAACAGCATGGCGA
This sequence comes from uncultured Geobacteraceae bacterium, assembly GCA_937958075.1. Classification (GTDB taxonomy): domain Bacteria; phylum Desulfobacterota; class Desulfuromonadia; order Desulfuromonadales; family Geopsychrobacteraceae; genus Pelovirga. Next base: position 10,974 of record CALFFB010000106.1, on the reverse strand, counting down.
CGGCGGCCCGGCGGCTGCCGTCAGCGTCACAACTACGCGGTGGACGGCACAACCCCTCTCTGATCTGATGCAGCTGGAGCAGCGGCCGGCTTTCAGGCGCGCGAAACAAACCGGCACTCACGGGTATCGACCTTGATTGTCTCCCCCGCCTCCAGATAGCCGGGCACCTGGACCCTGATGCCGGTTTCCAGAACGGCTTCCTTGGTCTGGGCGGTAGCGGTGGCGTTTTTGATGGCGGGGGCCGTCTCGGTTACCGTCAGCTCCACAACCTGGGGCACGTCAAGGCTGACGACCTGCTCATTGTACACCCCAAGAGTGACCTCCGTGCCTTCGAGGAGATAACCCCGCACCTCTTCGTACATATCGCCGCCCAGCTCGTACTGTTCGTAGTTCTCGCTGTCCATGAACACGCCATGATCGTCCGTGGCATACAGGAACTGCCCTTTGCGACGGGAGAAATCGGCCTCGTCAAAACGGTCGCCCGACTTGAAGGAGCCGCTTAACACCTGTCCGGTGAGCAGATTACGGTACTTGGTTTTGACCAGGGTGTTGCCCCCCCGCGCCGTCGGTGACTGAAAACTGACATCGATGACCAGACAGGGCGCGGCTTCGAGTTGAAAGATCACTCCCCGGCGAAAATCACTTGCTTCGATCATAACGAACGGAACTCCTTAAGGTAGATTTTATGCCTTTCGGCTGATGAGCAATGAAGAGCCTGGCCCTTGCCATGTCTTCCCTTGCGGAAAAGAACTCGCTTTACTCAAACAATTTCCGCAGCGCTCAAACATGCCAATGGCTGGCTTATTTCGTGTAACTTGCTAAGATTGCAGATAGTTACACTTTATTCGCAACTATTTGTCCATCACTATCCTTCAGCAACGGCTTGTCCTTGCGGTAAGCCGTCCCCTCAAAACGGGCAACGAGCTGCCCCTGTTCATCTTCAATCTCCACCTGATAGACCCCCAGACGCCGATTGCTCGAAATCTCCTGCGCCTGAGCGTACAGGGTTCCGGCAAAAGCGGGATTGATAAAGGACATGCTGGTATTGATGGCCAGGGCCAGTTTGCCGCGGCTGTTGACCGCCACGGCAAAGGCAAAGTCCGCCAAAGTAAAGAGGGCCCCGCCATGCACGGTTCCGGCACCGTTGAGATGAAAATCCCGTACCGGCATCCGGACCCTGGCAGCGCCCGGCGTCACCTGCAGCAGTTCAATGCCGCAATGACGGGCAAAATGATCATTTTCACGGAAAAACTCCAGATATTTTTCCACCGGCTACCCCCACAAGCTGTCGGAAAACTTTTTGGCCAGCGGTCTGGGATTATGCAGATGGTTCTCATGGTTCGCCTTGGCTCCGCACTTGCCGCACACCACCGTCGGCCTGGTCGAGCGACGGTCCATCTCTTCCAGCAGCCCCCTGGCTTTCAGCTCACACATCTTCAAATGATCGATAGGCTCATCCATTTATCGGCACCTCCGCTTCAACGGTATCCACAAAACCTGTTCATGGAAATATAGCCGCAATCGAACTCACAGGGCAAATCAATCATCACCCCTTAAGCGCTGATTTCGGCACTGCCTCAGCAAAGGGGCAAGAAGCAGAGGCTCCTGATCGTAAATGACACAGGGCCTGTATTCATTTTACCAGGGGGAAAATTCTAACAGGGAATCAGGGCGGAGACGGCTTGCGTTTCGGCGTTTTCCGGTAGACGCCGTCCTTGCCACAGCGGTAAACGGGAGCGCCCTTCTCCATGGCCATGTGGTAATAGAAATTAAAAGCCGGTCGCGTGCGGCTGGTCTGCTGCTGGGGGGGAGGCGTTTTACCGGTCGCGGCGGGCTTGGGGGCAGGCGTCTCGTCCGGCCCGAAAATCGCACTCAGCAGGGAGGAAACAAAACGGTTGAATTTTTTCCTGGGATCGACGCTGGCAGACGGTCTGACCTCGGCGGGTTGCGGCCTCAGCTTGAGGGTGCGGTCATATTCCGCCCGGCGCTGCGGGTCGGAGAGAACCTGGTAGGCGTTGGTGACCTGCCGGAACAGTTCGGCCGCCGCCTCGGAGCCGTGATTGGCGTCAGGGTGAAAACGTTTGGCCAGCTTGCGGTAGACCGCCCTGATCCTCTGCTGATCCGCATCAGGGGGAATTCCCAGTAACCGATAATAATCCAGTGCCATGGCAAAGTATCCTGACAAAGATAGGGGCTTGGCCTAAAAAACCGAAAAAGTCATCGCCCCATCAGGTTCACAGTGTTCCTTGTATCTATCGGCATAAGGACGTGACGGGTTTAACTTTTTCTTCATGATGCGGCATCCGCAACGACCTGCCTTTTCAGCTGTGCGCAAAGCTGACCTCGACATCACGGCGATGCTCCGGGTCGATCGTCCACAATGTGCGTGGCTGGAATCTGAACAGTGAGGCGACAATCACGTCAGGGAACTGCCGCAGCCGGGTATTGTAAATGGTCACCGAAGCGTTGAACAGCTCGCGGCGATCGGCAATCTGATCCTCGATCTCGGTAATCCGGTTGCTGAGCTGCTGAAAGGCTGCGTCGGCCTTCAGGTCAGGATAGCGTTCAACCACCATGAACAGGGACTTCAGGGTGTCGGTCAACAGATTCTGCGCCTGCTGCTTCTGCTCATCGCTGCGCGCCGCATTGACCATGGACCGCGCCTTGATCACCGCTTCCAGGGTTTGCCGCTCGTGCTGCATGTAGCCCTCGCAGACTTTAATCAGTTTGGGCAGCTCATCAAAACGCTGCTTGAGCAGCACATCGATATTACTCCAGTCCTGCTCGATGGTGTTTTTCAGAGCGATAAAACCATTATAAATGATAATGACGTAAAGAGTCAGGCCTATCACCAGCAGCAGCAGAATTCCCAGCACGATCCAGAGGGTCATAAGGTCGTCTCCATGAAAGAGTTGTGTGTCATGTCATATAGTGTAGCAGCAGATAAATCGCCAGGCCGATGGCGCCGGCACTTAAGATCAGCAGGATCACTCCTTCGTTGCGATAACGCCCGGTCAGCTGCGTTTCGCAATGGGTTTCCGCAATGATCAACGGCCGCCCCTTGTGCTTGCCGATAAGAATATGTTCTTCCTGACGTTTTCGGTGTGCCGGGGCAGCGAGGCTTTGCCGCAGCACCTCTTCCTCCGTCGCCGCGCGGGCCCTGTCCCATTCAGCGGCACTGATATGGCCGTCACCATCAGCGTCGAAGGTTCTCAGGCGATCCGGGTTCTGTTTCAACGCGCGCAGGGCCTGGCGGACCTTCTGCCGCACAGTCGGCTGCTCCTCTTTTTTGCCGGCGGCAAACCCCAGAATATAGAGCAGGGTGCCTTCAACAATGGTCTCTTCAACCCATTTTTCCGTATGATCGGACGCCAGCCGAGACATCGCCATCTGCCCCGGCGCCCCTTCCTGCCGTGTCCCCGCGCGGACTCGAGCCTGCCGTGGATCGACCTCAACGCGTCCGGTATCGTCCTCCAGCAGAAAGGGCACATGGTCACTGGCGGTGACGCTGGTGACCCGCCAACGCTCATTCTTGTCACGACGGTAGCGGGTCAGGCGGTAGAACACACACGGCAGGTGCGACATGGGCGACACCAGCGCGTAACTGCGCCGGGCCCGCCCCTTGACTTCCACCATCCCCATGGCCAGGGAGCGAATGCGGCTGGTCGGGGTATTCTCTATTTTCCGCTTGAGGCGCAAGCGGGAGAAGGCGAGCCACAAGAACACCAGGGCGACAGCAAAAACACCCGCCCCCGAGGCGAACAGGTGATACATGGCCCGCTCAAGCAGGGCATTTTTTTCAGCGGCCAGCAATCCGAAAACGCTCAGCACGGCACCGCCAAAAACCGCGAGGGACCAGATGCGTCCACGGCTCCAGCCACCGGACTGCGGTGGCGGCGGCAGGGGCAGATCGGCCTCAGGCCGGCGTGTTTGGTCGGGTGGCGGCTCCCGGGTTGCGGTTTCGACCATCTCGGCGGCCAGTGATGACAATGGATTATCTTCACCAGACCTTGAAGCCGCATCCAGGATGGCGGCCGTCGCTACCAGGGGAGCGAGGGGAGAAGGTACGGCATGCGGCGTCTCACCGGCCGCGGGCACGACCGGCGCTGCCCGCCACAGCTCCGCCATCAGCCCACCGTAGCGGGTCAAGGCATCCAGATTGCGCTTCAGGCCTTCATTGTCTCCTTTGGCGGCGCGGCGCACCTGAGAGCCGGGCAGACTGTCCAGGCCGAAACCGGTGCACAGCCTGAACTCTGCCGCCTGGCCGCGGACCAGATCGAGCAGGCGCAGCAGATTTTCGCGGCTGCTCAGGGTGGCCTCGGCTCCCAGTCCGGCCGGATGAAAGCGGCCGGGAAAAATCCGCACCGCAGCAACGATGCCGCCCTGTTCATCGAGACGATACAGATCGAGCACGGGCATCTGCTGCAGGATCAGTTTCACCAGATCCTCCTGGGTCAGATCCCGGGTTGCGTCCCGACCGAGATAGGCCGTACTCGAAACCACCCGGGTCAGGAGCCGGTCGGCAAACTGGCCTGAGGCATCGGCCAGTACCGCCAGAACCCGCCCGTGGGCGGCAAAGCTGACCTGCTCTTTCCGACAGTCAAAAACAATTTTTTCGTCGCTTACCTGCAGGGCGAATATGCGCTGAGGCTTCATGGCTGTCAGCTGCCCGGCCACCAGCCAGTGTTCAACTTTGTATTGCCGCAGCACGGTCGACACCTCGCCAAGACTCTCTCGTGTTCCCCTGGTCAGTACAGCAAGCCCACGCCCGGTCAGGCTTTGCCGACACAGGTAGATATCAAGAGCGAAGCGCTGCGCCAGGGTTCGCAGCAGGGCGTCAAACCGCGGCGGCGGTTGCAGATAACGACGAACGACAAGAAGAACCGAATCGGTCATGACAGCTTTCATCGAAAAAAGCATGAACAGGAGACAGGCTGACGGAAAATCTAGCGCAGCTCTTCCTTCAGCGACAAGAATAAACTTGCCGGCGCGGCAGAATCTCGCCACCAGCGGGCGACTTATCGTTGGCAATTTCGCTGCCGGTGGTGATAAAGTGAAGCGGCTTGCGGCAATTGCTGCTGACCCATCTCACCTGAGCAAGAGGGGCACATGACCATCTGGCGTAACGGCACTATCAGCAGAAATCTTGCGGTCCTGCTCATCATGGCACTGCTTCCGGTTCTCGCCCTGCTCCTCTACAACAGCTTTGAGCAGCGCCGCCAGGCCATTGCCATGGCCAGGGACAAAGCCACCGTACTGAGCAGCAGCATGGCCGAGGTCCAGCACGATCTGACCCGCTCCAGCCGGCAGCTTCTGGCAACCCTGTCCCTGATTCCGTCGGTGCAGAAACAGGATATCGCTGTCGCCGGCCACCTGTTCGCCACGGTTATTCAACAGCATTCCGATTATCAGAACATCACCCTCACCGCCCTCGACGGCACCGTCCTGGCGGCGGCCCTCCCCTTCAGCCATATCAATCTGGCCGATCGCAGACATGTGCGTGAGGCCATCGACAACAACCGTTTTGCCGTCGGTGAATTCATTATTGCCAGGGTCGGCGATGCCGTGCCCGCTCTGGCCTTTGCCTACCCGGTGCGCGACCAGCGTGGCCAACCGGCAGCTCTGCTGACCGCGTCTGTACGGCTGACGCGCTTTGCTGACTTTCAACGTCATGTCGGGCTGCCCGAGTCCTCCTTTTTCACCGTCACCGACCACCGGGGGGTCATTCTTTACCACAGCAGGGAAAACGGCAACGAGCTGATCGGGCAACCCCTGGACGCGGATATCTGGGAGGCCGCGGTTTCCATGCCCGAGGGAGGCCTGGTCACCAGAAACGGCAGCGACAGCACCAACTTCATCATCGCCCATCACCCCGTCATTGTGGATGGACAGCAAACGCCCTATGCCTACATGTGGGTGGGAATTCCGGCGGCGCAGATTCTCAAACCCGCCAACAGCATGCTCATTCACAACCTGATCGCCATGGCCGTGATTGTCGGACTGGCCCTGCTCATCACCTGGAAGTTCGGCCGCGCCACCCTGATCAAGCCGATTACCGGCCTTGCCCGCGCTACGCGATCTTTTGCCGACGGCAACCTGCCGCAACCGACGTCCCCGGAACTGGCGCCCAAGGAGATCAGCTCCCTGTCCACTGCCTTTTTTGACATGGCCACCACCATCGAAGCCAACCAGACAACCCTGGCCAACAGTGAAGCCCGCTTTCGCCTGATCATGGACAGTATCGACGCCCTGGTTTATGTCGCCGACATGGACACCTACGAGCTCCTGTTCATCAATCAGTACGGCAAAGAACGCCTTGGCGGTGTCATCGGCCACACCTGCTGGAAAGCCATCCAGAAAGACCAGTCGGGCCCCTGCCCCTTCTGCACCAATCACCGGCTGGTTGATGCCTCGGGCCAGCCGACGGGGCTGATAACCTGGGAATTCCGCAACACCAGAACGGAGCGCTGGTATTATATCCAGGATCGCGCCATCACCTGGGTCGACGGCCGGCTGGTGCGCCTGGAAATTGCCACGGATATCACCGAAAAAAAAGAAGCGGAAGCGGCCCTCGCCCGGGAGAAGGAACGCCTGGCCGTCACCCTTGACAGCATCGGTGACGGGGTCATCACCACCGACACCGAGGGGCGGGTCGTCATGCTCAACCCCATCGCCGAAAACCTCACCGGCTGGCGCAGCGACGAGGCCTGCGGCAAGCCCCTGGACGAGGTTTTTGTCATTATCAACGAGCACACCCGCCAGATATGTGACAATCCGGTCACCAAGGTTCTTGAATCCAAACAGATTGTCGGACTGGCCAACCACACGGCCCTCATCGCCAGAGACGGCACCGAGCGCAGCATCGCCGACAGCGGCGCGCCCATCATCACCCCCGACGGTGACATCATCGGAGTGGTGCTCGTGTTCCGGGACGTAACCGAGCAACTGCAGCTCGAAAAAGAACTCGACCGCGCCAAAAAAATCGAATCCCTCGGCACCCTGGCCGGTGGCATCGCCCACGATTTCAACAATATGCTCACCGCGATTCTGGGCAATCTGGAACTGTCACTGCACGACCAGCAACTGCCGGAAAAATCGCGCAAACGCCTTGGCAACGCGGTCAAGGCCGCCCTGCGGGCGCGGGACCTGACCCGGCAACTGCTGACCTTCGCCAAAGGCGGTCAGCCCATTCGCCAGACAGCGGCGCTGCCCGATGTCATCAGGGATTCGGCGGAGTTTATTCTGCATGGCGGCGCCGTCGCCTGCCGCTACCAATTCGCCGACGATCTGCTGCTGGCCGACATCGACAAAAACCAGATCAGCCAGGTCATCCAGAATCTGGTTCTCAACGCCGTGCAGGCCATGCCCCAGGGGGGCTTTATCGATATTTCCTGTGACAATGTCAGCACCGAAGAAGCGCAGCGGCTGAATCTGGACGGAGAACAGACATACATCAAACTGCAGGTCAGGGATCACGGCACGGGCATCCCGGCGAAACTGATTGACAAGATCTTCGATCCCTACTTTTCAACAAAGTCGGAAGGTCACGGCCTCGGCCTGGCCATTGTCCACTCCATCATCAACCGTCACGACGGCCAGATTCGCGTCTCCTCCTCCGCCGGCGAGGGAACCCTGTTCAGCATCTATCTGCCGGCGGCCAGCGCCACCGCCCGTCCGGCCCCGAAAAAACGCCTGTTCACGACCGACAAGCAGCGCCTGCGCCTGCTGATCATGGATGACGAGCAACCGGTCCTCGATACCGTCTGTCAGATGGTGGAAGATCTCGGCCACGAGTGTATCCAGGCCCTTGACGGTGATCAGGCGCTGCAGCTTTACCGCGAGCAACGCAACCGGCAGCAGCCCGTCGATCTGGTGGTCATGGATCTGACGATTCCCGGTGGTCGCGGCGGCAAGGACACCATCAAGGATCTGCTGCAGGTCGATCCACAGGCGAAAGCCATCGTCGCCAGCGGCTATTCCCAGGACCCGATCATGGCCAACTACCGCCAGCACGGTTTCTGCGCCACCCTGCCGAAACCCTACAGTTTCGACGAACTGGCCGCGGTTATCGCGGCGGCCGCGGCAAAACAACCCTCCGGACCATCCCGGCCTGTATGAAAACCCGCTGGACCCTGGCCGACATCCTTGATACGGAACTCTTTTTCTCCCGCGATGATCAGCTCATCGAGGAGGGCCGTGAAGCCGATCTGCAGCAGCGCGATCGTTCCCTTTACCTGGAGAATGCCGGAACCTTCACCGATCCGCCGGCAACAAAAGAGCTGGCGCGCCGGTGGCTGGCGGCCCGCCGCCGGGAGCACCCGCCCCCCCTGCCCGGACAACTGTGGACGGAAACCACCAGGCTGGCTACCGGGCTGCTCTTTGTCCTGAGCCTGCTGCTGGGGCTGACCCTGGCCACCTCCTTTCTTGCCTATGACGGCGCAACCCCGGTGAATGTCTCTGGCTTTTTCGCTTTTTTTATCCTGCTGCAACTCTTTTTCCTGGTGCTGCAGATCCTGTTCTTCAGCCTCCGCCTGACGGCCGGCAAGGGTCTGCAGGCGTCGCTCCTCTACAACCTGGCCGCGTCCGCGCTGAAACGTCTGCTGGTCAGACTCTACCACCGCTCACGTCGCCACTTCGGCGCCGGGACTCATCTCGATGTCGCCGCCGCTGTCGGCCGGCTCCGCCAGAACCGGCAGCTCTATGGCGCCCTCTTTGTCTGGCCGGCCTTTATCCTGCTGCAGATCTGCGCTATCGGCTTTAACCTCGGCGTTCTCGTGAGTCTCGGCTACAAAGTCGGTTTTACCGACATCGCTTTCGGCTGGCAGTCCACCCTGCCGGTGTCGGAACCGCTGCTGGCGGAGGTCGTGCGGGTACTCGCCCTGCCCTGGGCCTGGCTGACCGGCAGTGCGGCCCTCTATCCTGATCTGGCGCAGATCAGCGGCAGCAGGATCATATTAAAAGACGGCATCCGCCAGCTGACCACCGACAACCTCACCGCCTGGTGGCCCTTCCTGGTGGCCGGGGTCATCACCTACGGTCTGCTGCCGCGCCTGCTGCTGGCCATCCTCGGGCGCTGGCGCCTGACGGCAAAACTGCGCCAGCTGCCCTTTGACAGTGCCCATTTCCGCCAGCTGCGCCGGCGCATGCTGACCCCCAGCGTACAGATCACCGCGGATCATTCCATCGCCCCCATGGCTGCTGCGCCCCCTGCGGACGCTGCCGCTTCCGGCCCCCGGCAGCCCGGCACCGGCGGCGGCAACTGGTTGTTGCTTGTTCCCGATGAACTCTGGGACTCCTGCCAACCGCAGCAGATCAGACCCTTTCTTTATCAGCTGACCGCTGATGACATCCTGACTCCCTGGCGCTACGGCGCCGAGTCCCAGGACCAGGAGAGGTTCACCCGGCAGTTGGCTACGGAAATCCAGCGGCAACCACCGACCGGCATCCTCCTTATCCAGGAAGCCTGGCAACCACCCATCCGGGAAGTCACCTGGTTTTTACGGCAGCTGCGCCAGCTGGCGCCACCGGCAACGCCCATGGCCGTTATCCTCCTCGGCAAACCGCAGCAGGATACAGCCATCACCCCGGCGGCAACCGTCGACCTGTCCGTCTGGCACAAGACCCTCAAGACCCTGGGGGACCCCTATCTGGAGGTCTTCCCGCTGGTACAGGCCCATGACTGATCAAGTTCCGACCTTCGCCATCATCGGCCATCCCAATGAAGGCAAGTCGTCCGTGCTCTCGACCCTGGCCGAGGATGACAGCGTCCGCGTCAGCCCCACCCCCGGGGAAACGACAGAGGTGCAGGCCTTTCCCGTGGTGATCGACGGCCGCGAGGTGATCCGCTTTGTCGACACGCCCGGATTTCAGAACCCGCGGCAGACCCTGACCTGGCTGCAGCAGTATCAGGGTCCGGCAGAGCAGCTGTTAAGCGCCTTTATCGCCGCCCACCGGGACGACCCCCGGTTTCGTGACGACTGCCTGCTGCTGACCCCAATCGCCGCAGGGGCCGGCGTCATTTTCGTTGTCGACGGCTCGCGACCGGTACGCAATGTCGACCGGGCGGAAATGGAAATTCTGCGCCTGACCGGTGCGCCACGCATGGCGGTCATCAACAGCAAGGAGGAAGGCAGCGCGTTTCTTGCCGACTGGAATACGGACTTCAGAAAACACTTCAACGCCATCCGCGTATTCAACTCATGCCGGGCCACCTACCGCCAGCGCATTGAGCTGCTGCAAAGTCTGCAGTCCATCGATCAGCAGCTGCAGCCCCTGCTGAAAACCGTCATCACCAGCTTTCAGGACAACTGGCAGGCACGCAGCCAGCACAGCGCCGAGCTGATCCTCGAACTACTGGCCGACAGCCTCGGCTACCGCGCCAGCGCCGTGTGCGACCGACCGGACCGGGAAGAGGGTCTCAAACAAAAGCTGGTGGCGGATTACATGGACTACGTCGCCCGACAGGAACAGCGGATTCACAACCGCATGCGCGCCCTGTACAAGCACAACATCTTCCATATTGATCTGCCGCAGCATTCCATTCTGCAGGAAGACCTGTTCAGTGAAAAGACCTGGGAATTTCTCGGCCTGACCAACAAGCAACTGATTCTCGCCGCCACCCTCAGCGGTGCCACCGTCGGCGCCGGTATCGATCTGGCGGCGGGCGGCATCAGTTTCGGTGTCTTTTCCACCATCGGTGGTCTGCTCGGCGCGGCGGGCACCCTGCTCAAGGGCAGGGATCTGGTGGACCGCTTTCATCTACTCGGGTTCAAGGTCGGCGGCGAAACCATCCAGGTCGGCCCGGCCCGCAATATCCAGCTGCTGTTTATCCTGATCGATCGCAGCCTGCTCTTCTACTCCCACATCATCAACTGGGCCCACGGCCGGCGCGACTACGACCCCTCCCCCCCGCCTGCAGCGGGAGGCGACAAGGAAGGTTTCACCAGTGGCTGGAGCGGGGACGACCGCAAACTC
>CALFFB010000105.1 GCA_937958075.1 uncultured Geobacteraceae bacterium | reverse complement strand
ATTTTACCGGGTGCATATACTACTATCTCCATTGAGGCGGGCGTGTAAGCACAAAACCGCTGCTCGTTGTTATGTTTTCCGGCAGCAAATTTTGACGTAATTTGTTTTCTCCAAGTACAACCGTTCCATTCGCCGTTTTCTTCAGTTCAGCCGATCGACGTTCTGGTGGAAATACGACAATAACCCTTTTCTGTGGCATGCGCTCTCTTAAAAGCCGGATTGGTGTGGTCAAATCACTATCCGCCGAAATGACCAATGCAATATCGAACCGATCTTCATAGGCGTCTGTCAGCATCTGTGCTGCAATGTTAACGTCAGTCATTTTCTCTTCAAATGTTGTCCATGTATTTCCACAGCGCTTGCACTCCACTGGCTTGGGTAAATAGTGTCCATAATGAATTGTCAGCTCTGGTAAACTGGATAACGCATCCAACCACAGGGATTGACGTCGTGCATCCTGGCTCTGATTTGTTCCTGTGCGAATCCGGGCGGTAAAATAGTGACAGTGTTCAAGCTGCTGGTCACTTTTTAAGAGTGCTGAAGACAGTGAAACCAGATCTAACCAATAGTATTTCTTCCATCCCTTTGCGCGCAGACCAAAATAGAGATTGAATCCATCAATGTACGAAATAACGCGCAACATCAGCCCTCACAAACGAACACAGAAAAATTTGACACGGATACAGTTCCTATCTATTATTTAATCGTAACCCCACCGGAGATAGCATCTCCGGCCCGACGCCTCCGCAAGGGGGCGTCTCTATTTTCACCTACCCATTCAACCTACCGATCGTTCCGATGTCATCGCCTTGCCCAGCAGATCATTTAACTGGTAATTGATACTGGCCACGGCAAAGTCAGGTTCAACCGTGAAAGGATGACGCACGTAATATGGCCCTTCGGTCTGTTCACCGTCGACAATCACAATCGCCAGGATGAATTTCTCTGCCTGATTAAGCCCGTACATAATCTCGTTACGACTGACGGTGATGGTGGTCTGCCCTTTGGCGCGGCCTTTGACCTCGATGTGCCGATCTATCGGTAGTGAACCATTCGGGTTGATAGGCGGTCGAGCGGTAATATCCCAGCCACATTTGTCGGCGGACACATCAAAAACCTGATGGCCCAGTCGCTCTTCGGCGTCCATTACGGCCTGCATGGCCAACTGCTCAATGCGGGAACGTGACAGGGCATCCACTGTCGCGGCAGGCGCGACCCCGTGGCACTGATCCAGTAGTCCCTGGGGTACAACCAAAGCACCACCGATCACCACCGGGGTACTGGAAACGACATTCTTCATGGCTGCCAGTTCATTCTTACGCGCTTCGAGGCGTACGGTGAGTTCTTCCACCCGGCGGCGGGCCATTTCCGGTTGCATCCGGGGCTGCTTTCCGGCTTCCATGTCGGCAGTCAACTTGATGTAGCGATCCGACCAGTAGTTGATCTCCTTGACCAGGCGCTCGTTGACGGCCTGGAGGATCTTGTTTGCCTGTGCCTCGCGGCGGTTTTTTACTTCGGTATAGTGTTCCGGCACCAGCTTGGCGGTTGCATGGCCGAGGGCCTGTTGTTCCAATTGGTTGGTAATCCAAGGGGCGCTCAGCAGGTCACTCACCAGAGCGGTATCAGCGCTGGACAAGGGTTGCAGATCAAGGTGAGGTGCCCACCCGGCGAAGGACGCAACGCCCTGCTCATCGATCTCGACAAACTGCAATCGCCGGGAGGCCACCCGCTGATTGTCACTGGAGCTTTCGCGGACACTGTGATCGATCATGAAAAGAACCCGCGCTTTGGTTCCGGTATCGTTGGGGTTGAGGAGAATGGCTCCCTGCTTGAGCTTGCTGCGGTATTGGGACAGGATCAGATCGGTGGTGGCGTGCATCAGGGGATGAGTGGGGTGAATCATGTCCGCCATCGGTTTGCCGTCATAACGAATCAGTTTTTTCT
>CALFFB010000104.1 GCA_937958075.1 uncultured Geobacteraceae bacterium | reverse complement strand
AGAAAAAACTGATTCGTTATGACGGCAAACCGATGGCGGACATGATTCACCCCACCCATCCCCTGATGCACGCCACCACCGATCTGGTTCTGTCCCAATACCGTAGCAAGCTCAAGCAGGGAGCCATTCTCATCAACCCCAACGATACCGGAACCAAGGCGCGGGTTCTTTTCATGATCGATCACAGTGTCCGCGAAAGCTCCAGTGACAACCAGCGGGTGGCCTCCCGCCGTTTGCAGTTTGTCGAGATCGACGAGCAGGGTGATGCGTCCTTCGCCGGGTGGGCACCCCACCTTGATCTGCAACCCCTGTCCAGCGCTGATACCGCTTTGGTCAGTGACCTCCTTAATGCCTCCTGGATCACTAATCACCTGGAGCAGCAGGCCCTTGGTCATGCAAGCGCCAAGCTGGTGCCGGAACACTATGCCGAGGTCAGAACCCGTCGTGAAAAACAGGCGGACAAGGTGCTGCAGGCGGTCAATGAGCGCCTGGTCAAGGAGATCAACTACTGGTCGGATCGCTACATCAAGTTGACTGCCGACATGGAAGCCGGAAAGCAGCCCCGGATGCAACCGGAAATGGCCCGCCGCCGGGTGGAAGAACTCACCGTACGCCTCGAAGCGCGTAAAAATGAACTGTCAGCCATGAAAAATGTCGTTTCCAGTACCCCGGTGGTGATCGGCGGTGCTTTGGTCATACCCCAGGGGCTACTGGATCAGCGCAACGGGGTCGCGCCTGCCGCTACAGTGGATGCCCAATCACGCTCTCGTATTGAGCAGTTGGCCATGCAGGCAGTTACGGCAGCCGAAGAGCGCCTAGGCCATCAGGTCTTTGATGTGTCCGCCGACAAATGCGGCTGGGATATTACCGCCCGACCGCCCATCAACCCGGATGGTTCACTACCAATAGATCGACACATCGAGGTCAAAGGCCGCGCCAAAGGGCAGACCACCATCACCGTCAGTCGTAACGAGATTATGTACGGGCTTAATCAGGCAGAGAAATTCATCCTGGCGATTGTGATTGTCGACGGTGAACAGACCGAAGGGCCATATTACGTGCGTCATCCTTTCACGGTTGAACCTGACTTTGCCGTGGCCAGTATCAATTACCAGTTAAATGATCTGCTGGGCAAGGCGATGACATCGGAACGATCGGTAGGTTGAATGGGTAGGTGAAAATAGAGACGCCCCCTTGCGGAGGCGTCGGGCCGGAGATGCTATCTCCGGTGGGGTTCAGTTAAGATTCTAAAAAAGAATGATATATTTGTCAAATTTTTTACCTATTGTCATAGAGGGCCGATGTTGCGCGTCATATCTTATGTTGATGGATTCAACCTATATTTCGGATTGCGATCAAAAGGGTGGCGGAAATATTATTGGCTGGATCTGGTTAAACTGTCGAAAGCACTCATGAAGTCCCACCAGCGTTTTGTTCATTGCCATTATTTTACTGCGAGAATCAGTACTTCTGGCAGCCAGAGTCAGGACGCCCATCGTCAATCGATTTGGCTGGATGCTTTGGGTACGTTGCCGGAATTGACGACCCACTATGGGCATTATTTGCCCAAAACGATGCAGTGCAAACATTGTGGTGCGCAGTGGACCACCCATGAAGAGAAAATGACTGACGTTAATATTGCCGCACAAATGTTGGCGGATGCCTATGAGGATCGGTTTGATGTTGCTATGGTTATCTCCGCTGATAGTGACCTGACGACCCCGGTTCGTCTTTTAAGAAAACGTTTTCCGCAGAAACGAATTATAGTTGTCTTTCCGCCGGATAGGCGATCAGCGGAATTGCAGAAAACGGCGCATGGCATGGTTGTTCTCGGACAGGACAAATTACGCCAAAATCTGCTGCCGGAAAACATAACAACAAGTAGCGGCTTTGTGCTTACACGCCCGCCTCAATGGAGATAGTAGTATATGCACCCGGTAAAAT
>CALFFB010000103.1 GCA_937958075.1 uncultured Geobacteraceae bacterium | reverse complement strand
ATGGCACATATCCTTATCGTCGATGACGAACAGCGCATCCGCAGTCTGCTGCGCATGATGCTGGTCGCCGCCGGTCACCAGGTCAGCGAAGCCGACGACGGCCGCAGCGCCCTCAAGGTGCTCGACGAGGTCGCTGTCGATGTGGTGATTTCCGATATGCGCATGGAAACCATGGGCGGTCTGGAGCTGCTTGCCGCCATCCGCGAGCGCGAGCTGGGCTGCCCGCTGATCTTCGTTACCGCCTACGCTACTCTTGAATCGGCCGTCGACGCCCTGCGTCTGGGGGCGGCGGATTATCTGGTCAAACCCTTCGAGGAGGAGGCCGTCATCCTTGCCGTTGAACGGGCCCTGGGCGTGCGCCGCGTCCTGACGGAAAATCTGGTCCTGAAACAACGTATCGCCGACAGCACCGCCCCCGGTCAGGGGGTGTTCGCTTCGCCGCCCATGCAGCAGGTCGCCGAACTGGCGGCCAGGGTCGCCAACCACGAGGCGACCGTGTTGCTGACCGGCGAATCCGGTACCGGCAAGGAGGTGGTCGCGCGCCGCGTCCACGACCTCGGCCAGCGCCGTGACAAGCCCT
Source organism: uncultured Geobacteraceae bacterium (assembly GCA_937958075.1). Classification (GTDB taxonomy): domain Bacteria; phylum Desulfobacterota; class Desulfuromonadia; order Desulfuromonadales; family Geopsychrobacteraceae; genus Pelovirga. Next base: position 5,334 of record CALFFB010000103.1, on the reverse strand, counting down.
TTGTCGCTGTCAATTGCGCCGCCATTGCCGCCGGCCTCATCGAGGCGGAACTGTTCGGCCACGAAAAAGGCGCCTTTACCGGCGCCGACCGGGCCCGTGCCGGAAAGTTTGAATTCGCCGAGGGGGGCACCCTGTTCCTTGACGAGATCGGCGAGCTGCCTCTGGAGGCCCAGGTCAAGCTGTTGCGCGCCATTCAGGAAAAGCATGTCCAGCGGGTCGGCGGCAATCGCGAGATTCCCGTCAGCTGTCGCCTGATCTGCGCCACCAACCGTGACCTGCCTGATCTGGTACGCCAGGGCGGTTTCCGCGAGGATCTCTACTATCGGGTGGCCGTTTTTCCCATCCAGCTGCCGCCCCTGCGTGAGCGCCCTGACGATATTGTGCCGCTGGTCACCCATTGTGTCGAAAAGCTCGGCGGTCAGGTCGCAGGCGAAGCGCTGACACCGGCGGCGGCGCGCCTGCTGCGGGAGTACCCCTGGCCGGGCAATGTACGCGAACTGTTCAATGCCGTCGAACGCGCCCTGATCCTCAAAAATGGCGATGGCCCCTTGACCGCCGCCGACTTTGCCCTGCTCAATACGACAGTGCCTGTACCGGCCGCCGAGGAGGGACGTTATGTGCTGCCGGCCGGTGGCATCGATTTCGAGGAATTGCAGCGCGACATTGTCGCCCAGGCCCTGGAACTGACCCACGGCAACCAGAGCGCCGCCGCCCGCCTGCTGGGGGTCAGCCGCGCCCGTTTTCGTACCCTGCTTGGTCTGCTTGATGACGCACCACCACCCCAGCAGCAGCGCATCACCATACACGTGCGTCGGCGGCAGTCTCCGGAGTAGCAGGCAGGCAAGTCCCCCCTGGCCCCCCTTTACGAAAGGGGGGATGAAAAATGGGGTAAGACTTTAACCTTCCTCTTTACCAAAGGGTGGACATCAGGTTCCAACCTCCCCCTTTAACAAAGGGGGATTGAGGGGGATTTTCCAACAATCCACTATCCTTCCATGACACGAGGAAGAGAATTTTGACAAAAATTTCAATAACAAAACTGCTGATCCTCTTGTGGCTGCTCGTACCAGTCTGCGTTTTCGCCGGCGATGACGGAGCTGACGACACCATGCTCATGTTTGTCGGCGAAGAGCGCCCGGTGGTCACCGCTGCTTCGCGCTATCCCGAGTCGCCATTGACAGCACCGGCCATCGTCACTCTGGTCGATCGCGAGCAGATTGAAAACAATGCCTGGCGCACCCTGGGCGAACTGCTGGCCGACCAGCCCGGCTTCTACATCGCTCCCGGCGGTCGCGGCAGCGTCGTCTATTTCCGCGGGTTGCGCGACGCCGTGCTCTTTTTGTACGACGGTGTTCCCGTTACCACCGATGTCACCAAGAGCTTCGCCCCCCTCGACGCCGAATTTACCCTGATGGCCATTGAGCGGGTGGAGATTATCAAGGGCCCAGGTTCTGTGCTCTGGGGGGCTGACGCCTTTGCCGCTGTTGTCAACCTCGTCCCGGCCCGCGGCCACCAGCGCCCCGGTGTCACCGTCAACGCCACCGCCGGCAATTTCGACCAGCGCGCCGGGCAGCTCACCCTGGGCACCGCCGGCCGCCATGGCGATCTCTTCCTTGCCGCTTCGGTGGCGCGTGAGCGCTTCCATGTCGACCACTACCAGAGCGACATCGACAGGCGCAGCCGGGTTGATGCCTCGCGTTTTGACGAACTGGTCCTCAATGCCAACTTGCGGGACTGGCTCACCATCAGTGGCCGCTGGTCCGACTTTGAGCGCCACTTCACCATGACCGACAGCGGGTCCGACCCCCTGGTCTGGGACGGCACCAAGGAAACCCCCTTTAATTACCTCAAACTCAGCGCCACCGGCAGCAGCGGCCCGTCCCACTACAGCCTCACCGGTTTTGTCCAGCAGACCCGTTACCGGTTGCGCGACGCCGATGTCGAACGCCAGCAGCGCAACCGCACCTGGCACCTTGAACTTCTCTGGGACCGACGGGTCCTTCAGCGCGGACTGCTCACCCTGGGAGCCTCCTGGCGGCGCAATGATGTCGATGGCGCCCTGGTGCGCGACGGTTTTCAGCCCGATTTTCTCCAGCCCGATGTGCCCCTGTTCACCCCCAGCATCGACCAGCGCGATTTTTCCAGCGATGTCCATGCCCTGTTCGGTCAGTTCCGTTACCGCTGGGGCCACACCGAATGGTGGTTTGGCGGACGTTTCGAAGGACACAGCGACTATAATGAATCCTTCAGCGGCAGCCTTGGCTTCCATGTCCCCCTGTCCGCCGATACCCGCTTCAAGCTGGCCTACGGCAGCGCCTGGCGCACCCCCTGGTCGCGGCAGCTCTTTGATGACCGCTCCCTCGATCAGGAGCAGATCAATACGGTCAGCGCCCAGCTCGATTACACGCCGGCGCCACGGCATCACTACGCCCTGACCCTGTTCTACAGCCGCGTCAAGAAGCATCGCAGCGAAGACCCTTACGGCGGCCTCTCCCTGGAGACGAACCGCGACATGTTCGGACTTGAAGCCGCCGCCCGCGTCCCTCTGACCCCCCGTTTATCGGCCCATGCCGGACTCTCCTGGGTCGACGGCGGCAGCTGCGACGAGCGCTTCCGGTCTCTGGCCTTTTCCATTGTCCGCCCCGACGGCAGCCGCACCGACGTCTACGACGACTGGCGGCAGCCGTTCGAGAGCGGCCCCGAATGGCTGGCCCACCTTGGTCTCGATTTCCGCATTGCCGCCGCCCACAACCTGCGCCTGCACGTCAGCACCGGCGCTGATGTGAAAGCCGGTTATCGAAAAGGCACTATCCGTGAACGTTACGATACCCCGATCCTGGTCGCCCTGGCCTACACCCGTCCCGGTTTCACCAGCTACGATCACTTAAGCCTGCGCGTCACCAACCTCTTCGACGAAGACTATCAGCGACCCGATGTCTACGGCCCCATTGCCGGTGAGCCCCGCCGCTTCAGCCTCACCTGGCGGGTCACCTTCCGCTGAAGCAAATCCCCCCTGACCCCCCTTTACGAAAGGGGGGGAACATCAGGTTTTAACCTCTCCCTTTGCAAAAGGGGGCCTTTAACCTCCCCCTTTGTTAAAGGGGGATTGAGGGGGATTTCTACCATGCCAATCTTGTATCTTGCATCAATGTGATGTATCTTGATGATTGTATAGATGTTTTTCCAAGCTCCACAGAGAAAAGGAGTCTTCCCATGCGCACGACCATTACCATTGATGATCAACTGTTTGACAAGGCGGCCGCCCTGGCTGGTGCGGATATGGACAAATCCTCACTTCTGCGCGAGTGTGTCAAGGCCTATATCGAGCTGCAGTCAGCCAGACGCCTTGCCGCCCTCGGCGGCACCGTACCCGACATGAACTTGCCGTCACGGCGCAATAGTAGCGGAGACTGACTTAATGTCGGTTCTTGTCGACAGCTCCATCTGGGTCGATCATTTCAGATATGGCAACGAACATCTGGTGACCTTGCTGCATGCCGGACTGGTCGCTTGCCACCCATTTGTTATTCTTGAACTGGCCTGCGGCACCCCGCCAGACCGGCAGGAGATTCTCGATTATTTAAGCGATCTGCAAACGATTCCAGTGTTGACCCATGATGAACTACTGCACTTCATCCACTCCCATAAGATTTTTGGTCGTGGCTGCGGTATGGTTGATGTCGCCTTGCTTGCCGCCGTGATGGTGGCTCCCGGAACCCGATTGTGGACAGCGGATAAACGCCTGCATACTGTTGCTGAACGGTTAGGATGTGCTTATCTTCCTCCACGAACAACATAACCCCTCCCAGCCTCCCCCTTTACCAAAGGGGGATTGAGGGGGATTTCTACCAGGACGACCCGGCCCCTGAGCGCGTCGCAGGGCGTCGCATTCCAACCACAGTTGGTTGATATCAACCAGCGCCAATTACATCCTCGCCACACCCCTGCCGTTGAATTTTCTCATAAGCACCTCTTAACTTGCTGTTAATGCAGCCACTTGATTTAGATATTCCGAGCTAATGAGGATTGGCGCGATAATTGCTCAGCACTTAAGTGATTGCAATAAATACATATGCGGACATGAGTCGCATTAAGGCGTAAACAATGAACCAGGTGACCTGCATGAACATATCAGTGAAGCAGAAGTCTTCACCGGCCGCGAACCTCTTAAGCGCAGTGCTGATGGTGACGCTTCTGGTGGTTCTGACTTTGCCGGCACAGGCCGTTGAGTTACCCCGCCAGGCCGATGAGCAGGTGCTTAATGAGCGTGCCCTGACCTTCTGGCAACGCCTCAATGAGGCTCGCGCCAACCCTCTGGCCGCCGCCGCCCGTCTGGGTATCAGCGAACAGACTGTTCGCATTGTCTTTGCCGATACCCCCTGGGTGGTCGATCAGGGTCTGGCGCCTTTAGCCTGGAACGGGCAGCTGCGTAACGCCTCTGCCGCCCATGGTCGCGACATGTTCGACCGCAGCTATTACGGCCATCGTACCCCCGAGGGCTGGTACTACGATGGCCGCGTCGCCGCTGCCGGTTATCCGGCAAGCTACACCGGCGAGAGCATCAGCGGACTGTTCTTCTCCAGTTATGTCCCTATGGAACTGGCTCTGGATTACCTGGTCGATACCATGCTTTATGATGAGCTGACCGGCAATACCGCTGTCCAGCGTAATATCTTCAGCCCTGACCTGACCGAGGCCGGAGTTGCCCTGTTCGCCGAAACCGGCAACCCTACCGGCGACAAGCGCAACCCCTATGCTTATGTGGTGGTTACGACCTTTGCCGCGCCGGTCGAGCCGCGCGCCTGGCTCATCGGCACCTATGAGGCCACCGGCCGTCCGGCGCTCAGGTCGTTAGCCGAAGGGGTGTGGCGTTATGTTGCTGCTGATTATTTGCCGGCACCGGGACTGTTTCAGGTGCCCTGGGCCAAAGGGGGAATGCAGTTGCTCGTTGCCGCCGATGGTGGGCTTGGTTCCCCCAGCGAACCGCTCACCCTGCGCGACGATTTTAGAGGACTCAACCGGATGGTCGATCTGCGTTCTTTGGTGCCGCAACTGGCTGAGTGAATACGGAAAACTGTAAAAAATATTAGTTGTGTTTCAAGGTGAAATTTGTTAGAAACTCAAGGTCAAATATTTAGTTAAACCAACGTAAGAAATTATTGTTATTGGTATTGGTATATTGATCAATAACAGCAGCATCGTGTCCTGTAGATTGATAAGAGAGGGCAGATAAACAGAACGTGCGGCAATATAGTGTTGGCGCACACCACTTACACCCGTTTGAGGAGGTAAAAACATGGCTTTAACACAAACACAGGTTTCCGAGCTTTATGT
>CALFFB010000102.1 GCA_937958075.1 uncultured Geobacteraceae bacterium | reverse complement strand
CGGATGAACACGGAATGGCGATGGTGTTTACCGGGATGCGGCATTTCCGCCATTAAAAAACTATCTGCGTTGCTGCTGCGGCGTTAAAAATCGTCTCAAAATGCTCATTTACTAAACTGTAAACTGCGCCTTTTCACCGATTTTCGCCTTGCATCACCTGCCTCGATAACGTTTTTTGCACTTGTTGGCCGTTTAGGAGCAGGGTGATTATGGGCTTTCCCTGCTTATGAAAGGAAGTAAGCGATGAAAATATTGGTTGTCGGTGGTGGCGGTCGGGAACACGCCCTGGTCTGGAAGATCGCCCAATCGCCGCTGGTGGAGCAGATTTACTGTGCTCCGGGCAACCCCGGTATTGCCCAGCTGGCTGAATGTGTCCACATTGAGGCGGATGAGATTGATGCCCTGTGTGAATTCGCCCTGGCCGAACAGATCGATCTGACGGTGGTTGGCCCGGAAGTCCCCCTGACCCTGGGTATTGTCGATCGCTTTCAGGCGGCCGGACTGGATATCTTCGGGCCGAATCAGAAGGCGGCACAGATTGAGGGCAGCAAGCGCTTTTCCAAGGAACTGATGGAGCGCTACCGGATTCCAACAGCGACTTACCGCAGCTTTTCCGATGCGAGGGATGCTGTCGCCTATATCCGTGAGCAGGGCGCGCCCATTGTCATCAAGGCGGATGGCCTGGCGGCGGGCAAGGGGGTAGTGGTGGCCACTACCGTTGACCAGGCGGTCACAGCGGTGGAGCAGATGATGGCGGATCGGGTCTTCGGCGAAGCCGGGGCGAGCGTCGTGATCGAGGAATTCATGGACGGCGAGGAAGCCTCCTTTTTTGTATTTACGGACGGGCGCTCCTTTGTCCCGCTGGCCTCGTCTCAGGATCACAAGCGAGCCTTCGACGGGGATCAGGGGCCGAACACCGGCGGCATGGGAGCTTATTCCCCGGCGCCGGTGGTGACCCCTGAGGTTCATCAGCGGATTATCGACAGGATCGTCAGGCCGACCATTGAAGGTATGGCCAAAGACGGTTGCCCCTATCGCGGTATCCTCTATATCGGCCTGATGATCAAGGACGGCCAGCCGCGGGTGGTGGAGTACAACGCCCGCTTTGGTGATCCGGAGGCGCAGCCGCTGCTGATGCGGATGAAATCGGATATCCTTCCTCTGCTGCAGGAGTGCGCGCGTGGCGCCCTGCAGGCGACGCCCATCGCCTGGCACGACAAGGCGGCCGTGTGCGTGGTGATGGCCAGCGGCGGTTATCCGGGGGATTATGAAAAGGGGTTTGCCATCAGCGGTCTGGATGTCGCCGCCGATCTGGAGGACCTGATGGTCTTCCACGCCGGAACCGCTTTCGCCGACGGTCAGGTTGTTAATCGCGGCGGCCGGGTTCTGGGGGTGACCGGTCTTGGTGACACCGTGCGTCAGGCCATCGAAAAGGCCTACGCCGGAGTGCAGGCCATTCATTGGGACAAGGTTCATTATCGGCGGGATATCGGCGCCAAAGCACTGTAGCTCACAACAGGCAGGAAATTGGTCAAGCCATCAACATCACCTAGTCAGGAGTCAGAGATGAACAAGAAAGCCCCTTTGGTGGGAATCCTCATGGGTAGCGACAACGATTATGAGGTCATGGTCGAGACAGCAAAAGCCCTCAAGCAGTTTGACGTTCCTTTTGAAATGATTGTTTCCAGTGCTCACCGCACGCCGGAGCGAACCGCGGAATACGTACGCAATGCCGACAAGCGCGGCCTCAAGGTGCTCGTTGCCGGTGCCGGCGCCGCCGCTCATCTGGCCGGGGTTGTCGCCGCCGAAACCCTTCTGCCGGTGATTGCGGTGCCCATCGACGCCACCTCATTGCAGGGGCTTGATGCGCTGCTGGCCATGGTCCAGATGCCGGCGGGGATTCCCGTGGCGACGATGGCTATCGGTCCGGCCGGAGCACGTAATGCCGGTCTGTTCGCCGTCCGCATGCTGGCCACGGACGACCCGGGTTTGCAGGAGAAACTTGCTGAATTCAAGAAGGATATGGCCGAAGGGGTGATCAAGAAGTCCGATCGGCTGCAGGAAAAATTGCGCGCCGACGGTTTTTGAGGGTCGGCGGCCGCAGCGTTCTGTCATTGTATATTGTATACAGATTGCGGTTGACAGGGATTGCGTCTCTGTCATATTTTACTGGCTCATATCGGTTCGTTTGGACTCATTACAATCTCACAGGAGGATAACAGATGAAAAAAATGATGATTATGCTGGTTGTTTTTGCTGTCGTCGGTATGGCCATGTACGCGATTGCAGCACCGCAAGAAGTTGTTTTTGAAGCAAAAAACGGCAATGTGACCTTTAATCATGAAGCCCACGTTGCTGCCGGTGATTGTGCAACCTGCCATCATACCGGTGATTACGCTTCCTGTCGCAGCTGCCATGACGGCACCACCGCCTCCTCGACCAAGTCTCCGCGCGGTGATTTCCACACCTTCTGTATCGACTGCCATAAGGGCGCCGGCATGAAGGGGATGTGTAACGAGTGTCACAAGAGATAATCGTCTCGTTTCACGTAGCATAGTAAAATTTATCAGGGCCAGTCCGGTATTCGGGCTGGCCCTGTTTATTGGCCGGACGCTATGATTAATGAGTCAACGGAAACCCTGGACCGACTGATGCCGGGCAATCTGCAGCTGATCCAGGGAAAAAGGGGGCATCGTTATTCCCTGGATGCAGTGCTTCTGGCGCACTTTGCCCGGGTCAGAAAAGGTCAGCCGGTTGTCGACCTGGGCACCGGGGTCGGAGTGGTTGCCCTGCTTCTGGGGGTGTTGAACAATGCCTCCACAATTTACGGGGTCGAGCGGCAGGAGTCGCTGGCTGATCGTGCGCGGCGCAATGTCGAACTGAACGGGATGAATGGCCGGGTCGAGATACTTGAAGGGGATGTGCGCCGAATCCGTGATCTGCTGCCGCAGGGGATTGCGGGGTTGGTGGTGGCAAATCCGCCCTATCGCGATCCCTTGAGCGGACGTATCGCGCCGGATGATGAGCGGGCCGCCGCGCGGCACGAGCTGGCCGGCGGGGTCGAGGCGTTCGTGGCCGCCGCCGCCTGGCTGACGGCAGCGGGAGGGCGCCTGGCGATGATCTATCTGGCGGAGCGTCTGAGCCTGTTGCTGTCGACCCTGAGTCGGGGGGGGATGGAAGCCAAGCGCCTGCGGATGATCCATTCCCATGCTGACGAGGATGGAAAAATGGTGCTGGTCGAAGCTGTCCGTGGCGCTCGTCCCGGCCTCAAGGTTGAGCGGCCGCTGGTGGTTTATCGGCACCGGGGTGATTCAAGAGCCTACACGCAGGAAGTGGAGCAGATGCTGGGCGGCTGGGGTGGCTGATGGTCATTGGCCGCGGGTTTTGTTCAGCTTCATCTGGCGGGAAAACAGAGAAAAGAGCTCCCGGCGCAATTCCGGGTTGCTGATTGCCGCCAATTGGGAATGGATTCGTTCTTTTTCCGCATCCGTCAGTTCGACCTCTTGCCATGGTGGTGCCTGGGGGGCAGCTTGTGGTTCCGGTGGTGCTGGAAATTCCCGAGCTGATTTGCGCAGATAGATCTCGGTGATGCCGGCGCGGGGGACCTTGTCGGTGATTTTCTCAAGAATCAGCGGCTTGAGCATCTGCAGTTGCTGCATCCACACGGGGTGGTCGACCTGTACTTCAAGAACGCCTTGGCGCAGACGCAAGGGGCGGGCGTGCCGCGCGACCTGTTTGCCCACCACCTGATCCCAGACCAGCCATGCCTGATGCCGGGTAATCTGCTCACCGATGCCCGGCTTCTCCAGGATTTCGCCAAGGAGAGAGCCGATACTCAGGGCCTGCTTCATGGGCGCGCGCTTGCCGGCGCTCACGGCTTGACCCTGCGGCGCATCCATCCCCCCATCAGCTGCCCCATCACGGCACAGCCGAGGGTCAGGGGGATCCATTGCCAGTTAAAGCCGTAATGATGACGCAGGGCAATGAGAAAAGGGATGGACGCATGAATGCAGATGAGCCAGCGGATGGAATATTTCCTGTAGCTTTCGCGCAGATAGCCCAAGGGCAGATTGCTGACAACGGCGACCAGAAACAGGGTTGTCGCGGGAATGATCTGATCGAGTTCGAGCAAGGGGCATCCTTTTGTGCGGATCAAAGAGGCTGGTGCGGATGGCACGGGCGACCAGGGTGATGCAAAGAGCCTGTTTGGTGCCGGGACACTGTAACCCGCCACCGCAAAAACTGTCAATTCCCCTGCCAAAGCAGCTTGCACCGCCCGGGCAGACATGGCACTATGCGCGACCTGATTGCCGGGTGTCAATCGACGAAAAAACAGGAGGCGTTAAGCGTGGTCAAAGAAGGGGACCTGGTGGCGGTATTTCATTCCGTGCATCGGGTATTAAAGGCGGAAAAGATTCTTAAGGAACACCAGCTGCCCTTCCGAATGATTCCGGCACCGAGGCAGATTGCTGCCGATTGCGGGCTGGCGCTCTGTTTTGTGCCGGAGGACCGGTCAGCCATTGAAGACGTACTGACTGCTGCCGAGATGGGGATCGTCGAGCTCTGGCGTTTCGAGTCCGGCGACTACAGCCGCTTAAAGTGAGGTTTGTGGTCGGTTCTATGGATTTTAACTTGACACGGGTGCAGGATAAATCCTATTTTTCTCCTTTTGTGAGACTTTGTAGCGGAATTTATGTTCGATAACCTATCCGACAAGCTGGATGCAGTTTTCAAAAAACTGCGTGGGCACGGGCACTTAACGGAAAAGCAGATTAAGGAGACCATGCGGGAGATCCGCCTGGTTCTGCTTGAAGCTGACGTGAATTTCCGTGTCGTGCGCGATTTTATCGCGACGGTGAGTGAGCGCGCTGTCGGGCAGGATGTCCTCAAAAGCCTGACGCCGGCACAGCAGGTCATCAAGATTGTCAGAGAAGAACTGGCAAGGCTGATGGGCGAGGGGGAGGACAACGGCCTCCAGCTCGCGGCAAAGCCTCCGGTTTCTCTGATGGTGTGCGGTCTGCAGGGCGCCGGCAAGACGACCTCCTGCGGCAAGCTGGCATTGAAACTGCGCCGTGAAAAGCGCAACCCGCTGCTGGTGCCCGCGGATGTCTATCGTCCGGCGGCTATCGAACAGCTCAAGACCCTGGGGCGTCAGCTTAATATCGAGGTGTTCGCTTCTCTGACCGAGGATGACCCCGTCGATATCTGTACCAGGGCAAAGCGCTATGCGGAACTAAACGGTTTCGACACGGTTATTTTTGATACCGCCGGTCGTTTGCATATCGATGAAACCCTGATGGCCGAGCTGCAGGGGATTGTCAGGGCGGTCACGCCACAGGAAATTCTCTTCGTCGCTGATGCCATGACCGGTCAGGACGCGGTGACCGTCGCCGCCAGTTTCAACGAGCAGTTGCCGTTGACCGGTGTTATCCTCACCAAGCTCGACGGTGATGCCCGTGGGGGAGCGGCCCTGTCCATCCGGGCGGTAACGGGCAAGCCGGTCAAGCTGGTCGGTGTCGGCGAGAAGATGGAGGCCCTTGAGACCTTCCATCCCGATCGGATGGCTCAGCGCATTCTCGGTATGGGCGACGTGCTCAGCCTTATCGAGAAGGCACAGGCGGCCGTTGAAGCCGACGATGCCGCGGCCATGGAAGCAAAGCTGCGCAAGGAAGGCTTTACCCTGGAGACCTTTCTTGAGCAGATGCAGATGGTGAAAAAAATGGGTTCCATGGAGTCGCTGATGAAGATGATTCCCGGGGCCGACAAGGCTCTGAAACAGGCCCAGGGGATGAAGGTTCCGGAGAAGGAGATCCAGAAGATCGAGGCGATTATCCGTTCGATGACGCCACGGGAGCGGATGGATCACAAGATTCTCAACGGATCCCGCCGTCTGCGTATTGCTAACGGAAGCGGAACCCGGGTGCAGGATGTCAATCAGTTGCTTAAGCGTTTTGTCGAAGCGCAAAAGATGATGAAGAAAATGCAGAAAATGGGGCCGAAGGGCCTCAAGGGCATGTTCGGACGCGGTGGCGGCCAGATGCCCTTTTAGCAGGCAGGCAAGGGGATACAGTGCATAAGCCCGGATACGGGTACGTCGTTAAACCTAAATAATAATAGATACACCAGGAGGACAATCAGCATGGCAGTAAAAATCAGGCTCGCCCGCGGTGGCGCAAAAAAAAGACCAGTTTATCGGGTAGTTGTCGCCGATGAGCGCTTCCCACGGGACGGCCGGTTTATTCAATCGCTGGGGCAGTACAATCCGCGTCAGGAGACCTGTCTTATCGATTTCAAGGAAGATCTGGCTCTTGAATGGCTGCAAAAAGGGGCGCAACCGACGGATACCGTCCGTCGCCTGCTGCGTCAATCCGGCGTCTGGGCAAAGTTCAAGGGCCAGTCGGCAGCCGAAGCCTAGAGTGTGTCCATGCCTCAGTCGGAGATGATTGAGGTTGCCGATATTGTCGGTACCCATGGCTTGCGTGGCGATCTGAAGGTCCGCCTGCGCTCCGGCGACAGTGCGGTGCTGCGGGACGTTGACACGGTGGTTTTGCGCCACGGAAGCAGTCAGGATATTACGGTCGAGATTATGCGCCGTGCCCCCCACAAGGGGCAGTTGCTCATGCGTTTTCGAGGCTATGAGAATATTGCCCTGGCCCAGCCGCTGGTCGGTGGTGTGCTGCTGGTCGCGGCGGACGCTCTGCCGCAACTTGGCGGCGACGAGTTTTACTGGGGGGAGTTGCAGGGGCTGGCCGTGATCGACCGGCGCGTCGGGCATCTGGGCAAGCTGGTGCGCATCTTCACCACAGCCGCTCATGACGTCTACGTGGTTGAGGGGAACTGCGGTGAGGTTCTGATTCCGGCGGTCAAGCAGTTTGTGCTGGCTGTTACTCCGGAAAAGGGAGAGATTCAGGTCGATCTGCCCGATGGCCTGATTCCGGACGACGCATGAATTTCCAGATTGTCACCCTTTTCCCGGAGATGTTTGAGGCGCCGTTGCGGACAAGTATCCTCGGGCGGGCTCTGCATCAGGGTTTGATTGAGATCAAGGCGCATAATCTGCGTCGCTGGGCCCGGGGCAGACATCTGACAGTAGACGACGCGCCCTACGGTGGCGGTGACGGCATGGTTCTGAAGCCGGAACCTCTGGCCCGGGCGGTGGCCGAGCTCAGACAGGAGATGCCGGCAGCGCCGGTGCTGCTGCTGACCCCTCAGGGGACGCCTTTTACCCAGACTCATGCCAGACGTCTGGCGACTGCTCAGGGACTGATTTTTCTGTGCGGGCGCTATGCCGGTTTCGATGAGCGTGTCCGGCAGTCCCTGGTGGATGAAGAATTCTCCATCGGCGATTTTGTCCTGACCGGCGGCGAGCTGCCGGCTATGGTCATGATTGATGCGATTGCCCGCTGTCTGCCCGGAGTTCTGGGGTCGGATGACAGTGTCGGCAGTGACTCCTTTGCCGATGGCTTGCTGGAATATCCGCAATATACCAGGCCACCGGAGTTTAACGGCATGGCGGTGCCGGAGGTTCTGCTCTCCGGTGATCATGGCCGGATCAGGGCCTGGCGCCGTGAACAGCAACTTCTGCGTACCTGGCAACGACGTCCGGACCTGCTGGACAAGGCGGCGCTGTCGGCTGAAGATCGGCAGATTGTTGATAGATTAAGGCAGGCATCTGCCCATAAAAACGAACACTAACCCTGGAATCAGACTTGATAGGATCGGTTTGACCAAGACATAAACGGAGGATCAGTCAATGAACATCATCGATAAGCTCGAACTGGAACAACAGAAGAAAGACATCCCGCGCTTCAAGGCCGGCGACACCCTCAAGGTTCACGTCAAGATTACGGAAGGCGACAAACAGCGCATCCAGGTGTTCCAGGGCGTTTGTATCAAGCGGGTGAACCGGGGAATCGGCTCATCCTACACCGTCCGCAAGATTTCCGGCGGCGTCGGTGTCGAGCGGATTTTTCCCCTGCACTCACCGAGTGTCGACAAAATCGAGCTGGTGCGGGTCGGCAAGGTCCGTCGGGCCAAGCTCTACTACCTGCGTAACCTGCGTGGCAAGGCTGCCCGTATTTCTGAAAAGCGTACAGCCTGAGACACATCAGGATCAGTTCCACCTTCAGGATGACTTGTCCTTGCTGAAGGTGGCGGTGTTTCGCTAGAATGAGCCCTCGGCAGTTAGCCGGGGGTTTCTTTTTTATGCGGTGGGCCTATGACCGATGTCCAACTCTTTGCGATGGATTCAGCATCACCGCTCATCTTTGAGCAACGGGCACGGGCCAGAGGCTGCTCTGCCATCGCCGGAATTGATGAGGCCGGTCGCGGGCCGCTGGCGGGTCCGGTCGTGGCCGCAGCGGTTATTCTGCCGGAGGCGTTTTCCCTGCCGGGGCTGACGGATTCAAAAAAACTGACGGCACGACAGCGGGCGACTCTGTATCCGCACATCAGGAGTCAGGCTGCCGTCGGGGTTGGAGTTGCTTCGGTCATCGAGATCGACAAGCTGAATATTCTGCAGGCGACCCTGCTGGCGATGCAGCGCGCGGTCAAGCGCCTGCCGCAGAAACCCGATCACCTGTTGATAGACGGCATTACGCCCCTTCCTGTCACCATCTCGCAGCAGTGTATCCGGCAGGGAGACAGCCGCTCCCTGTCGGTGGCAGCGGCCTCAGTTATTGCCAAACAGATTCGCGACCATATCATGCTCAGTCTGCACAAAAGCTTTCCGCATTACGACTTTGCCCGCCACAAAGGGTACGGAACCCGCCTCCATCGAGAGGCATTGCAACGCTTCGGTCCCTGTTGTCTGCACCGGAAAACCTTCGCCGGGGTCAGGGAACTGTTGTGACGCACCAGCGTCTGGCCCTGGGCGTCTGGGGCGAAGAACAGGCCGCCCGGTTTCTTCAGGCGCGCGGGTGGTCGATAGTCGAACGGAACTTCCGCTGCCCCCTGGGGGAGATCGATATCATTGCTCGCAGCGGCAGCCAGCTGATTTTTGTCGAGGTCAAAACACGACGGACAATCGCCTTCGGGTTACCTCAGGAGGCAGTAGGGCAACGCAAGCAGCAGCAGTTGATTCGCACGGCTCAGTGGTATCTTAAAGGGCGGAAGGATAGCCGCATCAATCCGCGCTTTGACGTGCTGGCCGTGGTGCAGCAGAAGGACGGCAGGGCGCAGATCGAGCATCTCGCCAACGCGTTTTCGTTAGCGGATTAGGCCTGTCTGGCCGGCCGCCACGGGGAGAGGACAGGATGAGCAGTACAACGCAGGAAAAGACCATCGATCTGACAGATTACGGTATGGTGAGGATTGCCGTGGCGACACCCCGGCTGCGGGTTGCCGATATCGATTTCAATGCTGAACAGATCCGGGAATCGGCCCTTGAGGCACAGCAGCGGCACTGCTCCCTGGTGGTTTTCCCCGAACTGAGTATCACCGGTTACAGCTGCGGCGACCTGTTTTATCAGCAGCTTGTGCAGCAACAGGCCATCGTCGCCCTGGGTTCCCTGGCCCGGTGGACGCGGACGGTGCCTATCGTCCTGGTCGTTGGTGTCCCAGTCGCCTGCGATAGTCGTTTGTATAATTGTGCCGCGGTGGTGGCCGACGGCAGCATCCGCGGCCTGGTGCCCAAGGTTTATCTGCCCAACAGTGGGGAATTTTACGAACAGCGCTGGTTCAGCAGCGCCGGCAGCTGTCGGCAGAAGGAGGTGACCATTGCCGGGGAGTCGGTCCCCTTCGGGGCGGATCTGCTCTTCCGGGCGGAGGCTCGTCACGATGTGCTCATCGGCATTGAGCTCTGCGAAGATCTCTGGTCGGTCGAACCGCCCAGCGGCCCGCAGGCCCTCGCCGGAGCGACCCTGCTGCTGAACCTGTCAGCGAGCCCGGAACTGCTCGGCAAGCAGGAGTATCGGCGGCAGCTGGTCGCCAACCAGTCGGCGCGGTGTCTGGGCGCCTATGCCTATGCCGGTGCCGGCCCGGGGGAATCGACGACCGACCTGGTCTATTCCGGGCACAGCCTGATTGCCGAAAATGGCCAGATTCTGGCGGAAACGGAACGTTTTTCCTTTTCCTCCCGGTTGGCTACAGCGGATATCGATGTCGCCCGTCTGCACATGGAGCGGCAGCGCAACCGGTCCTTTGCCGCCGGTCGTCAACTGTCATTCCGGGTGATCGACGTTCCTCTGCCCTCGACCCGGGTGGCGCAGCTGCAGCGCCCGTTGGTGAAGAATCCCTTTGTCCCTTCAGCCAGGGATGAGCGGCAGCTGCGCTGTCGCGAGATCTTCCATATCCAGACCAGCGGCCTGGTGAAAAGGTTGCTGCACACCGGTTCGCGCAAGGCGGTCATCGGGATTTCAGGTGGCCTGGATTCGACCCTCGCCCTGCTGGTGACCGTCAAGGCCTTCGATATTGCCGGCTACGATCGCAGCGGGATCGTCGCCGTCACCATGCCCGGTTTCGGCACCACGACGCGTACCCGCAATAATGCGGAAAAGCTGGCTCAATTGCTGGGCGTCCAACTGCGGGTGATTCCGATTGAAGCGGCGGTCAAACAACATTTTGAGGATATCGGGCATGACCCCGGGCAACAGGATGTCACCTACGAAAACAGCCAGGCCAGGGAGCGCACCCAGCTGCTGATGGATATCGCCAACAAGGTCGGCGGTCTGGTCATCGGTACCGGCGACCTGTCGGAGCTGGCTCTGGGCTGGTGTACCTACAACGGTGATCACATGTCCATGTACGCGGTCAACAGCGGTGTGCCCAAGACCCTGGTGCGCTATCTGGTGGAATGGGGGGCGGAGGAGGCCTTCAGCGGCGAGATTGCCGCGATCCTCAAGGACGTGTGTGCGACGCCCATTTCCCCCGAGCTGCTGCCGCCGACGGCAGACGGCCGGATCGAGCAGCTGACGGAGGCGACGGTTGGCCCCTACGTGCTGCACGACTTTTTTCTGTTTCAGGTGGTGCGCATGCATTATCCACCGGCAAAGGTTCTGCTGCTGGCCGAGCAGGCGTTTGCCGGAGACTATTCCCGGGAGCAGCTCATCGGCTGGCTCAGGCTGTTCTACCGGCGTTTCTTCAGCCAACAGTTCAAACGCTCCTGCCTGCCGGACGGTCCCAAGGTGGGGACTGTGGCCCTGTCACCACGGGGCGACTGGCGCATGCCCAGTGACGCTTCGGCGGCCCTGTGGCTTACACAGCTGGAGGGCCTGACGTGACGGGAACCCTCTTTGTCGTCGCGACCCCCATCGGCAATCTGGAGGATATAACCTATCGGGCGGTGCGGGTTCTGGGAGAGGTAGACCTGATTGCCGCCGAGGACACCCGTCACAGCCGCAAGCTGCTCGATCATTACGGCATCCAGACTCCGCTGATCTCCTACCACGATCATAATGAAGTGACCCGCTCCGAGCACTTGCTGGTGCGCCTGCTCGCCGATGAGTCCATTGCCCTGATCAGCGACGCCGGCACCCCCTGCATCGCTGATCCCGGTTATCAGCTGATCAACCGCTGCCATCAGCAGCGGATTCCGGTGGTCGGTATTCCCGGACCGGTGGCTCTGGTGACCGCTCTGGCCATTGCCGGGCTGCCGACGGAAAGTTTCCGGTTCCTGGGCTTTCTGCCGGCAAAAATGCAGGCCCGGCGCAAGGTCTTTGAACTGGTGCGAATGGACCGGACGACGCTGGTCTGTTATGAAACTCCCCACCGGTTGCTGTCGGCGCTGAAGGACATGCTCGAGCTGTTCGGAGAGGACCGGCAGATGGCCATCGCCAGGGAGCTGACCAAGCGACATGAGGAACTTTTTCGCGGCTCCGTCGGCGAGGCCCTTGCTGAATTTTCCCGGCGGCCGGCCATCAAGGGGGAGCTGGTTTTGATCATCGCGCCGCCCCCGGCACAGCCGGCGGCCCTGAGCGTCAGGGCGTCCCTGCAGCAGTTGCGTGCGGAGACAGACTTGAGCTGGAAGCAGATTGTCAAGCAGGTGGCGCGTGAGCAGGGCGTTCCCGGCAGCGATGTCTACCGTGAGTCACTGGAACTGCGCAAGTAAAGGGAGACAGCCGCGGTCAGAACCTGTGCCGGTACAGATAATCCGCTTAGGAGCGGATATCAAAGCGGTCATGTGTCTCACCTGTTTCCGGCCAGGTCACCTCGACCTCGGCGACTCGAGCCAGGGGTGGTCCCTTGTGGCACCAGTCGATAAGTTTCTGAACCGATGCCTTCTCCCCTTCGATCATGACTTCGACGCTACCGTCGGCGCAGTTGCGGCACCAGCCGGAAACGCCCAGCCGGAGGGCCTGGTCTTTGGTACTCTGGCGGAACCAGACGCCCTGAACCTTGCCGGTGATGCGCACTCTTGCCGTGACTCTGTCCATTACGCTTCTCCTGGGGCAAGGAGTTTGAGAAAGTCTTCCTCGCCTAGAATCGTGATACCGAGCTGCGTGGCTTTATCGAGTTTGCTGCCGGCGCCGGGACCGGCGACCACATAGTCGGTTTTGCTGCTGACCGAGCCGCTGACCCGTCCTCCCTGGTCGCGAACCAGCTGTTCCCCTTCACTGCGGGTGAACTGCTCCAGGGCGCCGGTAAAGACGACGGTTTTTCCCTGCAGGAGGGTGCCTGTTGCCTGCCCTTCTGAAGTCCGGGGGGCGATGCCGAGGTCTCTGAGTTCATGGATCAATTGCCGGTTTCTGGTGGTTCCGAAAAACTGGACCAGGCTGGTGGCGACCTGGGGACCGACTTCATGAATGGCGGTCAGAGTGGCCAGGTCCGCTGCTGCCAGCTTGTCCAGGGAGCCGAACTTCCGGGCCAGTACCCGTGCCAGATGGCTGCCGACATGGCGGATCCCCAGGGCGAAGATGAGATTTTCCAGGGGGCGGCTTTTGCTGTTGTCGATGGCGTTGAGCAGTTTGTCCGCCAGGGTGTCGCCCATTCGCTCAAAACGGAACAGATCGGCCTTGTTCAGGCGGTACAGATCGGCGACACTGCCGACCAGTTTCAGTCGCAGGAGTTGATCGATAGAGCGTTCCCCCATGCCCTGGATGTCCATGGCCCCTCTGGAACAGAAATGTTTGAGGGATTCCCGCAGTCGCGCCGGACAGTCAATGCCCTGGCAGCGGGGCACAACTTCACCATTGTGCTGCTGCAGGGGGGAGCCGCAGACGGGACAGCTGTCAGGCTTGACAATCGCCTGCTCATTGCCGGTGCGCGCTTCGGTGATGACCCGTACCACGGCGGGAATGACATCGCCGGCCCGTTCGACGATGACCTGATCGCCGATTCGTGCGTCAAGGCGGGCAATCTCGTCCCAGTTATGGAGGCTGGCGCTGGAGACGGTGACACCGCCGACGACCACGGGCATGAGGTTGGCGACGGGTGTCACCGCCCCGGTGCGGCCCACCTGCAGGCGGACCGATTCAATGCGGGTCTGTTCCTGTCGGGCCGGGAATTTGCCGGCAATGGCCCAGCGCGGGGTGCGGCTTTTGCTGCCGAGTTCATCCTGCAGGGCGAGGCTGTTGACCTTGACCACCATGCCGTCGATTTCGTAAGGCAGCTGTTCGCGGTCATGCAGCAGCTGCTGGTAATGGTCGATGGCGGCGTTGATATTCCGGGCGAGGCGCAGCTGCTGCTGATTGACCTTCAGGCCCCAGTGGACCAGAGCTTCCAGGGATTGCAGCTGGGTGTCCGGGCGTGCGTCTGACATTTCGCCGATTCCATAGCAGCTGATGGTCAGGGGGCGGGACGCCGTCAGTCTGGCATCGAGCTGGCGCAGGCTGCCGGCTGCCAGATTGCGCGGGTTGGCGAAGGGGACTTCCCCTTCTTCACGGCGTTGGGCGTTCAGTTGCCTGAAGGGTTCAAGTTCAATATAGACCTCCCCGCGGACCTCCAGGAACGCTGGGTAGTCGTTCTGCAGGGTCAGGGGAACACTGTTGATGGTGCGTATGTTGGCGGTGATGTCCTCACCGGTGGTGCCATTGCCACGGGTTGCCCCCCGGATAAGATGCCCGTGCTCGTAGGTCAGGGACACAGCGACACCGTCAAGTTTGGGTTCACACAGATATTCGATATCCGTTGCGGTGGCAAGAAAACGCTTGACCCGGGCGTCAAAGGCCAGAATGTCCTCGGCGTTAAAGGCATTTTCCAGGGACAGCATGGGCTGTTTGTGGGGTGCCGGAGCAAATTTGTCCAGAGGCGTGCTGCCGACCCGCTGGGACGGGGACGAAGGAGTCACCAGCTGCGGATATTCGTCTTCAAGGCGCAGCAGCTCCTGCATCAGCTGATCGTACCGGGCATCGCTGATTTCCGGGCTGTCCAGGGCGTGATAGCGGTAGTTGTGGTAATGCAGCTGTTGACAGAGCTGCTGGTGCTGGTGGCGGATCTGCGGTGTTGGCTCGGAAGATGCTGACATGATTTTATCCTTGAAAAACCGGTCTGGTTGTAGTTATTTCATGCGTATGATGCTGATTGAGTACCGTTAATGCAAGAACTTCCCTGCCTATGTATGGATGATGCGCATTTTTGCCAGCCGTTTTTGTGTCTGGACAACAGCGGCGCTGACAGCCGGTTTGAAGGATAACCTGACTGATGGATGAAACAACCTGGCGCATCCTGGCGCTCTTTCTTCTGCTGTTGCTGTCCGGCTTTTTCTCCGGTTCGGAAACCGCCTTTACCTCCCTTGATCGACTGCGTTTGCGCTTTCTCCAGCAGAAGCAGCGACCAGGTGCCGATAGACTGGCTGAGCTGGTGGACAACCCTGACCGCCTGCTGAGCGGGGTGCTGGTCGGCAATAATCTGGTCAATATCGCGACCTCGGTCATTGCAACGGGCTTGTTTCTGGAGATGTTCGGCAAGCAGGGAGAGTGGCTGACCATCCTGATTCTGACCCCGATTCTGCTGATTTTTGCCGAAGTCTGCCCGAAAACCTACGCCGCCCAGTACCCGGAACGCTTTTCCTTCCTGGTGCTGCGCCCCATGCGCCTGGCCTTGTTGCTGCTGGCCCCGATCATCCGGATCGTGGTTTTTGTTACAACGGGATTGACCCGATTCATGCGCAAGCATGAAAGGGAGGGACTCTTCGTTTCGGAAGACGGCATCAAGGCCCTGATCGAGGCCGGTGAAGAGTCGGGCGTGGTCGCTGCGGAACAGCGGCGGATGCTGCACGGGGTCTTTGAGCTGTCGGAAACCCGGGTCCGCGATGTCATGATTCCCCGAACCGAAGTTGTCGGTATCGACGTGACCAGTGATTTTGCCGCCGTCCTGGCCGCTGTCCGTCAGGCGCGGCATTCACGGTTTCCCGTCTATCGGGAAAATCTGGATAATATTGTCGGGGTACTCCATACCAAGAATGTTCTTGACTATATCGGACGTCCCGAAGATTTTTCCCTGCTGGAGGCCAGTCGCAAGCCCTATTTTGTCCCCGAGTCAAAACGTATCGGCGTGTTGCTGCAGAATTTTCTGAAAAAGCGCGAGCACCTGGCCATTGTTGTTGATGAGTATGGCGGTATGGAGGGGATTGTCACCCTCGAAGATGTGGTCGAGGAGATCGTTGGTGATATCCATGATGAATATGATATTGCCGAGGTTGAGTTCAGGGAGCTTGCTCCTGGGCACTATCTGATTGACGCGGCCATGCCCCTGCGCGAGGTCAATCGCCGCCTCGGCCTGAACTTTCCCGAGGATCAGGTTACAACCCTGGCCGGGCACCTGCTGCAGTTGACGGGCAAGATACCGGTTGAAGGGGATTGCTGCGATGAAGGAGCCATCCGTTTTCGGGTGCGGAGGATGGAGGATCGCCGCATCGAGGAGATTGAAGTGCTGATTCGCGATGATTCTTCCCGGACTGTGCCTTAGGCGCGATCTTTTGGTTCTGAGAGCGCTGTTGCCGAAAAAATATCTGCATATCTGTCAATGTCCTGTTATTTCAACAGATTTACGCCATCTCTGTTAGTGCCCACCAATCCGCAATCCTGTTCTTGATTTTATTTCTGTTCATTGTCTCTTTTCCTGATTTCTCCTTGACAGCCTCCGGGGCCGCCGTTATATTTTCTCAACCTGGTGTCAAAAGGTGTCAAGGAGTGTCACGTGAACTTCTCCGGTGAGTACAATGTCAGTATCGATCTTAAAGGGCGGGTCAGTATTCCGGCGCCCTTCAGGGACGAACTGCGCCAGGAATATTCCAGTGACGCTCTGGTTATCACCCGCCATCGTAACGGGCTGGTCGCCTATCCGCCACAGCGCTGGCAGCAGATTCGCGCCAATGTTTTTGCCATGCCCCCCGGCCCAATGCGCGAGGCCAATGTGCGTAACCGCATCGCGCCGGCCAAGGAGTGTGTTTTCAATCCGCAGGGACGGGTTCAGATTCCCCAGTCCCTGCGTGAGCACGCGGGTCTGGATAAGGATGTGGTTGTCATCGGTATGTTTGAAAAGATTGAAATCTGGAGCCAGCAGGCCCATGCCCAGATTGTCGCCGAATCGGAACGTCTGCTGACAGAGGACGCGCAGGGGCAGGCGGAGCTCGGGTTCTAGCAGGTGGCTGTCGTGGCGTTCAGCCATCAGCCGGTTATGCCGGAGGAAGTTCTTCACTGGCTCGCGCCTCAGGCCGCCGGGATCTATCTTGACGGCACCTTGGGAGGAGCGGGTCACGCCCGTCTGGTTCTGGACAGGGCCACCGACAGTCGCCTGATCGGCATCGACCGGGACCCTGAAGCATTGGCGTACGCGACAAAGGTGCTTGCTCCATACGGTGACCGGGTCAGCCTGCATCATGAGACCTTTGATCATGCCGGGACGGTACTTGAGAGCCTTGGCATAAAAGCAGTTGACGGAATCCTGCTGGATCTGGGTGTTTCGTCCTATCAGCTGGACACCCCGCAGCGCGGCTTTTCTTTTCAGCATGATGCGCCCCTGGATATGCGTATGAATCCCGGGGCGGGAATGACCGCCGCCGAGGTTGTCAACGGCCTGGATGAAGGAACTCTGCGCCAGATTTTTTTCGATTTCGGCGAAGAGCGGTACAGCCGCCGGATAGCGGCACGTATTGTCGCCCGGCGCCGGGAACAGCCCCTGCAGACGACGGCGCAACTGGCGGAACTGATCCGCAGCGCCATCCCCGGGGGCGGACGCCCGGCGCGTATCCATCCGGCAACCCGTGTCTTTCAGGCGCTGCGCATTTATGTCAATGATGAGCTGGGACAGGTCAGGCGTGGTGTTGATGCCGCCATCGATCTGCTGAAACCGGGGGGGCGCCTGGTGGTCATCAGTTTTCACTCACTGGAAGATCGGATCGTCAAACAGTTGTTCCGCCGCCGTGCCCAGGGCTGTGTGTGTCCTCCACGGATGCCGGTGTGCCAATGTCATAACCAGCCCGATGTCATCCTGCTGACCCGCAAGGGGATAAGGGCGTCGGACGCGGAAACAGAGACCAATGCCCGTTCACGCAGCGCAATTTTACGAGCTGTTCAACGCTGCCGGTAAGAGGCCGGCAGCGTCAGGTTCAAGGAGCTGATCATGGCCGAGGTTGCCTCCCCGACACGCATAAAAATCAGCAGCTTCACCCTTGCCGGACCGGGAATCAGGCCGATACTGATGGCCATTGTGCTGTTCTCCCTGCTGGCGCTGGTATTTGTCTGGTCGAGGATCCATGCCATCAATCTGGAATACAGTATTTCCGGACTGCAGCGGGAGATACGTCTGCATCAGGAGCAGCTCAATGAGTTGAGCCTGGAGGCGGCCTATCTGTCCAGAGATGAGCGTATCGAAACATTGGCGCGAGCCGAGCTGGGCTTGCGGGAGCCGGCTGCCGGCCAGATTATCCAGGTGGAGTGACATTGATGGCATCCAAGGCGGGACAGAATGTCATCCGGTTGTTCGGATTGTTGTTTATTCTGGCTTTCTGCCTTGTTGCCGCTCGTGCCGTTCAGCTTCAGGTTGTTGAGGCGGCGGAGCTGCAGGCCAGGGCGGAGCAGCAACGCCAGCACTCTGTCAAACTTTCTCCCCGCCGTGGCGGCATCTACGACCGTCAGGGTGAGCCCCTGGCCGTCAGCCTTGAAGTCGATTCCCTGTACGCCGATCCCGCCCTCATTGATGACCCTGCCGTTGTCGCCAAACACCTGGCGCCGCTGCTCAAGCGCTCAGAGCGCGACCTGCACCGGCTGCTCAAGGACAAAAGCCGGCGCTTTGTCTGGCTGGAGCGGATGCTCGACCCGGAGTTGGCAACCCGTATCAAGCAATTGAAGATTCCCGGTGTGGCGTTTGTGCCCGAGCGCAAGCGCTATTATCCGCAGGGCGCCACCGGCGCTCATGTCGTCGGTTTTACCGGTCTCGATCCGAAAGGGCTGGAAGGGCTGGAGCTGACCTATGATCGTTTTCTGCAGGGGGAGCCGGAACTGCTGCTGTCCGTTCGTGATGCCCGTGGTCGCAGCCTGTCCACAACCTCGACGGCCACAGCCGGTGACAGCGGCGTGCATGATCTGTATCTGACCCTGGACCGTTCTCTGCAGTACATCGCCGAGAAGGAGCTGGAACGCAGTGTCCGGCAGAGCAAGGCCGTCGGCGGTACGGCTGTCATTATGGAACCGGCAAGCGGCAGAATCCTCGCTCTGGCGAGCTGGCCTGAGTTCAATCCGAATCAGGCCGGTCGGTTTCCGGCGGATCGGCGTCGCAACCGGGCTCTCTGTGACATGTACGAGCCGGGCTCGACCTTCAAGCCATTTTTGATGGCGGCCGTTCTCGAAGAAGGGATTATGGCACCGACGGCGAAGGTCTATTGCGAAAAAGGACGCTATTCGGTAGGTGGCAGTATTGTCCGCGACCACAAGAAGTTTGACGAGCTGACCCTTGAAGAGATTATGAAGTTCAGCAGTAATATCGGCATGGTGAAACTGGGCAAGGCACTTAAGCGGGAGCGTTATTACGATTATTTGCGGGCTTTCGGTTTCGGCGAGAAGACCGGTGTCGATTTTCCCGGAGAATCCGCCGGAATGGTGCGGTCGCCGGCGCGCTGGTTTGAGATCGATCTGGCGGCCATGACCTTCGGCCAGGGGCTGAGTGTGACCTCCCTCCAGATGGCGGCGGCCATGAGTGCCATTGCCAATGGCGGGTTGCTGATGACGCCGTATCTGGTGGAAAAAATAGTTGACGCCGACGGTCATGTTGTTCGCAAGGAACTGCCCGAGGTCAGGCGCCGGGTTATTTCGGAGAAGACCGCCCGGCAGGTACGCAAGATGCTGATCGGTGTGACCGAGCCCGGTGGAACCGGCACCCGTGCCGCGCTGCAGGGTTTTGCCGTGGCCGGAAAAACCGGGACCGCGCAGAAGCCGGATCCGGTGACCGGCGGTTATTCCGTCGACAAGCGCATCGCCTCTTTTATCGGTTTCGTGCCGGCGGAGAATCCGGCCCTGGTGATCGCCGTGACCATCGATGAACCCCAGGGGGATGTTTACGGTGGCATCGTGGCCGCGCCGACCTTTGCCCGTATTGCGGCCAACGCCCTGAATCATCTGCATATCCTGCCGCGCGAACAGCTGGTCGCGGTTCAGCCTGCGGCGGAAACCACCGAGCCGCTACCTGATCTGGCGGCACTGTTGCCGGTTGCTGACCGGCAGGAGGGGCTGGTCATGCCGGATTTCCGTGGCATGACCTACCGCCAGGTGTTGAAGGCCATGGAGCAACGGGGTCTGAACCTTAAACTGACCGGCAGCGGTCGCGTTGTCGATCAATTTCCGACGGCCGGTAAGGCAATCCCTTACGGTCAGGAAGCGTGGGTGCGTTTTGGCGCGTGATGTCAGCAATCAGCTACAGAAGAAAGCGGTGCTACTGCCTGAACTGCTGGCAGCGGTTGATCCCAACAAGGTGAGGGGCAACACCGACCTGTCCTGCACCGGTCTCTGTTATGATTCGCGCAGGGTACAGCCGGGAGATGTGTTCTTTGCCCTGCCCGGGGCGAAAACAGATGGCAGTCGTTTTGTAGCCGAAGCCTTGGAGCGGGGCGCGCTGGCGGTCGTTGCTGCACCCGGGGCCGTTTCGGAGCAGGAGCAGGACACCTGTGTCATTGAGGTCGCCAACGTGCGTCTGGCCATGGCCGGGATGGCGGCCCGTTATTACGGCAACCCGGCTCAGGGTATTCCGGTTGTCGGGGTTACGGGCACCAACGGCAAGACAACCGTTACCTATCTCCTCGAATCGATCCTGCGCCAGGCCGGGTATCGCCCGGCGGTCTTGGGAACCGTTGCCTATCGGCTGGGAGACGAGGTGCACCATCCTGCCAGTCACACAACGCCGGAATCGGTGGAGCTGATGGCGCTTATCGCCGACTTTCGCGCCCTTGGCGCCGATGCGCTGATCATGGAAGTCTCCTCCCATGCCCTGGCCCAACATCGGGTTGACGGCCTTGCCTTCAGCGTCGCCGTGTTTACCAATCTGACCCCGGAACATCTCGATTATCACCGGGATATTGAAGACTACTTCCAGGTCAAGGGGCGGTTGTTCAGCGAACTGCTGGTCGGCGGCAAGGCCGTCATCAATGCTGACGACCCTTACGGCAGGCGCCTTCTGGCCTTGCCCGTCAAGGCTGTGGCCTATGGTCATGATGCCGCCTGCGGACTGCGCCCGGAGATCGTGACCTCGGGCCGTGAAGGCATTCACGGGAATTTTGTCGGAGACCGGGGCAGTGTGCGCATCGACAGTGCCATGATCGGCGATTTCAATGTGTCCAATCTTTTGGCGGCGGTGGCTGCGGGTCAGCAACTCGACATTGCCAACGCGACCATAGCAGCCGGTGTTGCAGCGGCCGGTCAGGTGCCCGGACGCCTGGAGCGGGTTGCCAACAGCAAAGGCGTCCTGGCCCTTGTTGATTATGCGCATACCGGTGATGCCCTGGAGCAGGTACTGACGACCCTGGTCAAGCTGGAGCGTGGGCGACTGTTGACGGTGGTTGGCTGTGGTGGTGACCGTGATCCGGGCAAGCGGCCTCTGATGGCGGCTGCCGCGGTGAAGTACTCCGAGGTGGTGATCTTTACCTCGGATAATCCGCGCACCGAGGATCCGCTGCAGATACTTGAGCAGATTCGCCAGGGAGCCCTGGCGGCCGGCGGTCAGGAGGTCGGACTACCGGACCTGGCCAGAGGCACACGGGGCTTTGTGGTGATTCCCGACCGGCGCATTGCCATTGAAGCGGCAGTGCGTCTGGCCACGGCCGGTGATCTGCTGCTGGTTGCCGGAAAGGGGCACGAAGATTATCAGATCCTGGGAACGCAGCGCATCCATTTTGATGACCGGGAAGAGCTGCAGCAGGCGTTTGCGCTGGCTGCCGGGGACGAAGCCGATGTTTGATCTGGAGCGGATCTGTCGCATTGTCGGGGGCGTCTTCGGCGGCAAAAAAATCCCTTGCGAATTGACGGGGATTTCAACGGACAGCCGCAATATGGTGCCAGGCGCCCTGTTTATCCCCCTGCGCGGAGAACGCTATGACGGCCATGATTATTTTCGTCAGGCGGTAAATAATGGCGCCGCGGCCTGCCTGAGTGAGCAGGTTGTCGAGGGTCTGCCGGTTCCGGTGGTGCGGGTTGCCGATACCCTGCGCGCTTTGGGCGATATCGCCGCGGCCTGGCGTCTGCAGTTGCAGGGACCCCTGGTCGCCATTACCGGTTCAGCAGGCAAGACCACGACCAAGGAGATGCTGGCGTCCATTCTCGGCCAGATCGCGCCGGGTCTTAAGACCTACGGAAATTTTAATAATCTCATCGGCCTGCCCCTGACCCTGCTGCGGATCGAAAAAAACCATCAGTGGGCCGTTGTTGAAATGGGAACCAGCGCCCTGGGTGAAATCGAGCGCCTGACGGAAATTGCCGCCCCGACCATCGGGGTGATAACCAATATCGGCGAAGCGCATCTGGAGACCCTGCATGGTCTCGACGGCGTGGCCCGCGCCAAGGGCGAGCTCTTTGCCGGTTTGCAGGGGGGAACAGCCGTTATCAATCTGGATGACGACCGGGTGGCGCGCCTGCCGGTGGCCAATGGGGTCAGGAAACGGACTTACGGGCTGGCAGACGGGGCGGATGTGCGTGCAGAAAATATCGTCGTTCATGCTGATCGGGTTGATTTTGATCTGGTTGTCGACAGCCAAAGACAGAGCATTCAACTGCCGGTGCCCGGTGGGCATAACGTCCACAATGCCCTGGCAGCGGCGACCGCGGCGCTGGAACTGGAAGTACCGCTGGCAACCATCGCGGCGGGGCTGGCCTCCTTTGAGCCCTGTCAGGGTCGGATGAACCTGTTTCCCCTGCCCTGTGGCGGTAAGCTCCTTGACGACAGCTATAACTCCAATCCCCTGTCCGCCCATGCGGCGCTTGATGCCCTGCACGGTTTAAAAGGCAACGGACGCCGGATTGCCGTGCTGGGAGACATGCTGGAGCTGGGTCCGGACGCTTCTGTCATGCATCAAAACCTCGGCAGGAAAGCTGCGGAAAGGGCCACTGACCTGATTGCCGTCGGTCAGTATGCGGCGGACGTGGAGGCGGGGGCTCTCGCCGCCGGTATGAACCGGGAGCGGATTATCAAGGTCGCTGAGGTTGGTGAGGCGGTAGAGTTGATGAAGCAGTTGCAACGTCCCGGTGACAAGATTCTGGTCAAGGGATCGCGTGGCGTGCAGCTCGACCGTCTGGTGCAGGAACTCAAACAGGCAGCAGGGTTTGCCAACGGAAAAGGGCGGTAATCCAGCGATGCTCTATCATTTGCTCTATCCACTGCATACCGAATTCTCCGCCCTCTATGTATTTCGCTTTATTACGTTTCGCACCATCTACGCGACCATCACCGCGCTGATGATTTCCTTTATCCTCGGCCCCTGGCTGATTGCAACCCTGCAGCGGATGCAGGTCGGCCAGGTTATCCGCAAGGTGGGGCCGGAGTCGCACTTTGTCAAGGAGGGGACCCCGACCATGGGCGGGGCCCTGATTCTGGTCGCGATTATCCTGCCGACCCTGCTGTGGGCTGATCTGACCAACCTGTATATCTGGGTAGCTCTGCTGGTGACTGCGGGTTACGGGGCCATCGGTTTTGTCGATGACTACCTGAAGGTGGTGCGTAAGAACAGCGACGGCATATCCGCGCGCCAGAAGATGTTCTGGCAGATCCTTATTGCCGGGGCCGCCGCCGTGCTGCTGTACAGTAGCGGTCAGGTCGAGACCCACCTGAGTGTGCCCTTTTTTAAAAATGTGACCCCGGACCTGGGCCTGTTTTACATCCCCTTCGCCATTCTGGTCATGGTCGGGGCCAGTAACGCGGTGAACCTGACCGACGGCCTCGACGGTCTGGCCATCGGACCGATGATCATCGCGGCCGCTACCTTTCTGTTGCTGGCCTACCTGGTCGGCCATGCCAATCTGGCGAATTATCTGCAGATTACCAGTATTCCCGGTGCCGGGGAGCTGTCGATCCTCTGTGGCGCCATGGTTGGCGCCGGACTTGGATTCCTCTGGTTCAATACCTATCCGGCGCAGGTCTTCATGGGCGATGTCGGCAGTCTGTCCCTGGGGGGAGCCCTGGGGGTCATTGCGGTGATCACCAAAAATGAATTCGTGCTGGTCATCGTCGGCGGCATTTTCGTGGTCGAGGCCCTGTCGGTGATCGTGCAGGTGATTTCGTTCAAATACTGGGGGCGCCGGGTGTTCCGTATGGCGCCGATACATCATCACTTTGAACTCAAGGGCTGGCCGGAACCAAAGATCATTGTCAGGTTCTGGATTATCAGCATTATCCTGGCGTTAATCGCCCTGTCGACACTGAAGCTGAGATGACTGCCAACTATCGCGATCAGAACATTGTGGTTATGGGTGCCGGCAAGAGCGGGCAGGCATTGGCCCGGTTTTTTGCCGACCGGGGCGCGCGGGTCACCCTGTCGGATCGACGCCCTGCCGAGCAGCTGACCGACCTGTCCAGGCTTGCGGCCCTGGGTGTCGCGCTGGACCTGGGGGGGCATTCGGCCGGTATCTTCCAGCAGGCGGATCTGATTGCCCTGAGTCCTGGAGTATCCCTGATGGTGCCGCTGCTGCAGCAGGCCATGGTACGGAAGATTCCGATTCTGGGCGAAGTGGAGATCGCCAGTCGTGAGTTGCGGACGGATATCGTTGCCGTGACCGGCACCAACGGAAAATCCACGACCACGACCCTGATCGGTGAGGCCCTCAAGGCCTGGGGTAAAAAGCCATTTGTCGGCGGCAATCTGGGAACTCCACTTGTCGCTGCGATTGATCAGGATTGTGACGCCCTGGTGGTGGAGCTGTCTTCCTTTCAGCTGGAAACCATCGACCGTTTTCACCCACAGGTGGGGGTGCTCCTCAACTTAAGTTCCGACCATCTGGATCGTTATCCCGACCTGGACAGTTATTATGCGGCCAAGATCAACCTGTTCCGCAACATGACGGCTGCGGATTATGCCGTGCTCAACGCCGATGATCCGCTGGTGCGCGAGCTGTGTTCACATATTGCGGCGCAGAAAATCTGGTTTTCCGCCAGCGGTCGCCCGGAAGGGGTGCTGACCAGGGACGGACTGACGCTACGGTGGAACAGGTCGGGAGAGATGCAGACCTTCGACCTGGCAGCCCTGGCCCTGCGCGGGGAGCACAATCAGGAAAACGCCATGGCGGCTCTGGCGGCGGTGCTGCTGCTCGGTTGTCCCGGCGAGGTTGCCTGGTCGGCCATCTGTGCCTTTACCGGCCTTGAACATCGGATGCAGTTGGTGCGTGAACGTCAGGGCGTCCGCTGGTACAACGATTCCAAGGGGACCAATGTCGGTAGTGTCATCAAGAGTCTGGCCGGATTGGCGGCTCCGGTCACCCTTATTGCCGGTGGCAAGGACAAGGGGGGAGACTACGCGCCTTTGCGCCCGCTGCTGGAGGGCCGGGTCAGGCATCTGATTCTGATCGGTGAAGCCCGGCAACGTATGGCCGCGGCTCTGGACGGCTGCTGCGAGATCATTGGTGCCGCCAGTCTTGAAGAGGCGGTCGCCCGCGCCGCCGAACTCACTGAGCGGGGAGGGACAGTGCTGCTGTCGCCGGCCTGTTCCAGCTTCGATATGTTTGCCAGCTACGAACAGCGGGGGCAGGTTTTTGAACGGCTGGTTCGGGCCTTGCCGGAGGAAGGGACGTTATGATCTGGCGGCGTGACATCGATACCAATCTGTTGATGATGACGGTCATGCTGACCTGTATCGGTATCGTCATGGTCTATTCCTCGTCGGCGATCATGGCCGCCGAGCGTTTTGGCGACGGCTTTTATTTTCTCAAACGTCAAGGCCTCTACGCCGTTATCGGGGCGCTGGTGCTCTGTGCCGCGACCTGCTTCAACTATGAAAACTGGCGGCACCTGGCAGTGATCAGTCTGCTGGTCAGCATTTTTCTCCTTGGTCTGTTGCTGGTTCCCGGGGTCGGCATCAAGGTCGGCGGCGCGGTACGCTGGTTGCGCCTGCCGGGGCTGACCCTGCAACCGGCGGAGCTGGTGAAGCTGACTCTGGTATTGTATCTGGCTCATTCACTGACCCGGAAAAAGGAGAAGGTCCGGTCATTTGTCAAGGGCTATTTCCCCTACATGATCGTCCTCGGGGTACTGCTGGCCCTGCTCCTGAAGCAGCCGGATCTGGGCAGCGCCGTGATTATCGCTGCCCTGGCTCTGTCGATGCTGATCGTGGCCGGCGTGCGCTGGCGTTATATCCTGCCGACGATCCTGATGTCCCTGCCGGTGGTGTATTTTCTGATCATGAATTCAGAGTACCGCCGCCGCCGTCTGATGGCCTTTCTCGATCCCTGGACCGATCCCTATGACAGCGGTTTCCAGATCATTCAGAGTCTGGTGGCTTTCGGCCAGGGTGGAATTCGTGGCCAGGGCCTGGGCATCGGTGAGCAGAAACTGTTTTATCTGCCCGAGGCCCATACGGATTTTATTTTTTCTGTCATCGGTGAGGAGCTGGGATTGATCGGGGTGCTGGCTATCGCGGCCCTGTTTCTGGTGGTTGTTTTGTGTGGTATCCGCATCGCCCTGCGCTGCCAGGAGCCCTTCGGCCGGAACCTGGCCTTCGGCCTGAGTCTGCTCATCGGATTTTCCGCCTTCATCAATATGGCCGTGTGCATGGGACTGCTGCCGACCAAGGGGCTCACCCTCCCTTTTATTTCGTATGGCGGCACCAGTCTGGTGACCAGCCTGCTGGCGGTGGGCATCCTGTTGAATATTTCAAGCCGGCTGGAGAAGACGCCATGAGATTGTTGCTGGCCGGCGGCGGGACCGGAGGACATCTGTTCCCGGCCGTGGCCCTGGGGGACATGCTGTTAAAGCAGTACCCGGAGTCATCAGTGCTGTTCGTCGGTACCCGGCAGGGGCTGGAATACCGGTTGCTGCCGAAGCTGGGTCTGCCCCTTGAGACCGTTGATATGGTCGGAGTGGTTGGCCGCGGCTGGCGTGGCAAGCTGGAGATGATTCCCCGGTTACTGACCAGCATGGGACAGGTCAGGCGCATTATGGCGCAGTTCAAACCCGACCTGGTGGTCGGTTTCGGCGGCTACGCGTCAGTACCGGTGCTGCTGATGGCCAGATTGAAGGGGATACCCTATCTGATTCATGAGCAGAATGCCATCCCCGGCCTGGCCAACAGGGTTGCGGCCAGGGGGGCGGCGCTGGTGTGTGTGTCCTACCCGGAAACCCGAAGCGCCTTTGCGCAGAATCGGGCGAAGGTTACGGGAAATCCACTGCGTTCCGGTCTTGAACAGGTTCCGGAGATGATTCGTGAAGACGGCACTCTGCTGGTGTTCGGCGGCAGTCGCGGGGCCCGCGCCATTAACGATGCCATGGTCGGTTGCCTTGAGGAGCTGATGAGCTGGTCCAGGCCGCCGGCGATTGTCCATCAGACCGGTGATGAGGATTTTCAGCGGATTGAGGCGGCTTACGCCGCCTGTGGTTATCCGGACGCGACGGTCGTGCCCTTTATTGACGACATGGCCGCAGCCTACCGGGATGCGCGTCTCATCGTCTGCCGCGCCGGGGCGACAACCCTGGCGGAACTGACGGTCTGTGGTCGTCCGGCGATTCTGATTCCTTTTCCCCACGCGGCCGGGGATCATCAGTCGGCCAACGCCCGCGCCCTGGAAAAGGCGGGTGCCGCTGTTGTGCTCAACCAGAGGGACCTGACGGCCATGCATCTGGCGACGGAGATCAAAATTCTTTTTGAAGACAGCAAGCAGCTGCAGCAGATGGGGGCCCGCGGACGGCTGATCGGGGTGCCCGATGCCACCAGGCTCCTCCTCGATGAGTGTCTGTCTGTGGTGTCGGCAGCGTACTGAAGGGGAATTCATGTACGGACGTATACGCAAAATTCATTTTGTCGGTATTGGCGGCATCGGCATGAGCGGCATCGCCGAGTTGCTGCTGAACCAGGGCTATCGCGTATCCGGGTCGGATTTGCGGGCATCAGACACGACCCGGCGCCTGGCGGAACTGGGGGGCGAGATTGTCATCGGCCATGGGGCGGAAAATCTGGACGAAGTCGATGTGGTGGTCACTTCGACAGCGGTCAGGGCCGATAATCCGGAGGTCGTGGAAGCCCACCGGCGTCATATCGCCGTGATTCCCCGGGCCGAGATGCTGGCGGAACTGATGCGCATGAAATACGGCATCGCCGTTGCCGGGACCCACGGTAAAACAACAACGACCAGTATGCTCTCGGTGGTGCTGCATCAGGCCGGGATCGACCCGACGGCGGTCATCGGCGGTCGGCTGGACGTGTTCGGCTCCAATGCCAAACTGGGCCAGGGGAAGTTTCTCGTTGCTGAGGCGGATGAGTCGGATGGATCCTTCATGCTGCTGACGCCGACCATCGCGGTGGTTACCAATATCGATCGGGATCATCTCGACTATTACGCCGGGATTGAGGAGATCAAGCAGATTTTTATCGATTTCGTCAACAAGGTCCCCTTTTACGGTCGCGCTATCCTCTGTCTGGAAGATGCCAACGTCCAGGCGATTCTGCCCCAGGTCAAGAAGCGCTATACAACCTACGGCTTCAGCTCCCAGGCGGATGTTTACGCGACAGCCATTGATCAGCAGCAGGGGAAGACAAGCTTCGAGGCCTGGCATCAGGGAAAGAAGCTCGGACGCATCAGTTTTCATCTGCCCGGCCGGCATAACGTGCTGAACGCCCTGGCGGTGCTGGCTGTGGCGATGGAGCTGGAGGTTCCCTTTGGCCGGATTGTTGACGGGTTTGCGCATTTTGGTGGACTGCAGCGACGATTTGAAGTGCGCCATCAGCTCGGCGATCTCATGATCATCGATGACTACGGACATCATCCGGCGGAGATCAAGGCGACTCTGGCTGCTGCCAGAAGTAACTGGTCAAAGCGGATTGTCGCCGTTTTTCAGCCGCACCGCTACAGCCGGACGCAAGCCTTGTTCGATGAGTTTCTGACCGCTTTCTATGATGCGGATGTGCTGGTTGTGACGGATGTTTACGCCGCCGGTGAGGATGCCATTGACGGGGCGACCGGCGAAGCTCTGGTCGCCGGAATTATCGAGCACGGACATAAGGCGGCCTATTACTGTGCCGACCTGGCCGCTGCGGTTGATTTTGTCGCCAAGCTGGTGCAACCGCAGGACATGGTTATTTCCCTTGGCGCCGGCAATGTCAACCAGATTTGCGACCAGCTCGCCCGGCGGTTGCAGGACCAGGCAGGTTAGCAGGTGACAGTCATGGCCACGCACAGCCTTAAGCAGAAGAAAATCGGCGTTCTCGCCGGTGGCTGGTCATCGGAGCGTGAGGTGTCGCTGAAATCCGGTCAGGCGGCGGCTGCGGCGCTGGCGTCCCTTGCCTATGACGTCGTGCTGATTGACGCCGGCCATGATCTGCCGGAGCAATTGCGTCAGGCTGGAGTCGACGTTGCCCTGATCGCCCTGCATGGTCGGGGGGGGGAAGACGGGCAGGTGCAGGGGGTGCTGGAGGTGATGCGGATCCCTTACAGCGGCAGTGGGGTGCAGGCCTGTGCCCTGGCCATGGACAAGATCTGCACCAAGCAGTTGTTGCAGTTTCACGGTCTGGCGACACCCGCTTTTGATTATCTGCTGCCCGATGATGAGCAGGAGGACCTGATCCGTCGATGTCAAGGCCTGCCGGTGGTGGTCAAGCCATCGTGCGAGGGCTCGACGGTGGGTGTCAGTATCGCCCGCACCCGGCAGCAGCTTGTCGACGGAGTGGCGGTTGCCGCGCAGCTGAACGGCCGATTGATGCTCGAAGAGTACATCGACGGCGCGGAAATGACCGTGTCGATCATCAATGGCCGGGTCCTGCCGGTTATTCAGGTCCTCCCGGAAGGCGGCTTTTACGATTATCGGGCCAAATATCAAAGCACGACGACCCGCTATCTGGTGCCGGCGCCTGTCGATGCGGAGCTGACGGAAGATATTCAGCACAGGGCTCTTGCCGCTTATCGGCACCTGGGTTGCCGGGGGGCGGCACGGGTTGATTTCATCGTCCGTGGGCGGGAGATTTTCTGCATTGAAATCAATACGGTGCCGGGGATGACGGAAACCAGCCTGCTGCCCAAGGCGGCCGCTGCTGTCGGAATCAGCTTTGCGCAGCTGGTGGAGATGATGGTGAACGATGCCGGACTGGACAGGTAAAGGCTGACCCATGCGTGATTTCAAGGGGGATCAGAAAAAAAAGAAACCGCGGGTCAACCGGCGCCGAAAACAGCGACAGCCTCGGGACCTGCGCAAGCTGTTCCATCGGGGGTTGCGTCTGGCCATCGCCCTGTTCAGTGTTGTGGCGGTGGTTGGTGGCGGCTTTCTCGCAGCGCAGATGCTCATGGCCTCCGATCAGTTCCGGGTCGCAACCATCGAGGTCCAGGGCAATAATCGTCTTTGTGACGATACCGTCATTGCCCTGTCGGATATCGAGCCGGAAATGATGACCTTCGCCCTCGATCTGCATCTCATCGGACGCAAGATCGAGGAAAATCCCTGGGTCAGGCAGGCGCGGATACAGC
>CALFFB010000101.1 GCA_937958075.1 uncultured Geobacteraceae bacterium | reverse complement strand
TCCTTGAAGGTAATCAGAGCAAGGGCCCACACTGCTTTCATGCCTCACACTCCTCAATAGTGTGCATAAACAGTTCCTCCAGGGGAGAGCGATTACCGGAAGCATAAGCCGCATCTGACATAACCTCATCCCGCTCAAACATCCGCACCAACCGCCCTTTGTGCATCAGTCCGATACGGTCACACAAGCGCTCTACATCATTGAGAATATGGGAGCAAAAGAAAATCGTCTTCCCCTCCCGTTTCAACTCCATCACCAGATCAAAGACCATCTTGCGGCCGATAGGGTCAAGGCCGCTCATCGGTTCATCCAGCACCACGACATCGGGATCATGCAGCAGAGCCAAGCAGATGCCCGCACGCTGCAGCATCCCCTTGGAAAAAGTGCGCAAGGGGCGCTTGCGCGCCTCCAGCATATCAAGCTTGGTCATCAGCATCTCCCCCCGCTGGGCAATACGTGCCCCACCCAGACTGGAAGAGCGTCCACCGAAGGCCAGCAGCTCCAGCAGGGTCAGGTGATCATACAGATAAGGATTTTCCGGCAGATAACCGGTGTGGCGCTGAATGGCGGCATCGGTCAGGGGTTTGTCGCGAAAACGGATGTCGCCGCTGTCGGGGCGCATCAAACCCAGCAACATGCGGATGGTGGAGCTTTTGCCCGCGCCGTTCGGCCCGATCAGCCCGAAGACCTCCCCCTTTTGAACATCAAAAGAAAGGTCGGTCACCGCCTGGACTTTTTTCTTGAACAGGCCGGGGTTGTAGGTTTTGGAGATGTTTTGCAGTTGGATTTCGGTCATTTGATTTTAGTTTCCTGAAAAATCATGCGCCAGACTCATCCGGTGAGGGTCGTTATGATGGAATCAGATTTTACCTATGGCCAAAACCGATTTCAAACGCAACCAAATCTCAGCCACCATGGCGAAAGTAGCGTACCCCCTCAATAGCGGAAAAATGTTCATCCTGAGTCCAGAGGACCGCTTGAAACTGGCGTGCTGTCTCCAGAATAATACTGTCTGCCATCCGCAGAGACAATGTCAGGCTGGTTTTTGCTGCCAGCATCGCCAATGACGGCGACAGCTCGACCAGCTGCCCCTGTTGCATCAGGGCCGTCGCCTGAAATGCCGCATCCTCACCCCGCTGACGTAACACAACCTTGAAAACTTCATAAAGGGTCTTTACAGACTTACATCTCAATGACATCACGTCCACCGAAATCAAACATATCCTTCAAGTCTTTTGCCTCTCCATCTGGAGGTATCGGAAGAAAATCCTCTATTGGTCGCCCTGTTTTTTCAGATGCATCTTGAATATTTAAATAATGCTGAAACGACCAGTATCTCTCTTCTGATGGACGAACCTTAATAGCCGATTCGATGGCATCATGGGCACGATCTCTTTGCCCCAGCAAATTGTAGATTGCAGCCAGATTGTACCACTGCCAGTGCGCACCTTGCATGGATGTCAGCTTTTCAACATAGGGTAAAATTTTAGCACCGAACTCGCTATCTTCATATTTCAGCGCCACTCCAACGTATCTTGGGGTTAAGTGAAGAAGCAACGGATATTCAGTATAAGGCTCGGCAACCAGTTCCTCAAAACGTTCAAAACCATCCCTTGCATTTTCCGGTGTCATTGCGCGAGCAAACAACCCCATCTTCGTTTCCTGCACCGCAACAAAAGCAACTGCTGTCAAGCCGATAAAGGCTACACCCTTCAAGCTGTACTGTCCCCATTTCGGTACAACAATGACCTTGCCCGGATACTGTGCAGCAAGCATGGCCAGAAATGTAACAAACAGCACCAGCAAGCCGGGATGGCGCATAGGCCAGCTGAACATGGATTGAATAATAAAAGGAATGATTAAAATATGACTGTAAAATTTCAATGGACTCCAATCACACTTACCCTTGGCAAACCTGAATAGCTGATACGAAAAACTCCCTAACAAAAACAAAAGCAGCAACAGAACAAAGACACCGCCTTCGCACACAAGCTGCAAAAACTCGTTATGCGCCCATTTGGTGTAGCCCATGGCCTCGAATTGCACAAAGCCCAACCATTCGTGCGCCTTAGGCAGGTATTCTGACAAATAAAATTTGTAGTTACCCAGCCCGATACCAAACCAGGGGTGATCAAGAAATATCAGCCAGGCTGCAGCCCAGAAAACAAAACGAGCCTCAATGGATACACCAGAACTAATCACCGCACGAGAACCTGCACCCGTGAAGGTGAAGTTAAGCAGATAACTACATAAACCTGCGATAGCTACAGCACCCAATATCATCATGAATTTACGAACAAAATCAGGTTGATGTGCTAGATATCGCTTGCGAACCACCATAAGGCACATAAACAGCAAAGTACACAGCAACGCCAAAAGCCCTGCGCGTGAACCTGTCAGAAAAAAACACAGAGCGACAACAAATAAGGGAAGATAGTATAGGAATTTAATACGACACTGAGAGATACTGAAAAGGGGATTGTGCAGATAGGTATAAAAAAAAGACAAAAGTCCGCTTAAAAGAAAAAGAGCAAATAAATTGGATTGACCGTAAATTCCTGCGATCCTGATACTTTTGTTTTCCGGCAAGATGTGCGGAACAAGCATCCCGCTACTCTTACCCAAAAAAACAAAACTGAAATATTCATACATGCCCAACAAGGCAGCAACAAACGTCAAAATGCCAACAAAGCATATGATGTTTTTAAATAGAGCTTGACAATCAGGCGCCGATAAAAATCTGGATAATATCAATGACCAAAACATCAGTGAGGATAGTATCAAAATATCAAAATGATTGAAAAAGGTGTAAGTCGATTCGATACCTCTTAAAATAAAGAGGCAGACAAGAAAAATGCCGCTAAAGGTGATATACGTCAGCTTGAAAAAATCATTCCGTTTAAAACAATAAAATGAAAAGCACAAAACTCCTAATATAATTGCTTTCGACTTGGTCCCAGGATCCAGAAAAAAAATTAAAACGACATAATTCGTTAAAAAGAAAAGAACAAGTATCTGGATATAACTGTTCATTTAAAACCATTTGGATAATAAAAAAAGAGCCCCGAACAGGGGCTCTTTTGAAAACAATCTATTATAGAATTACAGACTCCACCCTTCATCAGACCAAACTGATTCTGACTGTGGAGTTGTCGGCATTGCATCAAATTGGTTACCACCGTCGCCATTTGCGAGTTTATAAATTTTCGTAATTCCTGCAGCAGTTGCATATGTGAATGTACCACCCTGATGAGTTGTCCCCGCCACATACCACTGGTTAGCAACCCCTGCTTCATTATCACCATCTGTATATTGAGCAACAACTTTTGGCGAAAGAGGAATCTCATTGTCAATATCACTAAAAGCCAGCACCCCATTTTCTGAATCGGACGTACCAGAAAATGAAAATGTCGCAGAAATTAGAACTAGCAATAAAGCTAAAAAGATGTTTTTCATCATTTATTCTCCTTTATGAATAATCTGATATCTAAAATAGATTGTATTAATAAATTAACCGCCAGTAGGGTATTGGTAATTGTCAGTATAAAAACCTTCAAGCGTAGTTCTTATTGTCCGCAAATCACTCTGCGCTGCTGAATCAAACGCTTTCTGACGATAACTCGCAAACTGCGGAATGGCAATAGCCGCCAGAATACCGATGATCGCAACGACGATCAGCAACTCAATCAGGGTAAAACCCTTTTGGTTCTTTGTTCTTTTCATCATTCTTTCTCCT
>CALFFB010000100.1 GCA_937958075.1 uncultured Geobacteraceae bacterium | reverse complement strand
GTTCAGGATTCCTGTTCCAAGGGACACTTTGCGCCGTCCTGGCCGTTCGACTGTCGCCGTCCATGGCGACAGACGCCCTTGTCACAGAAACCCTGAGCCTGTGGACTGAGCCTGCCGCCGACCACCTCTATATCTCTTGGTTAGCACACGATTCCCTGCCGCAACAGGGTGAGCACCGCCTGCTGGGCAACCTCGGCGCCCAGGCGGACATCCCACTGCCGCGGGTCGCGGGTGCCCGTCGGGTTG
The DNA here is from genome assembly GCA_937958075.1 of uncultured Geobacteraceae bacterium. Taxonomy (GTDB): domain Bacteria; phylum Desulfobacterota; class Desulfuromonadia; order Desulfuromonadales; family Geopsychrobacteraceae; genus Pelovirga. Next base: position 3,222 of record CALFFB010000100.1, on the reverse strand, counting down.
GAAATGCCGCGCACTTCCAGCAGAGGCAGGGCAAATTCGGCACAGACCTGTGCCGCCGCCGCGCCTTCCATGTTTTCACAAATGCCACCGGTCCGCCGGGCCAGTTCGGCGCTGGTTTCAGGGGTGCCGCTGCAACAGCTGACGGTGACAAAGGGGCCGACGGTGACCCGGGGAAGAATCTCTCCAGCCCGCTGCAACAACAGCGGGTCGAGGGGATAAGACTGATGAAATACCGGGGCTGCCGTTGCCTGCTGCGGGATGTTCAGCTCGGCAAAAGGGAGAAAGCCCTGATCGGTGGCGACGCCGCAATCACCGTAGATTTCCCTGGTGGCCAGGGCCAGATCACCGTTATGCAGGTCGCTGCCGGGGTAGCTGCCGCCGCAGCCGCAGAGGATAACCGCTGTCGGTCGGTGCGTCAGCAGGATTCTCGTCAGCTGCATGGCGGTGAGCATGGCGCCGATACCGCTGTGACCGATAAGAACCTGCTGCCCGTGCAACTGCCCCTGGTGCAGGGTGGCGTTGCCGCACGGCAGGTCCTGCCGGGACTGGAGCCGGTGGCGCAGCAGGGTGCTCTCAAGGGGGGTCGCGGTGAGGACAAGCAGCATGATGGCTAGCGTTGAAACCAGCCGTGGCGGATCAGGTCGCGGCGCAGCTCACTGCCCTGGTTGCGCACGACTCCCTGATACCAGAACCGTTCCTGCGATAATTTCGGTTCGTCGGGAGGATCAAGACGCTTGGGGCGGTCGATGAGGTTCTGCAGAAAGGCGGCGTCAGGTTCGCGCACAATGGCGGTGATTTTTTCAGCCAGGGGTGGCGGCGCCAGTTCGATCACCATCTGGATGATGTCGCGGATTCTCAGCCCCTGACGGTATTCCCACAGATCACCATCAAAGGTATGTTCGCATTCGGTCACGAAATCGCTCCAGTCAAGGAGCAGGGAGCCGAATTCAACATCCTCGATCTCCAGGGCGTGAAGCTTGCCGGAAATCAGGCCGTCGATCTGTTCCTGCTCCTTGCGGGTGAGAAAAAAGGACAGCCCTTCCTCGACTTCGTACATATCGAGTTGGCTGATGATTTCGTCACCGTAAAGGGTTGAATCCAGGGCAGCGGTACCGGCTTCGCGCAATTCCGGCGGCAGCAGGCGGCGGGGCAGGCCGACCAGGGACAGATGGTCGTGACCGAAGTCCGTCGGCAGAATCAGGTCATCCGAGAAGGGGATCTGTTCTTTGCGGAAAAAATTGCACAGGCGCAGGTGGTTGTCGGTGAAAAACGTGAGGAACTTTTCCTCGGAGAAGAACATCTCCAGCCCCTTGCGATTATTGGCCAGACCGAAGCCGACAAAGCCGTCGTGAATCAGACGGGATAAATAGGGGGCGATAATGCCGAGAATAGTTGCCGTCGGCAGATAGGGAGAATAGAACACCGAGGGTGACAGCTGATCGTCCTGCCGGCTTGAGCGCTTGCTGCTGAAGGTTTCCGGGTCGGGATAATATTCCAGGATAAAAAAAGCCTCATCCGGCAGAAAGCGCGCGAACTGATGGAACAGATCGGCGATGCGCTCCGTCGAGACAACGGCGGTGAAACGGTAGGCGTTGTCGCAATCATCCAGGAGGGCAAAGTCGTAGCCCTCGATCATGGCGGCAGCCTGGGTGCGGCTCCAGGGCTTGAGCCCGACGGGATAGAGATAAGGGTTCGGCAACGGACAATCCTTCAGGCAAGGGGGGCTTTGATGCACTTATGTTATAGCAAACACGGCCAAGATTTGTAACCCCGAGACGATAATTGCCGGGCGAAGGGTCAGGGCTCTATTGATATGAAGCACTTTTCAGTGCTATACAGAAGATTGTTGATTATTTCAAGGAGTTCGTCATGCTCGAAGCATCATCGTCACTGGTCATGTACGATGAAGAATACCAGAGAATTTCGGCGCTCATCGACCGCCTGCTGCGCGAGGCGAACGCCAGAGCTATTTTTCTGGTGGACAAAGATGGTCAGCTTATTGCCGCCACGGGCGAAACCGAGCATCTGGACACCACCAGTCTGGCCTCCCTGACTGCGGGGAACATCGCCGCGACGGGGGGACTGGCCAAGCTGATCGGCGAAAAGGAGTTCTCCATCCTTTTTCACGAAGGGGAAAAGGACAATATCCATATCTCCATTGTCGGCGGGCGGGTGATTCTGGTGGTCATCTTCGATCAGCGCAGCTCTCTCGGGCTGGTGCGGCTGCGGGTCAAGCGTGCCGGACGTGATCTGGATCTGATTCTGGAGGATCTGGTACGGAAAACGGTGGTCCACAACGACCAGAGTGCCGCCATGAATCCTTTTGCCGAAATCACCGACGACGATATCGATAATCTCTTTAAGTAAGAGGCCAGGCGGATGTCTTTCATCAACTATGCATCGCGGGAAATCAACTGTAAAATCGTCTATTACGGGCCCGGCCTGTGTGGCAAAACAACCAACCTGCAGTTTGTTTACAACAAGACAGCCGACAGCTCCAAAGGCAAGATGATCTCCCTGGCGACGGAAACGGAACGCACCCTGTTTTTCGATTTTCTCCCCCTGGCCCTGGGCGAGATTCGCGGCTTCAAGGCCCGGTTTCACCTCTACACGGTGCCGGGTCAGGTCTTCTATGACGCCTCCCGCAAGCTGATTCTAAAAGGTGTCGATGGCGTGGTGTTCGTCGCTGACTCCCAGCAGGAACGGCTCGACGCCAATATCGAAAGTATGGAAAACCTGCGCGACAACCTCGAAGAACAGGGGCTCGATCTCGACCGAATTCCCTTTGTTATCCAGTACAACAAGCGCGACCTGCCCGGTGTTTGCAGCGTCGAGGAACTCAGCAGCCTGCTCAACCCGCGCAAGGTGCCGGAAACTGAAGCCTGCGCAGCCAGTGGTGAGGGGGTTTTTGAAACCCTCAAGGTCATCGCCAAACTGGTCCTGAACGACCTGAAAAAGACGAACTGACGGCAAAAAGATCGGGAAAAGGGCTTGACAAGAAGCAGGCAAATCCCTATATTCCCACTCCGCAACAGACTATTCCCTCTTAGCTCAGTTGGCAGAGCATCTGACTGTTAATCAGATTGTCGCTGGTTCGAGCCCAGCAGAGGGAGCCAGATATTCCAAGGGCTTACGGCATGACGCTGTAGGCCCTTGTTTTTTTTGGTGGTCGTTTACCCTTCTTGCCAGATCTGCCGCAGGTCGTCGTCGGTCAGGGCGCGT
>CALFFB010000099.1 GCA_937958075.1 uncultured Geobacteraceae bacterium | reverse complement strand
AGGGCAGGGTTCGGGTTCCCGTGACAAGGGCGTCTGTCGCCACGGACGGCGACAGTCGAACGGCCATGGACGGCGCAACGTGTCCCTTGGAGTGGGAATCCGCGTCCTGTGCTGAATAGTTCGCTTCTTAACGGAGACGATAGCAACCGGTCGTCCCACCGTCACGGCAACAAAAGGGGGTAGCAAGCCATGACCCGTGAACCATCTTCAGCGGCAGATCGTCAGACAAGAATCAACGTCAATCGTTTTGGCGCGGTGCTGGTGCTGGCGGCCCTTGTCTGGACACTGATTATTGCCGGGCTGGGCTGGTGGCATTATCAGCGCACCGCTTTCGGCTACCTGGAAAACGCCCGTACTGCTGCCCGCTACAGTATCCAGAAGGACATGGCCTACCGTCGCTGGTCGACGGAGCACGGCGGCGTCTATGTTCCCGTGACCGCCAAAACCCCGCCCAATCCCTACCTTACCCATGTGGCCGAACGTGATATCGCAACCCCCTCGGGGCGGGAGCTGACCCTGGTCAATCCGGCCTACATGACCCGTCAGGTGCATCAGATGGCGGATGAGCAGTTTGGTTCACGTGGCAAGATCACCAGCCTTAACCCCCTGCGCCCCGAGAATACGCCTGATGCCTGGGAGGAGGACGCTCTGCGCTCCTTCAGGGACGGGGTTGAAGAGCTGTCGGGGATGATGACCGAGGAGGGCGACCGCTCGCTGCGGATGATGCTCCCCTTTTACACGGAAGAGGGATGCCTGCGCTGTCACGGTCATCAGGGCTATGAGGTGGGGGATCTCCTCGGCGGCATCACTGTCGCCATCCCCTGGCAGCCCTATGGCGAGGCCCTGGCCGCGACCCGGCCCGTCTATCTCTTCGGCTACGGCGGTATCTGGCTGCTGGGGCTGGCGTCCATCGGCCTTCATCGGCAGCGCCTGCGGTTGTATCTGCGGCAACGGCAGCGCAGCGCCGAGGAGCAGAGGGCTCAGCTGAAACGGCTGCAGAAGCTGGCCGCCCATCTGCCGGGGATGATCTATCAATTTCGGCGTCACGCGGATGGTCGCGCCTATTGCCCCTACGCCAGTGACGGCATTCACAAACTCTACGGGCTGACACCGGAGCAGGTGCGGGAAGATATCGATGCTTTGGTCGCGGTGGTCCATCCTCAGGACCAGCCTGAATTTCTGCAGTCCATCGAGCAGTCGGCAACCACCCTTGCCGACTGGCACAATCAGCATCGGGTGCTGCATCCCTCGGGGAAAACCCTGTGGCTGGAAGGGCACGCCACGCCGGAACCCCTGCCCGACGGCAGTCTGCTCTGGCATGGTTTCGTGCAGGACATCACCGACCGCAAGCAGGCGGAAGAGCTCCTTGGTCGGCAGAGCCGGGAACTGGGTCAGCGCAACCAGGCCCTGGAGCAGTTCAACTACACGGTCTCCCATGAGTTGCGCACGCCTCTGGTGACGGTGGAATCCTTTCTGGCCATGATTCAACAGCGCCTGGGGCAGCATGAAGACCGGGAGACCGATCGCCAGATTTCCCTGGTGCGCAAGGCGGCGCGGCGCATGAATCAGCTCCTTGACAGTCTGATGCGGCTGTTCCGGCTGGATACGGTAACGGCGGCAGAGGTGGAGCAGCCTTTTGCTGAACTGGCAGGAAAGGTGGTTGACACCCTGCAGCCCCTGGCGACCAGCCGTGGCGTCAGGGTCGAGATCAAGCCGGCGTCTCTGCTGTTACGTGGTGATGAGGAACGCCTGACGGAAATCTGGAGCCACCTGACGGAGAACGCCATTGTCTACATGGGCGACCAGAGTGAGCCGCTGGTGGAAATCGGTGCCGACCGGGATGACGAGGTCGTTTTTTATGTGCGGGACAACGGCAGTGGCATCGAAGCTCCGTACCAGGAACGTATTTTCGGCCTCTTTGACAAGCTCGCGGCGGAGACCGAGGGTTCGGGTCTGGGCCTGGCCCTGGTGCGCCGGATTGTCGAATTTTACGGCGGCAGGATCTGGGTGGAATCGGCAGGCAAGGGGCAGGGCAGCTGCTTCCGTTTTACCCTGCCGCAGGCGGTTGTGATTGCTGAAAAACCAGGCTAAGGTCAAATCGGCAAGATTCCGGGCCCATGATGGGGACTCCCATGATCAGGGCGTCCGGCGCCATGGATGGCGACGGTCGAAGGGCCAGGACGGCGAAAACTGTCCCTGAAAATGGGAGTCCCCATCATGGGCTGTATGATGACATGTCAATGAAAAGACGCATAAAGGAGTAGCTGTTGTGAAAGTTATTCTGCCCGTTGCCGGCAAGGGAACCCGGCTCTGGCCCCACACCCACACCAAGGCGAAATCCCTGGTGTCTGTGGCCGGCAAGACGGTTCTGGAGCATATCGTCAGCCGTCTGGCCACCCTTGAGGTGAGCGATTTTATCTTTATCGTCGACGATCAGGGGGAGCAGATCCAGGATTTCATGGATAAAATGTTTCCGCACCTGAGCTGCCGCTATGTTGTCCAGACCGAGCGCAAGGGCCCGGCCCACGCGGTGTGGCTGGCCCATGACTACTGCTCCGGAGATGAAGATCTGCTGGTGGTGTTCAATGACACCATTTTCGAGACCGATCTCACCCGGGTGACCAGCCTGTGCCATGACGCTGACGGCCTGATTTATTCCATGGAGGTTGAGGATTACCAGCGCTTCGGCGTCAATGTCATGGACGGTGACTTTATTGTCGACATGGTGGAAAAGCCGGATACGCCTGTTTCCAATCTGGCCCAGGTGGGGCTTTTCTATCTGCGCAGCGGGCGCCGCTTCATGGAGTATCTGACCGCGACCATTGACGCGGACGAGCGGGTCAAGGGGGAATTTTATCTGCCGCCGGTGTTCATGCGCATGATCAGGGACGGTTGCCGCTTAAAGGCGCCGACCATCGATGCCTGGCTCGACTGCGGCAAGCCGGAAACGCTGCTGGAAACCAACGCCTATCTCCTCAAGGACCGGCACCATATTCATGGTGAGACGCAGAACTGCGTGTTTATCGAGCCGGTGCATGTGGAGAAGGGGGCGCGCCTGCAGGACTGTGTCATCGGACCCAATGTGTCGGTGGCCGCAGGTGCCGTGCTTCAACGCAGCATCATCCGCGACAGCATCATCAATCGTGATACCCGGGTGCGGAACATGATCCTGACCGATACCATCCTCGGCGAGGCGGTGCAGCTGGTGAGCAGTGAACGGACAATGAATATCGGGGATCATTCGCTGGTGGATATGCAGGGGTGAGTAACCGTCTGCTGGCCGTGATGGGCGGGGGAGGGGAACTCACATGGCCGAAGTGTCTGTCGCCCGGATGGCGACAGTCTAGTGGCCATGGATGGCGTAAAACGGCTTCTGGCATGTGAGTTGCGCTCCCGCGACCTTGACCACGAACGGTTATTATAGATTCTGGCCGGTGGTTGTCGTCACCAGCTTGCCGTGTTTGACGCCTTTGGTGCCGATGAGCTCATCGGCCAGTTTCTTGACCTCCTGGGCCGTGCCGCGCACCACGACCACCTCCAGGCAGTTGTGGGCGTCGAGATGGACGTGCAGCACGGAAATGATGGCCTGGTGGTGGTGATGCTGATGTTCGGTGAGCCGGTCCGACAGATCACGGGTGTGGTGATCGTAGACCAGGGTGACGGTGCCCACCGTCTCCGCGTCGTCCTGTGACCATTGCCGTTCCACCAGGGCGTCACGCATCAGGTCGCGCACCGCTTCACTGCGGTTGCTGTAGCCCTTGTCACTGATCAATTCATCGAACTGCTGCAACAGCTGGTCATCAATGGACACGCCGAAGCGGATGGTTTTCTGCATGACAGACCTCCCGGCTGACAGGTTCAGCGCACAGTAGGTGAAGCGTTCGGCCATTGTCAATATGTCCGAATTCTTGTGTTTTCAGGTTGATAAGTGATACAACCCGCCTATGCTGCAGGAATGATCCGGCAGCTTCATAATGTCTGCCCTTAAGGTTTCAGGAATACAGTGTTTTTTATCAGAGCGGTTTTTCCAGGAGAGTCTCGATGAGCGACAAAAAACCATCGGTTCCGGAAGTTGAGTTTTCCGCCAAGTACGATGCCGACCATGCCAAGGCTTATTTTGAAAAGCACCGTGGGGGATTGGCCCGACGGCTTTCCGACTGGCGCGATCACCAGATCGCCCGTAAGGCTCTGCTCATGGCGGGTCGTCCCGGATCGGTTCTCGATATGCCCTGCGGCACCGGACGCTTCTGGGATCTGTTGACGGAGGAGCCCGAGCGCACCATCCATGCCTGTGATTACAGTCAGGATATGATCGATGTCGGGCTGAAATACAGACCGCCGCACATGACCGGCCGTATCAAAGCTTTTCAGGGGTCGGCTTTTGCGTTGCCGGTGGCGGACAATTTTGTCGACAACATCTTTTGTATCCGCCTGATTCACCACCTGGGCAAGAAGGAGGATCGACTGCGGCTGCTGACGGAGTTGCATCGCGTGACCGCCTCGACCGTGATTATTTCCCTGTGGGTGGACGGCAATGTCAAGGCATGGCGGCGGCAAAGGCTGGAAGCGCAGCGTCCCCGGCAGTCCTACCAGAATCGTTTTGTCATTGCGCGGGACATCATCGAGCAGGAGTTCCACCAGAGCGGGTTCGATGTTGTGGGCTACCTCGACTTTCTTCCTCGCTATGCCATGTGGCGTACCTATGTGTTGAAAAAGAGGTGACGTCAGGACCGGGAGGATGCCAGGTGTGTGTTGTGAAATTACCCCTCCTGATAAAGAACAAGCCGTTTTCCCATCGCGTCAGCATCATTTGGATCCAGGAAGGCATTTGTCAAGCTTAGCTGCCGTCTGGCTTCTTCAAAATCATCCCAGTCCACACTGCGCGTATAGCGTTGGGCAAAGTCCAGGGTACGGATAATCGGCTCCGTTAATCCATTGTGGGTCAATGCCTTGAGGGAAGAGAGGTAGTTGTTCCTGAAGACCGTTGGGATAATAATTCGATGCTCGTCGGCAGCGACCAGCTCGGCATTCATCATAATGCGTGCTGTTCGCCCGTTCCCATCGGTAAAGGGGTGGATTTCGCTGATCATGAACATCATGAACACGGCTCGGGAGAAGGGGGCCTCCAAAGCTCGATAGATGTCAAATCCCTTCTCAAGGGTTCCCTCAACCAGTTCCGGGGGAACGAAACGGGTTGTCCCGGCCTGGTTGTTTTTTTCTTTGAATTGTCCTGGAAGCTTATCCGGGCGCAGCTGCATCAA
>CALFFB010000098.1 GCA_937958075.1 uncultured Geobacteraceae bacterium | reverse complement strand
GAACCCACGGTAGCTTGCGCTACAACAGATTTCGAGTCTGTCACCTTCGACCTCTCGGACACCCCTCCGATGAAGTGTCACTGTTTGTTTTTCTGCGTTTTTTTCTGCTCTCTCAATTTACGGAAAAAATTACTGAGCTGCTTGCTGCATTGCTGCTGAAGTATCCCTTCAGTGACCGCTACCCGATGGTTGAAGCGCTGGTCTTCGGAAAAATTATAGATGGAACCAACCGCACCGGCCCTGGGATCGCGACAGGCGAACACCAGACGCGGGATGCGGGCCAGGATGATCGCTCCCATGCACATGACACAGGGTTCGAGGGTGACGTACAGAGTGCAGTCGATGAGCCGCCAGGACCCGAGAGATTGCGCCGCCTGACGAATGGCCAGCATCTCGGCGTGGGTTGTGGGGTCGTTGCTGACCTCGCGCAGGTTGTGGCCGCGCCCGATGATTCGGCCGTCGCAGACCACCACGGCACCAACCGGAACCTCTCCCAGTTGTTCGGCAGCCGCCGCTTCGGCGCAGGCCGCCTCCATGAAGAACTGGTCGTTTTCCACTTCCATCGCATCCCTGTCCGTGCAGCTGTTGCTTCTATCACGATTAGCAAACGGGTTCAAGATCATTCGCGGCCTGCCGCCGTCATTCGCTGCGGCCAGTCGGTACAGATAAAGGTTGCTCCCGCAGCGGCAAAACAGCGGAAGCGTTGCGGGTCATTGACGGTCCAGATATTGGTTCTGATGCCGGCGACGGCAAGCTGCCTGATCAACTGCGCGTCGACCAGATCATGGCGTGGGTGATAGGCTGCAGCCCCCAGGTCTTTGAGGTAGCGCACCAGATCTGGTGGATGCTGTCTCTCGACCAGGGCTGCTGTTGCCAAAGCCGGGCAAATTTCCTCCAGTAACCGCAGGTTTTCATGATCGAAGGAGGACACCAGCACCAGATCCGCACACTGCCTCTCCATCACCTGTTCGGCCAGCAGCTCAAGGCGCCGCTGTTTTTTCTTCCGCCCCAGCGTCCCCTTGATTTCCAGATTGACGGGGAAATCCTGATCGCGGCAGACGTCGAGGGCCTCCCGCAGAAGAGGAATACGCTGGCCACCGATCCGCGGCACCATATCGGCCGGAACCTCGCCCTTCTCCAGGGTGGCATAGGGATCTCCGGCAAGAAACCAGCTGCCGGCATCCAGGGACCGGAGTTGCTCCCAGACAAAATATCCCGGTGTTTTCTGCACCCGGTCACGGTATTCCGGGCGCGAACGGATGTCCGTGGTCCGGGTGAGGCGGCGGTCATGCAAGAGGATCAGCTGCTCATCGGCGGTCATCTGCACATCGGTTTCCCAGACATGCGCCCCGCAGCGCCGGGCTGCCTCAAGGGCCAGCAAGGTATTTTCCGGCGCAATGGATCGGGCACCGCGATGGGCACAGACATAGCCGACTTGGGGAAATCGGTCAAAAAATCGCATTGCTCTGCCTCTGTCTTCAGATGCTGCCTAAACGGCACAAATTTGATTTGTATCAAATATCGCCGGCGGATTCTTCTGTAAAGTCACGCGCTGAACACTGTCTGACAAAGGATACCATCCATGACACCACCGCGCCGACTTGGCTTTCGCATCTCTCGATCCCTGCACAAATACCTGGGTCTACTGATTGGTCTCTACCTGCTGGGCATGGGCGCCTCGGGGCTGTTCCTCAATCACCCCGAGCTCATTCGCGGAATCGATGTGCCCCCCGGCATTGTCCCTGCCGATTACGCCTACAGGAACTGGAACCGCATGCTCATTCGGAGCGGCACCATAACCACCGACGGCAACTGGTATCTGGCCGGCAAGGCGGGCATCGTGCACAGTTCGGACGAGGGGGACAGCTTTACCCTGCTTGATGAGGGATTCCCTGCCTCCGCCTACGATCGAGACACAGCCGACCTGATCGTTCTTGACGATCATCCCGACGGCACCGTGCTGCTGGCCGCGACCCGCAGCGGCCTGTACCGGAAAACCGGCAGCTCTCCCTGGTCAGAGATTCCGCTCCCCGGCGCGGCGGCGTCACCACGGCTGGTCGCTCTGGTGGACATGGCGGATCGGGTGCTTGTGTTTTCCGAATCTGCGGCCTGGCAGGCTGACGCAAGAACCCTCGATTTCAAGCCGTCTCCCCTTGCCGTTGCCGAAGAAGATACGGCAACCGGAGTGCCGATGTTCCGCGTTTTGCACGATATTCACAACGGCAAAATTCTCGGTACGCCGGGTCGATTGCTCCTCGATGTCAGTGGTGCGATTCTGATCCTGCTTGGCCTGACCGGTCTGGTCATCTGGTTTGTCCCCTGGCGCAACCGCAGACTGAGTAAATGGCGACAGGCTCCCGGCCGGTTTTTCCGCTGGTGCTGGACCTATCACCTGAAACTGGGGATCTGGATTGTCGTCGTGCTGATGGTTGTCGCCGGTTCGGGTATCTTCCTGCGACCGCCGCTGCTCCTCGCCACCGTCGCTCACAGCCTCGACTCGGACAACCCCCTGCTGCAGTTTTCACCAAGGGCTGACGGTTTCGGCGGTAAAATCGAATCCGCTACGGCCACGTCAACCGGCCGCATCATTCTCTCAACCCAGAGCGGCCTGTGGCAGGGCCCGGCCGATCTGCAGGGGGAGTTCCGTCGCCTGCAGCTACCGGTGCCCATTCATGGCATGGGCGTCACCGTGCTGGAGGGGATGCCCGACGGACAACTGCTCATCGGCTCCTTCAGCGGTCTGTTCGTGCTTCACGAACAGACGGGCCAGATCTGGCGCCTGCGCCGCCCCGGCTTAAGCGAGAGCAATCCGTATCAGAGTAACGATCTGGTCAGTGGCGTGGTCATGGCACCGACCGCTCCGTACCTGCGTTTTGACTACCACGACGGCATGTTGCCGATGACGGCCGGCATGAGCAACCTGCCCGCCATGCCGACCGCGGTCGCGGCGGCGGCGCCCATGTCTCTGTGGCACTATCTGTTTGAGTTTCACAACGGACGGATCTTCGAGCCCTGGCTCGGGCCCTGGTATCTTCTCATTATTCCCTTAAGCGGCCTGCTGTTGCTGCTGTTGTGCCTGACCGGGCTCTATGACTGGTGGTGCCGGCGATAGGGGGATTTTCCTTTTGCCATCAACGCCCGATAGCGCTACTATCAGCGGCGTCAAGCCACCTGCTGCATGGTGACTATTTAGCCATAGTTTCCGCCGACACCTGGACTCCCCCCGCAAGCCCTCGCTGCCGACGGACATGATCAACCTGGATACCGCAAGGGTTGCACAATGTCCCAGTCAAAGCTCATCCCCAAAATCGTCACTGTCTTTCAGGAGGGTTACAGCCGCGCCCAGTTCGGTGCCGACCTGCAGGCCGGCATCATTGTCGGCGTTGTCGCCCTGCCCCTGGCCATTGCTTTCGCCATCGCTTCAGGGGTCAAGCCCGAACAGGGGCTCTACACCGCCATCATCGCCGGTCTGCTGATTTCCCTGCTATCCGGAAGCCGCGTCCAGATTGGCGGGCCGACGGGCGCCTTTATCGTCATCATCTACGGTATCGTGCAACAACACGGCTACGACGGACTGGCCACCGCCACCCTGATGGCCGGGGTCATCCTGATCCTGATGGGAATCGCACGGCTGGGCACGGTCATCAAATATATCCCCTATCCGGTCACCGTCGGCTTTACCGCCGGCATCGCCCTGATCATCTTCGCCGGTCAGATCCGCGACTTTCTCGGCCTGCAGATGATCCAGGTTCCCGCCGAGTTTCTCCACAAGTGGCCTGCCTACGCAGCCCACATCAGCAGCATCAATCCCTGGGCCCTCGGACTGGGCGGCACCACCATGATGATCATCCTGCTGTGGCCACGCGTCACCCGCAAAATCCCCGGTTCCCTGCTGGCGGTACTGGCAACAACCCTCATCGTCCAACTTTTTTCCCTGCCGGTCGAGACCATCGGCAGCCGTTTCGGCAGCGTACCCACCAGTTTGCCCGTGCCGCGCCTGCCTCACATCAGCTGGGAGTTGATGCGGGAGCTGCTGTCCCCGGCGTTGGCCATCGCCCTGTTGGCCGGCATTGAATCCCTGCTGTCAGCGGTTGTTGCCGACGGCATGACCGAACGCCGCCACCGCTCCAACATGGAGCTCATCGCCCAGGGCGTCGCGAATATAGCCTCACCCCTGTTTGGCGGCATTCCCGCGACCGGTGCCATCGCCCGCACTGCCACCAATATCAAAAACGGCGGCCGCACCCCTGTTGCCGGGATCGTGCACGCCCTGACGCTGCTGCTGATCATGCTGTTTTTCGGTCAATGGGCCGAACTGATCCCCATGGCAACCCTGGCCGGCATTCTCATCGTGGTGGCCTGGCACATGAGCGAGTGGCACCTGTTCGTGCGCCTGCTCAAAAGCCCCCCGAGCGACGTGCTGGTGCTGATCACCACCTTTACCCTGACCGTCTTTGTCGACCTGGTTGTCGCTATCGAAGTGGGGGTGGTGCTTGCGGCCCTGCTGTTCATGCGGCGCATGGCCGAAACGACCCACATCTCAAAGGTTGCCGCAGACCTGACCGACCGGGAAGAAGACCGGGACGATCCCCTGGCACTGCGACTGCGTCAGGTCCCGGCAGGGGTTGAAGTTTACGAGATTGCCGGGCCGTTCTTTTTCGGTGCCGCCGACAAGTTCAAAAACGCCCTGGCAACGGTCGCCGGCAAACCCAGGGTTCTGATCCTGCGTCTGCGCCACGTACCCGCCATCGACGCCACAGCCCTGCAGGCCCTGGAAAACCTGTATCAGCGCTCGCAAAAAATGAACACCCGGCTGATCCTCTCCGGAGTCAATCCCGACCCGCTGCTGACCATGAAGCGAGCAGGATTTATCGATAAGGTCGGGCCGGACAATGTGTTTGACAACATCGACGAGGCCCTGCATCGTGCTGGTGAGATTATTGAAACAGATGCCGACCAAACAAGATAATCTCTGAACGCCTTTTCCCCTCACCTGCCCTTTTGCCTTTTTGCCGACAACAAAAAGTGCTAATCTGCCCATTCTGCTGATTTTTCAG
>CALFFB010000097.1 GCA_937958075.1 uncultured Geobacteraceae bacterium | reverse complement strand
ATCAAGGAGGGGAGAGAGTGATCCCGTCCCCCGTCTACCTGTCCGGGCCGATGACCGGCCTGCCGGATAGCAATTATCCAGCGTTCATCTTTGTGGCCGCTCGTTTGCGGGCGATGGGTTACGAGGTGGTCAGCCCGGCGGAGCAGCCCCCAAAGCCGACCTGGACGGAGTACATGCGCGCCGACATCAAGATGCTCAAGCAGTGCCGCTCGATGGTCCTGTTACCGGGATGGGATCGTAGCCGTGGGGCCAACATTGAGCTGGGCGTGGCGCATCGGCGGGGGATTGTCGTGCGGGAGCTGTGGGAGGTGTTGGCATGACCGGGTTCCGAGTTGCCTGCTACGACTGCCGCCACCAGTGGCGCTGCCAAGGTCTGAGTTTTTATCAGCGCCGGTGGTTTTGGCCTGGGCGCACGGGCAACAAGCGCCGCGCTGCCCGGATTACGCTGATGACCTTTACCACGGGATTGATGGCGTGATGACCACCACAAATCCCCCGCGCCCCCTGTGGCCTGTGGGGGCAAACAGCCAGAAGAATCATGGCGAGGTGCGCCAATGACAGCTCACGTGAGGCGTCTGCCATTCGGATCAGCTTGGGTCCTTCCAGCCGCCCACCCCACAGCGGGCGGGCAAGCCCCGATAACTGACTGCGGTTAAAGTTTTTTTGGTTTTCGCTTTTTCCCTTTATGTATTAGATAGTTATGAGGTTAGCAGATGAATGACAGCGCAACCATTGGGGTGATTACTCCGGACGACCTGGACGAAACAGCTGCCCGCATCCGGCTGATCACTATGACGCGGGGTGAGCGCCCCGGCTGTCCATCCTGCGGGATAGAATTTGACGAGCCTCGCCGGGGTCGCCTGTATGCCGGGAAATATGTCGTCTGCTCCTGTGGCGTCAAGTCCGGCGCATTCAGCGGCACCCTGTTTAACGGCACCACCCTCGATCCGCAAGACCTCCTTTACCTGCTCGACCGGCTGACCCTCGACGTGCCCCCCGCTGTTATCGCTATGATGACCAAAGCCGGCTGCACTCCAGGCACCGTCTACAACTGGCGCAACCGCCTCACCGCCGCCGGGATGCTATAGTATGGCCGATGTGATCGACCTCAAAGCCCAGATCCGCGCCCAGGTGGAGGAACGCAAGCGCCTCGAGGCCGAGCAGTCACCCGAGGAACCGGAGAAAAAGACCGGCGGCCCTGATGATCCGAAGTTCGTCCACGACTGTATCCGCAACAACGAGCGCGGCGACGGCCTCATGTACTGCGCCCTGCACAAGGGGCAATACCTCTACAACAAAATCCAGGGGCGCTGGTACAACTGGCGCGGCCACTACTGGCAACCCGACATTATGACCACCGCCGTCGATGGCGTCGAGGCCGTTGCCCTGCGTTACCAGCAAGCCGCCCTGCCAATCTCCGAGCAGATTGCCGAGCTTAACACCAAAAAAGCCGCCGCCGAGGACGAGCTGCTGCAGCATCGATCAGCCGGCAATAATGCCGGCATACTCTCCGCCGAGGCAACAATCGATAAACTCAAGGTCGAGATCGGCAAGCTCAACTCCGACCGGGCCAAGCTCTACAAGCGCGCCGACCAGCTCCGCGCCAAAACCCGCGCCGAAAAGTGCCTGTGGTGGGCGCACTGTGTCCCTGGGCGCCTCGCCGTTCGGGGGGATGAGTTCGACAAGCGCCCCATGCTGCTCCCCTGCGCCAACGGCGTCATCGATCTGACCACCGGCAAGCTGCACCCCGGCAATCCCGATGATCTGCTGATCCGCGCCATCCCCATCGAGTACGATCCCGACGCCAAAGCGCCCGACTGGATGCCGTTCCTCAACGAGATCCACCAGGACGACGCCGAAAAGGTCGCCTGCGTCCGCCGCCTGCTCGGCTATTGCCTCACCGGCCTGACCACCGAGCAGTATATAGCCTGCTTCATCGGCGAAGGCGGCAACGGAAAAGGCACCCTGTTCGAGCTGATGCACTACCTCCTCGGGCCTCTCGCCTGGAGCATCAACCCCGAGCTGATCCTCGAGCAGAAGAACCCCCGGCCCACCGCCGGACCCTCTGCCGACATCGTCAGCCTCTACGGTCGCCGCCTGGTCATCGCCAGCGAGACCGACAAGAACCGCCGCATCGGAGCCGCCCAGGTCAAACGCTTCACCGGCGGCGATACGCTCATCGGGCGATCCCCCCACGACAAGGACGAGACCAACTTCGACCCCACCCACAAGCTCGTGCTCTACACTAACCACGCGCCCCTCGGGATGATGGAAGATTTCGCCCTGCGCCGCCGCATGCTGCTGTTCGAATATCAGCTGCGCTACGTCCAGGACGTCGAAAGCAACCAGCGCTCCGATCCACAAAACGCGCACCTGTACCGGCAGAAGGACGCCTCGCTCCCGGTCAAGCTCAAGCAGCAGGCTCAAGGCATCCTCGCTGATCTGGTCCGCGCCTGCATCGAATGGCAGAAACACGGCATCAGCCCACCGGACAGCATCATCGCCGCAGCCGAGGCCCACCGCCGCAGTGAAGATCACCTGGCCCGCTTTGTCAACGAAGCCTGCACCCGCATCGAGGGTGACGACGACTACCGCATCCGCATCGGCGAGTTTCACAAAGCCTATCTGCGCTGGTACGGCGAAGAGGTCAACAACAAGGACCGCTACAGCCCAAGCAAGATCGCCGTCGGCAAAGAGCTCATGCGCCTCGGTTACCGCAAGGAATCCCAGGGCGGCCAGACTTGGATCTACGGCATCAAGCCGCCCGAGTTCACCATGGAGGATTACTGATGACCATGATGGTTTTCCTTCTGAACGCCGGTGTTTGCAGGGGGGCAAGGGGTCATCATGATACTTTCATCATGGCAAATCAGATTGGCATAATTTCATCATAGGGGGTAATTATGCGGCATCATTCAGCAATTCGGAACAGCCATGACATTATGATACTTTTCCCTCGCGTACGCGCACATACGCGCCCAATAAATGGGGTTTGGGCTGTTTTAAATAAAAAAATAAGACTCTTCTTTAGAAAAAGTATCATTTTATCATTTTTGAAAGAAAGACAGAGGGATTTTAAAGGGTTAGACCCATGATGATACTTTTTAGGGTGTTTT
>CALFFB010000096.1 GCA_937958075.1 uncultured Geobacteraceae bacterium | reverse complement strand
CTGTTGACCAGCACAGCTGCAGATTGTAGCCCCCCGTTGGCCCGTCAAGATCGATTATCTCACCGGCGAAATACAGATTTCCCATCTTTTTTGACACCAGGGTACGCATGTCGATGTCAGCAAGGTCGACGCCACCGGAGGTGATGATGGCCCGCTCCGGGGTATCGATACCCGTCACCTGAAGACGCCATTTTTTAAACAGCTGCAGCAGCTTGTCGCGTTCCGCGCGGGTAATGGAATGACACTTTTTCTCCGGAGGAATACCGCTCAGGCGCACCAAAAGAGGGATCAACCGTTTCGGCAGCAGGTTGTCCAGACTGTTACGGAAATCCCGGTTACTGTGTTCCGCCAGTTCCCGCTGCAGCCGTCGGTCGAATACCTCCTCCGCCACCGCCGGCTTCAGATCGAGGGTCAGGGTAACGGCCCCTGTCGGCAGGGCGTCACGAACAACGGCGCTCATATCCAGAACAATGGGGCCGCCGACCCCCCTGCGGGTGAAGAACATCTCACCGAAGCGCTCGGCCAGCAGACGGCTGCCGGACCAGGCCCTCAGGCTGACATTCTTCAGATTAAGATCAAGGAGTTCCGCTGTCCAGTCGCAGGCAAGGCGCAAGGGGACCAGAGCCGGTTGCGGCGCGACAAGGCGATGTCCCAGACTCCGCGCCCAATTGTAGCCATCGCCGGTGGAACCGGTTTCCGGATATGACTGCCCCCCCGTCGCCATGATAAAACAACGGGCCCGGAACACCCCCTGAGAGGTGTGCACCCCGGTGATCCGGTCGTGCCGGGACTCGATCCCCAGCACTTCACAATCCGTGACCAGGGTCACCTGACTGTCTGTGAGATACCTGAGCAAAACCTTCCGCACCTCCGGCGCACCACCCCGGGCCGGAAAGATACGGCCACCCCGCTCCTGCTGCAGGGGCAGGCCACGCTCCTCGAAAAATGCGATGGTCTGTTCCACACTGAAGGCATACAGGGCGGTCAATAACGCCTTGCCCTGACGGCCGAAGGCCGCGCAGAATTGCCGGGGATCGGTTTCGGCATTGGTCAGGTTGCAGCGCCCCTTGCCGGTAATCAGCAGCTTGGCGCCACAGGTGCGATTTTTTTCCAGCAGCAGCACCCGCGCCCCCTGTTCCGCCGCGACACCAGCGGCAAAACAGCCGGCGGCCCCGCCCCCGATGACGATGACATCAAACAGACTCATTCTGCCGGTTCGATGCGGGGAAGAAGCTGATAAGTCAGGGTCACAGCCGCCCGAACTTCGACCTTGCCGGGGGTCACCGGCACCGTATCAGCGGCACTCATCATCCGCGCCTCGGCCAGCAGCGGCGGGCTGAAAGACCCTCCGTCCGGTTCCAGATTCAAGGCAACAAGGTCACCCAGCCGGGCCCCTGCGGCATCCGCCAGCACCTGCGCCTGACGCACCGCCTTCTGTACCGCAAGGGACATGGCCTGCTGCCGGTAACGTTCCGTATCGGCAACGGAAAACTGCAGATTACCGACATGATTGGCCCCTGAGCGATGGCCGGCGCCGAGGAGCTCACCGGCCAGATCAACCCGGGCCGTGGTTACCCACAGATCATTGCTGACGCGGTAGCCGACAATCTCCCGCTGCCAGTTGGCCGGAGTCGGGCGTGGCGGCTGACTCCACTGCGGGCTGATCTGAAACTGTCCGGTCGCCGTGTCGTCCTGGCTGAGCCCGAGTTCCAGCAGCTGCCGGGTCAGGGCGCGCATCCGCTCGTTATTCAGCTCGACCGCCTGGCCGGCAGCGGCCCCTTCGGTTACGACCCCGAGCCGCATCCGCACCTGGTCGGGAACCGCCTCGACCTGCGCCTCGGCCCGCACCTGCAGCTGCTGATGTTGCCCCGAGGATCCCGTCTGGACATGAATAACCGGTGGCTGCTGGGGCAGGTTGTAAGGCATGCAGGCGGATAGCAACAACAGAAATACGAGGCTCGAAAGATAGCGGGTCATTATCTACTCCTGATCGGGTGAAAGAGCTGTGCTGTTCTGGTGCCGGCGCTGCAGAATCGTATAACAGTGAGGGATATCCCCCTCACCAGGTTTCGTATAAATCGTGGTAAAGGCCTCTGCATCGAATTCAGGAAAGCGGGTATCACCGTCGACATCCAGCTTGATCCGGGTCAGATACAGGCGCTCCGCCAGAGGCAACAGCTGACGATAGATCTGCGCGCCGCCACAGACGAACAGCCGGGCATCCGCCGGAACCAGAGCCAGAGCACTGGCGATATCGCCGGCCACCCGGCACCGGGGTGCCTGAAAATCAGGGTTACGGCTGACGACGATGGTCTGCCGCCCGATCAGGGGGACGCCGATACCTTCAAAGGTCCGCCGCCCCATCAGCAGATAATGCCCCAGGGTCTGCTCGCGAAACCAGCGCAGGTCTTCCGGCAGGTGCCAGGGCAGGGCGCCGTCTTTGCCGATGACCCGGTTGTTGGCCATGGCGACAATGAGGGAGAGCATCATTTGCTGACATTTCCGGCGATTCCTGCCGCGAGTTTCACGTCGCGTACCAGGTAGCGCTCAAAAAACCGCTCCGGGATCCTGTTGATCAAGCGCACAAGCAAAAAGATCGCCAGCAGGGAAAAAACCAGGCGCCCCCAGAAAATGCCGGACAGATGGGCCCCGAGGACCATCATCAGCAGGGTATCCTCGAAAATACTGTGGCACAGACCCATCAGGGTCACGGAAGCGAAAAGGTCACGCTTGCCCAGGCGTCCTGACTGCGCTTCCTGGATAATGAGGCCGCCGCCATAACTCAGGCCCAGGGTCATACCGATGATGGTCACCGGGGCCGCGTCGCGGCTCATGCCGAGAAGCTTCAGCAGCGGTTCCAGAAGACGGGTCATCAGCCGGCTGATGCCAATCTTTTCCATGACTTTCAGAATCGCCATCAAGCTCAGTATGATCAGAAAGATCATCAGCATGTTGCGCGCCTCCGCCAGCAGCCAGGCACTCCAGGTCGGATCAACTGCCGGCGGGTTCCACAAGGCCTGGTTGGTCTGCTGCAGGGTACCGGTGAGCTGGTAGGACAGGTGCAGCAACCAGCCCAGAAGCAGGGCTCCGAATACGCGAATGAGGGCGGTAGCGCGAAAACGGGTGCCCGCCTTCTGGGCAATACGCGCCTCCACCGGCAGGGCGTGGGCCACCAGGATCAGGGTTGACAGCACCGTCACCTGGGCCACGGTCAGCTCCTGTCCCGGTGCCAGGGAGGCGAAAACCACCATGCCGCCATAGATATTGGTGACCATGGCCGTTGCCCAGACCAGTCCCATCTGTCCCGGCAGGCCGACCAGCTCCATCACCGGCCCAAGGAGCAGCCCGAACTGATCAACCACCCCCCACTGCTGGAGAAAGCGGGTGGCGATACTGATAGGAACAATAATCTTGAACAGCATCAGGCTGGTGCGTAATGCGCTGCGCACCAGCTCCAGGCAGGTGTTGATTAAGGCTGATAGCATGAGTATCTTCTTCAAATACGTGATTGTTTTCCGGTCATTCCTTCGATGTGCAGACAGAAAACTGTCGTCGCGGCAACCTGTTCAGCGGGGAAACTGAAGGTGTCGTCGGAATACTGGGACATTATCCGCTGCAGGGCCACTTTTTTTTCCGCCTCCTCATGAATAAACCGGACCCTGCCGTGCCCCATGACACTGAGAAAACGACTTCCCCAGTTACAGGCGCGTTCACCGGCGACAATACCCGGGTCGACCACGATACAAAAGCTGGCCCGTGGTTCTTTGCGCAGCAGTTCCATTTTATGTCCCTGGCCGGCGGAATGAAAATAGAGGGTATCATCCGCATACCCGTAATTCATCGGAACCAGATAGGGCAGGGGCAGGTTATTTATGCCAAGATAGCAAACCTGTCCCTTCCAGACTATTTGTTCTAAAGCGATCTTCCCTGTAACCTGTTTTTCATGCCGACGCATTCGTCATCCCCTTACTTGCGAAAAAGCCACAGGATCAGGGATAATAAACCACTGACCAGCAGCATGGAGGTTATCGGAAAAAACATTTTGAAGCCGGGCTTGTCAATGACAATGTCCCCCGGCAGACGCCCGAAGGGAAACTTGTCGAGCCACGGCCACAACAAACCGGCAACAAGGATCAGAAGCCCTGTCAGAAGCAGCGTTTTCTGCATGGTCAAGCCCTGGTTTCTATGGTGTTGGTGAATCAAAATCACGGGTGAAGCATACCAGAATATTGACCGGAATGGCAGTCGCCGACAACTGGTTCGCGGGGTAAGAAATCACACCAGCCTTTGACCTTTCCGTCTGAGCAGCTATGATCAGGGTAACCCTCACATTCTGTTGGAGATAAACGTGCCGCGTTGGCTGAAACGAACAACTTTTGCTCTTGTCGTCGTCCTTGCTCTGCTGCTTTTATCGATGCTGGTAGTACCCTGGCAGATCAAAAAGCAGGCGCAACAGTGGATTGCAGAAAACACCTCCCGCCGGCTGGCCCTGGAACGGGTCTCCTTCAATCCCTTCACCCTCAAACTGGAGCTGGGCGGGTTTGCCCTTTCGGAGCAGGAATCTGAAGCCCCCTTCATTTCCTTTGACCGTTTGCTTTTGTCTGTCAGTGGCCAGTCCCTGCTGCGCCGCGCCC
>CALFFB010000095.1 GCA_937958075.1 uncultured Geobacteraceae bacterium | reverse complement strand
TTGTTTTTAGATAGTTATGAAGAAAGAGAAGAGAGAGTGCGGTGGTTGCGGTGGTATTTGGGGAATGTCTCTCACGCTGGGCCGGAATTTGCCTGGCGTGGGATGTCGGGTTGGTAGGTAGAAAAAATATTTCAACCCATAGGGGGTGAGACCTCTGGATTTACCACCGCAACCACCGCAAAGGCCATGAAAGCCTTGTCTGGCAAGGGTTTGGCGTGCGGTGGTCATCCACCGCAAGGGACAGCGGTGATCACCGCACCACCGCAAAACCGGAGCTGCGAATACTCAATCCGTTGTCTTTCGATTATCTATAGAAATGATAACGTTCGTTTCATGTTGACCCAGGTGCCACCGTTTACTAGTGACCTGTTGGAGGAAATGCAAATCATGGCTGATCAGCAACAGGCCACAGGGGCAATCTTTCAGGGCATTCTCTAAGCACTCGATTGCTGGAAGATCGAGATGATTTGTCGGTTCATCCATAACAATTAAATGCGGCTGACGAATAATTCCAAGCGCCAATAGCACCTTGCGCAATTCACCTGGGCTGATATCAAGGTTATGTAACAGTCGTTCAGGGCGTGACCCAAGAGCACTCACCACTGTCATAATTTTACCAAGTTGTTCATGAGAAAGGTGATTTACATCTGCCATGATTTTTCGGGTTTTTATCATGTCAATCTCTTGCGGTAAATATACCAAATGCTCATTAGGAATATTTATGTGGTTAAGAATATGTCGAATAAAAGTTGTCTTTCCCATTCCATTTGCTCCAGTAATAGCAATGCGATCGTCACGTAGCATTGTAATCTCTGGTATATGCAATTTTCTTGATTCATCGAGAGCGATTATGTCAGCAGGAATAGTAAAGAGGATTCGACGTGGAGAGACGGAACCATCGATCCAGAAATGAGTTGCATAGCGTTTCTTGATTTTTATATCAGAAATTTGTTCCTGCACATGCTTTATACGACCTTTTAATTGCTTAGCAAGACGCCCGGCATGACCATCCTGTCCTGAAACACGAGCCAGGTCGATTTTGGCACGCCCATCGCTGTCACCACGTGCCAAATGACGTTTCGATTTCTTTTTGTTGGCGCGTGAGGCTTTAGCGCAGCGACGTTTCGACTCGTCCTTTAATCGTTCCAGGTTTTGTTGCAAACTATGACGTCTATCCTGCAAACTTGATTCTTCTCGTTTAACATCTGCGGCAGCTTTCGTATAATTGCCAGGTTGTATTATGGCTTGAGGGGGGTCGAGAAAAATACATTGCTGGCAAAGAAGGTCAAGCAAATCTCGGTCATGGCTAACCAGCAGGCCAATACCACGAAATGACGTAAGCGCTTCTATAAGCAGCTCACGGGCCGTAATATCAATATGATTGGTCGGTTCATCAAGAAGAAGGACATCCGGTTGTTGCCAGAGAGCGACAGCAATTTGAGCACGCTTACGCTCGCCATGACTTAGTGTCGGCCAGCGACTTACCCAATCATCGCCAAGCCTTAGTTTTCCACGCAGTACGCATGCCTCTGCTTCAACGGTAGAAATCAAAAGTGATAGCTGTGCCGGAACATCGTCAGTGCGCTGCGGGCAGAAAACTATATGTCCGGACCGTTTGATAGTCCCTTGCTGTACCTGTAGATGTCCTGCCGCAAGTTGCAGAAAAGTCGTTTTCCCTGCACCGTTTGGCCCTACGATTCCTGTCCATCCTTCCGCAAGATGAACTGTGATGTCCTCAAGCAATGAGGATATTGCACTATCATAAGAAAAGGTAACGTTTTGAAAAGATATTGACATTGTTGACCTCCAAGCATGCTGTAACAAAACATACTGGACGTCCCATTCCCATGGAATCAGCTAAAATAAAAAATGCCACGTCTTAAACGTGGCATTCAAATCATGAACGCTGAAGCCACCCAAGATCTACGGAAACAGAACGCCATTTTTTGGATAATTTTAACGATCCAAAATGGGAACACGAAAATTTCGTGAAGGCTCGTTTCCGTTAGATTCTCAAGGGTATACCTCCATATAAATTTGCTTTTAACTTAGCATCACAGGATGATGGCGTCAAGTTTTGCCTTTGATTTTGATAAAGTTCAGTGTCGTCATATCATCCAGTTTGGGCAAAAAAAATTCCATTTACCTGCTCTTGTGGCAGATCCGATACTCGAAGTTCTTGGTGTGGGCGTTGCGCTGCCGGTCGATGTCGAACCCGGCGTCCCGGATGACGTCCAGGTCGTTGCTGATGCGCCGACCGAGCTGGGCGGGCTTCTTGTATTCGAACTCGAGGTTGAATTCCCGGCCGACCCTGCGCAGCGCCGCGAGCAGCCGTCCCGCCGACACCGGCTCCATAGTGTTCTCGTTCTCGAACCTCACCTGGTAGCGTTCGATGAACCCCACCACGTGGTTTGCCCGGTCGTCCTCGCCGTAGCGGGCCTTCTCGTCCAGCTCCACCGCGTTTCGGTAGGCATGGAAGAGCGATGCCAGCGCCGTTGCGATGGGGTTCGACTCCCGCGCCATCTCCTGGCTGGTGTCGTTGATGGAATGGATCTGCTCGATGAACAGCGGGCTCAGATCCTCGAGTCCGGTGGTCACCTCGTGTTCCTCGGACCCGGCCAGCATCATCAGGTACATCAGGCTCAGATAGTCGTTGCACCGGCGTTTGCCATGGGTCGGCATGGTTCGGTGCAGCAGGCGCATGACCTGCTTCTGGGCTCCGTCCCGGATCATCGCCAGCACATGGCTGGTCCGCTTCATGATGGCCGAGATGATCAGATCCCGGTTCTGCTGGATGGCGGAGATGACCTCCGATTCCAGAAAGCAGTCGCTGGCCTGGTTGGCGAGGTCGAAGTTGATGACGAAGGACCTCGACAGGATCTCGGAAAGCTCTCCGCACAGCGGCTCGATGCCGGTGGTGTTCAGCAGGCACTTGGTCCGCTCGGTGATGGTCTCGCTGTCGGTGCCGCTCTTGCGTTTCTCCTTGGCGATGCCGGTGATGCTGGTCAGCATGAAGGTGGTCAGATCCTCGGTCATCTGCTTGACCTCGATGTTGTCGAGGACGATGAGCGGGTTCTGCGAGCCATCGGTGTAGTTCGCGGCGTCGGTGGCCTTCTTGTGCTGTGGCTCGCCGAAAAGCAGCGTCGACGTGATCTTGCTGGCGGTGGTCTTGCCCGAACCGGCCGAACCCTCAAAACGGGTCATGGGCCGCGTCCCGGCGAAGTCGATCAACAGGAAACAGGAGAGCCAGGAAAGGATGAGAAAGCGATCCCCCTGCGGACAGGTCATGTTGCCCACCAGCAGATCGACCAGGAGCCGGTCCGCCTCTTCGAGGTCGGCGTCGGGCAGGAATTTCAGCGGCTTCATCTTCCGCGAGCCGTCCAGGATGATGCCGTCCTCGTTGCCGCCGTTCTTCATGATCTGAATCTCGTCCGGGGTGATCTTGGCGATCTCGTGCTCCGGATTGTTCAGGTTGAAATAGACGGTGTAGGAAGCCACATCGGTGTGCAGCCAGGAGAAATGGTCGCGCACCTGGCCACGGATCATCGCCAGGCTGGGTAGTACCTCGAAAAAGGTCCGTCCGCCGTTGGAGGTCGGCACCATGCCCGTGTGCTTGTAGAGCATGGCCGCGTAATGGCGCTTGCGGCCCCGGTCCGGTGAATCCATCCAGTAGATGGCGTTGTCGAAATACATGAACGGCTCGCCCTGCAGGGTGTGAAAGAATTGGGCACCGTTGGCGGTAAACCAGTCGTAGGCAGCCTCGGCGGCCAGGGTGTAGTCGGGAGCGCCGTTCTCCAGTTCCGTGTCGATCAGCACCTCGTCGACCCGGGCGCGGCATGATCCGGGCATCGCGCCGGACATCCGCTTGGCCTTCTTCTTTTCGTTACGGAACTCGACCTTGCGGTCCTTCTGGATGGCGCGGATCTGTTCCTTGAGGGTGGCCATGGAAACGCCACCACCGATGCGCTCCTGCACCAGCTTCAGCAGACGGGCCTGTTCCAGCGGAGACTGCTCGGAAATCTCCCCCAGGATCGGTTCGAGCAGGCGGTTGCGTTCCTCTTCCTCAGCGCCCTCGGGCAGCGAGCGCACGCCGAACTCGATGGGCGTGCTGGCCTCGGCGAGCAGGCGTTCGAAATCCTCCCGGGTATGCCCGGCGGCAATGTAATCGTTGACGTCGATCTTTGCGGTGGCGAGAAGCGCCTCGGCCGCCTGGATTTCCTCGGCGGGCCGTCCAGCCAGCAGCTTGGCCAGCTCCTTCGGCCCCACGCTCGCCGTCAGGCCGAAGCGTTCGGTCAGCTCCTGCCGGGCCGAGAGCTGTGTCTCCGACAAGGGTAGCGTCACCAGGCGGGTGTCGATCTTGTGTTCGGCCAGGGTGCGGGCGGTTTGCAGCGCCCCCTTGAGACCGGCCTGGGAGAGTTCGTTGTCCTGGCAGATGTAGACGGTTTCGACGCCGCGCAGCTTGGGGATCAGGCGCTCCCAATCGGCGGCCCGGATGCGGACGGTGACCGGCGATACGGTTGGCAGGCCCAGTTGCATCAGCGCCAGGCAATCGGTCACCCCCTCGGTGATGATCACCTTGCCGGGCCTGGCCAGCAGGCAGTCCTCGTTGAACAGCAGCGCGTTGTTGATGAAATCGGCGACGTAAGGCCGCTGGTGCTCGTCGTGAACCGGCAGCTTCTTGTATTTCCCTTGCTCCCAACCCACGTCCGGGGTCCACGGCGTCTTGCGGCCGATCATGAATACCACCCGGCCACGGCTCCAGTAGGGAAAGACGATGCGGCGCTCGAAAAATGGCGTCAGGCCGTCCTGGCTGGTGGGCCGGAAAGCGCCGGTCGCGGCGAGCTCCCGCTTGGAAAAACCGTCCTCACCCCCGGTCAGTTGGGCGACCGCGCCGGACGCGTTGTCCGCATAGCCGATCAGGAGATCGTCGATGGTCTCCTCGCTCAGGGCGTATTTGGATTTCAGCCAGTCGAGGACCTCCGGCGACTCCTTGAGCCTGGCGTGGTAAAGCTTGGCCAGCGCCGTCAGCGCGTCCTTGACCCGCAGCTCGAAGGCGCGGTCGGCCTCCGTCTGGGCCAGACGCTCCTGGCTGAGGCCATAGCGCGACAGCGGCGGCAAGCCCGCCTTCTTGGCGAGATAGTCCCGGGCCTGGCGGTGGCTGTCCGGCATCGGACCGGATTGCCCGGCGGTGACCGAGCCCGTCTGAATGAACTCAACGAGTTGCAACACATCACCGCCGACTCCGCAGCCGAAGCAATACCAGCCCTGCTTGTCGAGCATCACGTGCAGCGACAGGCGCGACTGGCTCTGATGGTTGGGGCAGTCGCACATCAAGCGCTGGCCGGTCTCCTGGGTGATCCGTCCCGGCAGAAGTTCCCGGGCCACGTCACCGATGTCCATCTCGGTGACGAGCCGGTAATACTCCCTGACGTTATCCGTTCCGCCCATACTCATTCGGCCTCCGCGACACGGGCGAAATCGGCTTCCGCGTGCTGGGCGGCGTCCAGAAACAGGGGCAGAAAGGTCCGACGGTCATCCACCTGGCAACGCTTGGCGCAATTCTGGATGCCCCAATGGTCGCCCAGGACAATGGCGGTGCGCCGGGCGCGGGTCACCCCGGTGTAGAGCAGATTGCGGTGGTGCATGAAGGAATGCGCCTTGTGGACCACCACCACGGCGCAGGGGAACTCGGACCCCTGGGTTTTGTGGATGGTGAGCGCATAGGCGAGCTGCAGGTCCTGAAGGTCGGGCGAACCCTTTTCCATCTCCACCGGCATGCCGTCGAAGTCGATGACCAGGGTGCCGTTCGCGAGGACATCGACCACATAGCCGATGGCACCGTTCATCACGTTCAGGTCGTAGTTGTTCCGGGTCTGGATGACCTTGTCGTGCTTGAGAAACGGGGCGCGGCGTCCCATGGCGACCGGCGGCACCTCGGTGTTCCAGCGTTTGCGCTGGATGAGCCGCTGCAGCTCCTCGTTCAGTTCCTTGGTGCCGAGCGGCCCCTTGTGGGTCGGCGTCAGCACCTGCACGTCCTTGATGATGTCGAACCCCAGGGCGTCGAGCCGCTCCTGAAACAGCTCCAGCAGGAACGAGCGTGCCGCCATCGGGTCGGTGAACTGATCCACCAGATACCAATCCCGGCATCCGCCCACCGACGCCTCGCTGGTCTTGCGCACCTCGCCCTTGAGAACGGCGGTGCAGTTCTCCTTGAGGACGCCAGCCTGACGCACGACCTTGTCGAGGATGACCGTGGGGATGGCGCGTGTCTGGATCAGATCGCGCAGGATGTTTCCGGGTCCCACCGGCGGAAGCTGGTTGTGGTCCCCGACCAGCAGCACCGTGGTCCGCGACAGATCGACCGCCTCGAACAGGTGCCAGGCCAGCGGCACGTCGACCATCGAAAACTCGTCGACCACCAGGACATCGGCATCGATGGGATTCTCCTTGCTGCGCGAGAAACCCTTGCCGTCATAGCCGAGCAGGCGGTGGATGGTGGTGCCGCTACGGCCGCTGACTTCCTCCAGGCGTTTGGCGGCCTTACCGGTCGGCGCGGCGAGCACGACCTCCAGATCGCTCTCCTCGCAGATGGTGTTGATGACCGAGATGGTGTAGCTCTTGCCCGAACCGGCTCCACCCGAGATCAGGCTGATGCTGTGATTGAGTGCCGAGCGGACCGCGTCGAGCTGCTTCTCGTTCAGCGTCGCCGCGCAGCGCCGAATCAGAGCATCGAGTTTCTTGACGGACTGAAAATGAGGGTTGGGTGTTTCGGCCTGGCCGAACAGCGCGGCCAGCTCCCGCTCCATGCGGACGATCTCCGGCAGAGCGACCACGAAACGCCCGCCGTGGGAATCGCAGGAAAGCGCCTGTTCTTCGATGAGCGCGTCGAGGGCGCTCTCGATACGAACCCGGCTATCCAGGGCATCCATGACCAGCAGCAGATTGGCCTGGTCCACCAGATCCTCGTATTCGATCCAGCAGTGGCCATTGTCCAGGGCTTCACGGACGCAGAAATTCAACCCGGCCCGGATACGAGGGGTGTGGTCCTTGGGGGTGCCCAGCTTGCGGGCGATCTTGTCGACCTTCTTGAAGCCGAATCCCCGGATCTCCCGAATGAGGATGTACGGGTCTTCCTTCAGGATATCGAGGCAGTTGCCGCCGAGTCTTTCGACCAGAGTGGTGACCTGATGATGGGTCAGGCCAAATGCCGACAGCCAGGCCATGACGGCGTTGACGCTACGGTTCTTCAACCACTCGTCACGCAGCCGCCGGGCAGCATCCAGAGGCAGTCGAGCCTTGAGCGCAATTCGCTCGGGGTCATTCAGAAGGGTTTCTTCAAAGGCGTCGCCGAAGCTCTCGACGATCAATCTGGCCTTGGCCGGACCAATGCCCTTGATCTCCGGATGGTTGGCCAGATAGTGGATCAGCCCCTCCGGATCGAGTTCGAGGTCGTGCTCCATCCCGTCGACCTTGAACTGACGGCCGTATTTGGGATGGGTGGACCACGACCCGAGCAGGACCACAGGCTGATTTTCCCGGGCGAACAAATTGCCCGCGAACTGGACTTCCTCACCGGTCGGGGTGAGCAGTCGGCCTGCGGAGAACTTGGGTCCGGCATAGTAAACGCGCTCTATTCTTCCCCGGAGTCGCGCCGGGTTACTCTCATTTCTTTTTGGCATCTCGCGATCCTCCGGTGAAAACGTGTCAGGTACTCCTCGACAAAACGGCAGGCGGCCTGCCGGTCCGAGCAGAAGTAGACGGGGACACCGAAGTCGACGACGATGGAGGCGACCGTTCCAATCAGCGCATGCGGGTGGGCATCGCTGCGGTAGCGGCCATCGACCAGATCGCGAAAGTTGCACTCGACAACCACGCAGGCGGATTCGTAGGCGGAGAGCTTTTCCAGCTCGCGGTGGAACCGCTTTCGCCCCCGGATGACGGTGGAGACGAAATCCGTCAGGGATTTACGCTCCACCGCCACCCGTTCCTCGAGGCCGACCAGTGAGTAATCACCGGCGGGCAGCGCCTTGCGAACCGCCGAAACCTTGTCGCTATCGAAGCTGTAGGGCTCCTGTTCGCGGGTGTCGACGACAACGGTGATCCGGTCCATCATCAGAACGGGATCATGTCGTCCATCGCCGCGCCGGGAGCCCCGGCATCGTCGGCCATGACAATGCGACGGTTGAAGTAGATGTTCTCGTTTTCACCGCGAGTGCGTTTGGTCACCTCCAGCTTGATGTTGAGAAGCTGTTCGAGGTGCCCCGGCAGGTCGGAGAGCTTCTGGAGCTGCAGCCCGCAGGTGTAGAGGTCCTGCTTGAGCCACTTGATGTTCTCGTTGCTGGCCATGACGTTGTTGCGCCAGAGCAGGCGACCCTTGTGGGTCGGCGCGAGAATGCGCAGGGTCCACTTGAGCATGGGGTTGCCCGAGGTCTGGGCGCGGGTCAGTTCGACCCGGTCGACGTTGACCTGGTACTTGCCGTCGGGGACGGCCTCGAACTCGCGTTCCTCGACTTCGGCGGTTTCAAAGGCGTCGTCGAACTGTGCCAGGTCGAGGTTGCTGCTGGATTGGTTTTCGTAGTGTTCCATGGTTGGATCTCCTTACTGTTGGGGTTTCGCCGCCGCACTCGCGGTCGGCTCCGGCTTCGGCCGGGCGGCACTCGCCGCAGCTCCGGCTGCCGTGTTGTTGAACGCTTTCATGAAGCTCGAAAAATCGAGGGGGATGACTTCGGGGAGTCGGCCGGTGCGGTCACCGGCGTCGTAGTTGGGACTGGGCTTGGTGCGCATCACGCGCTGCCAGACCGGCTTGCCGTCCTCGCCGGTTTTCATGTCCAGGTCGCAGAACAGAATCAGGTCCACCAGCCCGGTAACCAGCTTCCGCGCCTTTTCCGGCAGCGTCGGCACGATGCGGGTGTGTTTTCCGGTCCGGGTTTCGATGTCCCGTTCCTGGGAGTGGGAGATCAGGATCAGCCCATAGGGCAGGAAGGCGAGCTTGTTGATGACGCGCTGGAACTCGTTGTTGATCAGCGCGTAGCCCTTGCCGTAGCCCAGGTCGGACTCGTGCTCGATCTTGAATTTCTTGCAGACGTAGTCCGAGCACATCTTGTAGGCGTTATCCACCGTGTCGACGACGATGGTCTTGAACTCGTGCTTGCCCTCGGCGATTTCCGCGCAGGCCTGCAGAAGGTCGTCCCAGCAGGTGATCGGGGTCTGAAACACCTCCAGGGCGTTCAGGCCCGGCTCGGTCGCCAGGAACAGTGCGTCATCGGCCTTGGAGCACCAGGTGCTCTTGCCGATCTTGCTCGGGCCGTACACCAGAGCGGTGAGGTCCGAGAGCGTGTGTTTGGGTTTGCTTTTGGTCTTGGGAAGCATGGCTTCGTCTCCTTATGGTTGGGATTTCAAAACACCGGAGCGGCGTCTTCACCGGCTCCGTCCCGCAGCTCTTCGTGCGGGGCGATCCGTTGGAAATGGTTTTCGATGACGTTGGGGTTGCCGCCCGAGCGGCAGAGCTGGAAGTAGGCGCAGGGCCTTCCGTACTGGAAGCAGTAGCTGGTGTTGCGGTAGAAGGTGTCGCGCCGACGGGCGTCGAGCATGGCCTTGGAGAGTTCCCACAGCTCCGCCCGCAGTTCCTCGAACTGGTCGCGGGAGATGTAGAGCACCTCGCGGTGGAACATGCCCGGCTCGAGGTACTTCTCCTGGAGTCGCTGCTGGAAGGTGTCGTCGTCCTCGGGCAACTTGCGCTTGGCGCTGCTCTTGCCGGTTTTCGACTTGGCGATCAGCTCCGCCCGGCGGGCCTCGAATTCGGCTTCGGTCTCACCCTTGCCCTGGCGCAACTTGGCCTTGACCAGGACGTTGTAGATGATGCCGCTGACCGTGATGCCGAGGGTCTGCTCCAGGTACCAGGCGTAGAGGATGATCTGGAAATCGGTCCACAGCCGCTCCAGGTAGCTGGCGTCGATCTGCGAGGCGGTTTTGTGTTCCAGGAGGAAATACTGGCCATCCTGACGGACGATGCCGTCCACCTTCCCGGCGAGAATGAAACTGCGCGAGGTCGCCCCGGTCGCCGGGTTGACGATGGGACCTTCGAAGGTCTTTTCGAGCGCGACGACCTCGAACGCTTCGGCCGGGTAGTGTTCCGCATAGGCGCTCATCATGGCCCGGGCGAGATGCCAGTCGGCCTGTTGATGATCGTCCTGCGCCCGGTTCGGATAGGTCCGGTCGATGTGGTCGAGGACCTTGGCCAGATCCCGCTCGCCGTGCCAGCACTCCAGGCAGTCGTGGATGACCGAGCCGAAGGCCAGATTGGGGTCGCGTTCGAGCGGCACCAGCTCGTCGATGTAGCGCCACTTGCAGGCCATGCGGCAGTTGCGGAACAGCCGCCACATGGAATAGGTGGTGGTCATCAGCTCGCTCATACCGCCACCCCCGCTTCGGCGGCGGGCGCTGCGCGATGCTTGGAGGCACAGGCGCAACCTGACGGCTGGGTACGTTCGATCAGGACCGAGCGTTCGCCGTACTCCTTGGTGGCGAAGCCAGTGAAGATGCGGGCAAGGTCACTGCCGACATCGGTGGAGGCGTCGATCACGCAGGTGCGTCGGGCCTTGTCCAAATTGAACCGGCTCTCCATCCGCACACGGGAACGGCCATGCAGGCTTTCGACGGCCAGCATCGCCAGCATGAAAGTGTCTTCCAGTTCCTGGGCCGGGACCGACTCGTCAAAACGGTACTTGTAGGTGTCGTGAGTCATGGTTGAACTCCTCTTTTGTTCAGGTTCTGATTTCCGAGGCCCCGGATAGCCGCACCATGCGGCACGGTGCTTACTTACCGGAGCCGGAGCCGATGCGTCGGAGATCACAGGTAGTCCTCGAGCCCGGCCTCGCGGAACGCGTCCCGCAGCTTGCTCAGCCGGTCGTAGAGGGTGGTTCTGGGAATGCCCATCTCCCGGGCGACCTCGGCCATGGTGCTGTCGTGCAGGCGCACGCACAGATCCCGGAGCTCTTCCGGCAGCGAGGCGATGGCCCGGTCGAGATCCATGCGGATCTCATGGGCGAGGCGCTCCCTTGTCTCGCGGGTGCCGCCTCCCAGAGAGCCTTCGCTGTCCAGGAAGTCGATCCGCTCGGTGGTGTCGCCTTCACCGTTGTCGAGGGGTTCGTTGAGTGACGTTTGGCAGAGCCGCCAGTCCCGGCATTGGGCGAACCGGGCCTCCAGAATGGTGGAGATGTGACGTTCGACGATCCGGGCCATGAAGGTGGTCTTCTTGGCCTTGGCGGGATTGAAATGCCGCATCCGCTGCAGCAGATCGATCATCAGTTCCTGTTCGAGGTCGGGTCTGTCGTCCTCGGTGAATCCGGCCTTGCCTACGAGTTGACGTGCTTTGTGCCGAATGAGGTCGGCGGCATACTTGTCGATGCCGTCGTAAGAATTCTGTGAAACCATCGGGGCCTCCTCGGAGCGAGGAGGAGGTCCGCGTGGGTGTCGGCACGGGCCAGATCACAGGACAAAGCTGTCGCGTGGGCGAAGGGGTCGCAGGTACGCCGCCAATTGCCGTATTCGGCTCGGCGACACCCACAACAGCCTCCGCCATGCGTCCAGCTTGTTGTCCAGTGTCTAAGGGTTCAGGTCGTTACGTGTTCAGGCTGCCCGTTCCTCGATGCGCATCAGGAACGGGAGACCGTGTTTGATCTCGAGCAGGCAGACTTTTCCGCTGCCCATCTGCGCGAGGTGCTCCAGCAGCGTCACGACCTCTTGCTTGAGGATGAAGTCATCTTGGTCGCGCTCAGGCCTGGGACCGCTCTGTCCGCCCAGCTTGATCTCGCGCTCGATGACCGTGTCAGGGGTGAGTTCCGGCTCGCCGTCGCGGACCGGAATGTTGGTGATGCGGCCGAAGTTGATGTCCTGCATCAACTCGATGAGTCGCCGCTTCGGTGGGGTGAGGTGTGCTTTG
>CALFFB010000094.1 GCA_937958075.1 uncultured Geobacteraceae bacterium | reverse complement strand
TTGTCAGAAAGGCGGAATGAATCATGGTGACGGGATCCAATCGTCTGGGAGATCTGCTGCTTGAGGCGGGACTGATCGATTCCTATCAGCTGGAATCGGCTTTGTCCATGCAGCGCAACCTGGGTGGCCAGCTCGGGGCGGCGCTGGTAAAGCTGGGGCATCTGCCGGAATCAACAATTATCGAGTTTCTCGAAACCCAGCAGCGCTATGCGCGGTTCAACCTTGGAGATATGGAGATTGATCCAGCCTTGCTGTCCTTGTTGCCGGTCGAGCGTATGCGCCTTTATCAGGTCATGCCCATTGAGTTGCGCAAACAGGGGCATGAAAAAATCCTGCATATGGCCATGACCGATCCGACGGATACCCAACTGATTGACAATCTGCAGTTCGCTACCGGCTGCAAAATTCTGCCGCTGATCGCTTCTGCCGAGGATATCCTGGCGGCGCTTAATGTCCATGGCGTGCCGGTTGTGCAGGATGAAAAGCGAATGGCCGAGCTGGAGCAGCCGTTCACCGGCAGCTTCGAGCCGGAAAACCCGGCCACCGACAACGGGCGCCTGGAACGGCTGCTGGATATTCTGCAGGAAAAGGGAATTTTGAACCTGGTGGAACGAGAAAGGATCGACAACGAGGAATGAGCCGCGTATCCCGCAGTCATTTTTTTCGCGACGTTGTCTGGCAGCGCTTCCGCACCAACCGGATGGCTCTGGTCGGTGCCGGCATTGTCCTCACCATGTTTGTCATGGCGGCAGCGGCTCCTTTTACCGGGGTCGATCCGGCGGCGATCAATGTCGCCGGCAGCCTGCAGCCGCCCAGCCTGCAGCACCCCCTGGGAACCGATGATCTCGGGCGCGAGGTGCTGGTGCGTATGCTCTACGGTGCCCGTATTTCTCTGCTGGTCGGCTTCGTGGCTGTCGGTATTTCCACACTGATCGGAATTGTCTGCGGTGCCCTGGCCGGATTTTACGGCGGCTGGGTCGATGCCGTCATCATGCGCTTTGTCGATATCATGCTCTGTTTTCCCACCTTTTTTCTCATCCTGGCGGTGATCGCTTTTCTCGAACCGTCTATCTGGAACATCATGATCGTCATCGGCCTGACCAGCTGGATGGGGGTTGCCAGACTGGTGCGGGCGGAATTTCTCAGCCTGCGCAAGCGCGATTTTGTGCTGGCGGCACAGGCCCTGGGCGCGTCCGACGGCCGCCTCATCTTTCGTCATATTCTCCCCAATGCCCTGGCGCCGGTGCTGGTTTCGGCGACCCTGGGGGTTGCCGGTGCGATTCTGACGGAGAGCGCCCTGTCGTTTCTGGGGATCGGCGTACAGCCGCCGACCCCGTCCTGGGGCAATATGCTGATTATCGGCAAACAGACCCTGGGCAGCGCCTGGTGGCTGTCGGTGTTTCCCGGTCTGGCGATTTTGATCACCGTTCTAGGCTATAACCTGTTAGGCGAGGGGATCCGTGATGCCCTCGATCCGCGGATCAAAGAATGACACCACAGGACTTCTTCAATGCCCGCTTTGCCGCCTTGCAGCGTCGGGACTACCCGGCGGTTTATGACACCTATCATCCCGATGCGCCCTTTCGTCGGCAATTCTCCAACGCTGCCTCCTACCAGCAGTATGCCGCCGGACACCTGGCACAGATAGCGGTAGAAGCATGGCAGTACCTCGACACCCGGTGGCTGTCTGTTGCCGAGGTTGAATGCCTGCTGTCGCTGCGGGTTCGGGCATCAGGCACAATCGCCGAGTTTTATGAACTGGCGCGCCTGCTCAAAGACGGTGAGCAGTGGCGCTACCACTCGGCGCAGAAATTGAGTCCGGACGAGGTGCCGGCAGGGACGCCCGTCGATTTTTCCCTCTTCGATGCAGCTCTTAACCCGGTGCGGTTTTAATCATGCCGGAACTTCCTGAAGTGGAAACAGTGTGCCGGGGCATCAGTCCTCATGTCATCGGCAAACAGATTACGGGCGTGATTCTGCGGACGCCCAGGCTGCGTGCCCCTCTGGATCCGCTGATGAGCGGGAAACTGATGGAGCAGACAATTGTTCAGGTGAACCGACGGGCGAAATACCTGTTGCTGCAGACCACCAGGGGTGGCCTGCTGGTGCACCTGGGCATGACCGGGGTGCTGCGCGTTGTCGCGGCCCAAACTCCGGCTGCCAGGCATGACCATGTCGATCTGCTCTTTGCCGACGGCAGCTGCCTGCGCTTTACCGACCCGCGCCGGTTCGGTCAGTTTATCTACAGCGAGTCCGACCCGGCGCAGCACCCTCTGCTGCAGCATCTGGGGCCTGAACCTCTGTCTGCCGAGTTCAACGGTGATCTGCTGTACCGTCGATCCCGCAACCGGACGCAAGGGGTTAAGCCCCTGCTCATGGATCAGCGCACGGTGGTCGGGGTCGGTAATATCTACGCCAATGAGGCGCTGTTTCGCAGCGGTATCAGCCCCCTGCGTCGGGCGTCACGGGTGGGTCGGCAGCGCTACCGGCACCTGGCAGAGCAGGTCAAGGCGGTTTTGAC
Organism: uncultured Geobacteraceae bacterium; assembly: GCA_937958075.1. Taxonomy (GTDB): domain Bacteria; phylum Desulfobacterota; class Desulfuromonadia; order Desulfuromonadales; family Geopsychrobacteraceae; genus Pelovirga. Next base: position 16,491 of record CALFFB010000094.1, on the reverse strand, counting down.
CGAGGCCATCAGCGCCGGTGGCACGACCATCAGCGATTTTCGCGACAGCGATGGCCGTCCCGGTTATTTCCGGCAACAGCTGCTGGTTTACGGCCGGGCCGGCTCGCCCTGTCCTGTGTGCGGCGGGACCATTTCCTGTGTGCGGGTGGGCGGCCGTTCGACCTATTTTTGCCGTCACTGTCAGAAATAACCTCTTGATCTCGGCCCTTTCCGGATTTCACCCTTGACGGTGACCGGTGGCGAAGGTATCGTGCGCGATTGCAGTTTGACGACGGAAAAAGCTTGTCAATGACCGCTTACGCGTGTCTGGAAATTTACATACAAGGAAAGAGTCAGCCCATGGAAGATGCCAGCGATTTGTTGCAGCAGCGACGTGCAAAAATCGATCATTATGTTGCTGCGGGGGTCAATCCCTTTGCCAATGATTTCAAAGTGCTGCATACAACGGCCGAAATCTGTCAGGCCCATGCCGATGATGACAGTGAGACCCTTGCGTCGGCAACGGTGGAGTATCGTTTTGCCGGACGGATCATGGCCCGCCGTGACTTCGGCAAGGCGGCCTTTCTGCAGGTGCAGGACGGCAGCGGCCTGATGCAGGTCTATGTGGCGCAGAAAGAAATCGGTGAGGCCTCTTTTGTTCTGTTCAAGAAGTATGACATCGGCGATATCGTCGGTGTCTGCGGCGCGCCTTTTCGCACCAAGACCAATGAGCTGTCCATCCGCGCTTCCCAGGTGCAGCTGCTGACCAAGTCGCTGCTGCCCCTGCCGGAGAAGTGGCACGGTCTGACCGACGTTGAAACCCGTTATCGCCAGCGTTATCTGGATCTGATGGTGAATCCCGAGGTGCGTGAGGTTTTTCGCAAGCGCAGCCGGATTATCAACCTGATCCGGGAGTTCATGCTGAAGCATGACTATCTCGAAGTGGAAACGCCGATGATGCATCAGGTCGCCGGCGGAGCGACGGCCAAACCCTTTGTCACCCATCACAACACCCTGAAGATGGACCTGTTCCTGCGGATCGCTCCGGAGCTTTATCTCAAGCGCCTGGTGGTGGGCGGTTTTGACCGGGTGTTCGAGATCAACCGGAATTTCCGTAATGAAGGCATCTCCATCCAGCACAACCCGGAATTCACCATGATGGAATTTTATCAGGCCTATGCGACCTATAGCGATCTGATGGATTTCACCGAGAAGCTTATCTGTCACATTGCTGAACAGGTGTGTGGCGGGCTGGTCATTCCGTACGGGGAGAAGATGGTCGACCTGACCCCGCCCTGGGACCGGCTGACCCTCAAGGATGCCATTGTCAAATATTCAGGGGTAGGGCGCGAGGTGCTGGAAAGTCGCGATCTGTCTCTGGCTTTTGCCGAGCAAAAGCTGGGTCTGGAGGTTGACGCCAATATCGGTCATGGCAAACTGCTGGCGGAGATTTTTGACGAGGTGGCGGAACCACAACTGTGGAACCCGGTGTTTATCACCGAATACCCGACGGAAATCTCACCCCTGTCACGCAAGAACGATGACAACCCCGAGGTTGTCGACCGCTTCGAGCTGTTTATTGTCGGTCGGGAGCTGGCCAACGCCTTCTCCGAGCTGAACAATCCCATCGACCAGAAGGAGCGTTTTGTCAGGCAGCTGGCGGAAAAGGAAGCCGGTGATGAAGAGGCCCACGCCATGGACGAGGATTACCTCCGGGCCCTGGAGTATGGTCTGCCGCCCACCGCCGGTGAAGGGATCGGCATCGACCGTTTGGTGATGCTGCTGACCAATTCCGCTTCAATCCGCGACGTCATTCTTTTCCCGCAGATGCGGCGGCAGGGGGATTGACGCGTCCTGATGTCCTACGAATGGTTCATCAGCGTCCGCTATCTGCGGGCAAAGCGCAAGCAGACCTTTATTTCGGTGATCTCCTTTATCTCCATTGCCGGGGTTACTCTGGGCGTTGCCGCCCTGATTCTGGTGCTGGCGGTGATGACGGGTTTTACGCAAGGGGTACGGGAACAGATTCTCGGAAATGTTCCCCATGTGCTGATGCAGCGCTTTGGCGAGGGTATCGACAATCCTGAGGAACTGGTCAGGGCCGCGAAAAAGGTGCCCCATGTCGTTTCCGCCTCCCCCTTTATTTCCAGGGAAGCCATGCTGCTGGCACGGGGCAATGTGGCCGCCGTCAGCGTCAAGGGCGTGGACGCTGACCACAAGGTGTTTGCCCAGCCCCTCAAAAGCAACAATTCGCAACAGGACGTGGCGGCAACCCTCTTTGGTGCTGCTGATCGACCCGGGATTATCATCGGTGCCGACACGGCAGCTTCCCTCGATGTCATGGTGGGAGATCCGGTCAATGTGATCCCGCCACTGTTTTCGGTGACCCCCTTCGGCATGATGCCGAAGATGAAGCCTTTCAAGATTGTTGCGATTTTTGATGAACAGAGCAGTCTTGTCGATAATTTTTACGCCTATATCGCTTTGCCTGTCGCCCAGACCTTTTTTGAGTCGCCGGGTTTTGTCAGCGGCATTGAGATTGAGGTTGACCTCTTCGAACAGGCGCCGCAGGTCGCTGAGATTTTAGGACAGGAGTTTGCCTTTCCCACCGTTGTCCGCCCCTGGCAGAGTCTGTACGGGTCCTTTTTGTCGGCACTGAAGCTGGAAAAACTCGGACTGTTCATCGTGCTGGCCATCATTGTGCTGGTAGCGGCCTTTAATATCGCCACCACCCTGATCATGGTGGTCATGGAAAAATCACGGGATATCGCTATTTTACGGGCTATGGGCGCCAATGCCCGCAGTATCATGAAAATTTTCATGATCGAAGGCCTGATTATCGGTACCATCGGCACCCTTCTGGGGACGACCCTGGGAGTGACCCTGGCCTATTACGCCGACGCCCTGATCAAGGGCATTGAAGGAACCTTCGGTATCAAGGTTTTTGATCAGGCGGTGTACGGTATGGAGCGTTTTCCTTCGGAAATCGTGGTGATGGAGGTGGTGGCGGTGGCGGTCATGGCCATGACCATTTCCCTGCTGGCGACCGTCTATCCCGCATGGCGGGCCTCTCGCATGGATCCGGCCGAGGCGCTGCGCTATGACTGAGCAGTCCTTGATCGCCGTACGCCGACTGCACAAGCAGTTCCAGGCACCGGGCGGGGTCATTGACGTGCTGCGCGGCATCGATCTGGATATTCGCCGGGGTGAACGGATTGCCGTGGTCGGCACCTCCGGCGCCGGCAAGACCACTTTGATGCATATCCTGGGTGGTCTCGATTTTCCCACGTCCGGCGAGGTGATCTGCGCCGGAAAGTCTCTGCGGCAACTGCGTGGCAGTGCCCTCGACGACTTTCGTAACCGGACGGTGGGTTTTGTCTTCCAGTTTCACCAGTTGCTGCCGGAATTCACGGCCCTGGAAAACGTCATGATGCCCTGCCTGATCGCCGGTGTGCAGCGTCCGCAGGCACAGGCCAGGGCGCAGACCCTGCTTGCCGAGGTCGGTCTGGCGGCACGTCTGGAGCACAAGCCGGGGGCGTTGTCCGGCGGGGAGCAGCAGCGGGTGGCCATCGCCCGGGCGCTGGTCAATGAGCCGAAACTGCTGCTGGCTGATGAGCCGACGGGGAACCTGGACAGCGGAACCTCTGATGACATCATGACTCTACTGGACAAAATGCATCACAGCCGTGGTCTGACCCTGGTCATCGTCACCCACAATCTGTCCCTGGCAGCCGGTCTTGATCGCAGTGTGCGCATCGAAGATGGCGTTCTGGTGTGATGACATTGTCGGACGTGTTGAACACATTCAGCCTTTCTTGACGGGAACTTCAGGCATGAAAAAAATTGTCCTTTTTATTCTGTTTCTGCTGCTCTTTACGGCGCATTTTGCCGGTGCGGACGAGTTCCGGGTGTCTGATGTCCGGATTGAGGGTAATCGTCGGATTGCGACAGCGGCCATTCGTGGCGTGATCAACATCCGCCCCGGTGACATGGTCTCCCTTGAGGATGTTGATCGCACGATGCAGCAGATTTTCGCCCTTGGGGGTTTTACCGATATTTCCGCCCGTTTGACGGATTTTCAGGGAGGAAATGTTTTGACCTTTGCCGTTCAGGAACTGCCCCTGATCAGGCGGGTTGAATTCTCCGGCAATAAAAAACTGACGGATCAGAAGCTCGCTGACGCCTCTTTGCTGCGGGCGCCTTTTATCCTGAACCATACACGCGTGCGCGAGAATGTTGAGACCTTAAGAGAACTTTACGAAAAGGATGGCTACCACGCCGTCACCATCGAAACAGACTGGGTGCTGGACAGTCGGGGCGAGGCGACCCTGACGTATTACATTGAAGAAGGAAAGAAGATCAGAATCAGAGAGATCAGCTTTTTTGGCAACACCGTTCTGAGTAAACGCAATCTGCTGAAACAGATGGAGACCAAAGAGAAGTGGATCTGGTCCTTCATTACCGGACGCGGAACCTATCTCGAAGAGGTGCTGGAACTGGATGTCGAACGGATCAAACTGGCCTACCATGACATCGGCTACCAGGATGTCATCGTCAAAACGCCGGATGTGACCCTGGTCGACGACAAGCATCTTGACATCGCTATCGAAATCGATGAAGGCCCCCAGTATCGGACCGGGGACATCAGGGTCAGTGGTGACCTGCTCTACAGCGAGGATCATCTTCTGGAGCAGATCGCCTTAAAGCCGGGGGATGTCTTCAGCCGCCTGAAACTGCGTGAGAGTGTTGTCGCCCTGACGGACCTGTATGCCGACAGCGGATATGCCTACGTCAACGTCGTGCCCCTGACCGACAGGGATGCGGACAACCTGCTCATCGAGCTGAATCTGGAGATCGAGCAGGGGCAGCAGGTCTATATCGAGCGCATTGATATCACCGGCAATACCAAAACCCGCGATAAGGTCATCCGTCGAGAGATCCCCTTGATCGAGGGGGATCTGTACAGTTCCAGCAAGATCAAGGAGACCTACCGCCGGGTACGCAACCTGGGGTTCTTTGATGAAGTTCAGGTCATGGACCAGCCGGGGTCGGACCCCGAGAAAAATGTTCTGGAGGTCGCTGTCGAGGAGCGTCCAACGGGCACCTTTTCCGTCGGGCTCGGTTATTCCTCCGTCGACAAGCTGATGGCCCAGGGCTCTATTACCCAGGATAATTTTCTCGGTCGGGGCTGGAGCCTGAATGTCAGCGGTTCGGTCGGCAGTGTCAGCAACACCTACCTTGTCAGTCTGACGGATCCCTACTTTCTCGATACGGACTGGACCCTCGGTGCGGAGGTTTACCGTTCGGAGCGCGAATACAGTGACTATGATGACAGCCGTACCGGCGGCGCCATCCGTGCCGGCCATCCGGTGAGCCGGAATTCACGGATATTTCTGACCTATCGTTACGAGCAGAAGGAAATCCTTAACCTCAGCGAGACAGCGTTGCAGAATCGCTTCATCGTCGATGAACAGGGCAAATCAACCCTTTCGTCCATCACCACGCAGTGGGTGCGCAACAGCACCGATTTTTACGATGACCCCAGCCGCGGGGGCATCACCCGCATCAGCCTTGAATATGCCGGTCTCGGCGGCACGGAGAATTTCATCAGACCCATAGCTTCACATCGTCACTTCTTCCCCCTGTTCTGGGGAACCGTCTTTTCCATCCACGGCGAAATCGGCTATATTGAGTCCCTTGATGATGAAGATGTCCCCTTGAGTGAGCGTTTTTTCCTGGGCGGTATCAGAACCCTGCGCGGTTTCAAGTCGCGTGAGGTCGGCCCCCTGGAAGGCGACATCTACCGGGGTGGTGAGAAGATGGGATACTTCAATTTTGAGTATTTGTTTCCGGTATATCCCAGCCTTGGTTTAAAGGGGGTTTTGTTTTACGATACGGGGAATGCCTGGCTCGACAGTGAAGACTATTTCTCCGACATGCGTCACAGTGTCGGCGCCGGCATCCGCTGGCGCAGCCCCCTGGGGCCCTTGCGCTTCGAGTGGGGCTACAATCTGTCCCCCCGTGACGATGAAAAAACCAGTGTCTTTGAATTTACCATCGGTCGTTCATTCTAATTGCAAGGATAAGGAGCAGACATGAAAAAAATCGCAGTTGTTTTTATTGCCCTGATGCTGATTGCCGTTCCGGCCCTGGCCCAGAAATTTGCCTATGTTGATCTGCAGCGCGCCCTGAACCAGTCAAAGGCCGGAGCTGCGGCGAAACAGCAGATCAGTGAGCAGGTGCAGAAGTATGAAGGGGAGTTCCGGCAGAAGCAGGACGAAGTGATGAAGATGAAAACCGACCTGGAAAAGCAGGCCGCCCTGCTGTCGGAAACCGCTAGAGCCGAGCGTGAGCGTGAGTATCAGCGGCGGGTCACGGAGCTGCAGCGCTTTCAGCAGGATATCCAGCAGGAACTGCAGCAGCGGGATTCGGAATACACGTCGCGCATAGTCAATGAAATGTTTGCTGTTATTGAGAAAATCGGCAAGGAGCAGGGATACGCCATGGTCTTTGAGAAGAATGAAGGCGCCATTATCTATGGCGATGCCGCTTACGATCTGACAGACGAGCTGATCAAGGCCTACGACGCCGGACAGTAACCCATTGCCGGAGGGCAGGGAGCACCATGGCTCAATTGCGTTTGTTGGCACAACTTGTTGACGGTCAGGTTCGGGGTAATCCGGATGTGGAGATTGCCCGGGTCGTGCCGATCCAGCAGGCCGGGGAGGGCGACCTCACCTTTGTCGCCAATCCGAAATATCTGTCGTTTCTCCATGAGTGTCGGGCCAGTGCCGTGATTGTCGCCCCCGATGTCGAGGTTCCACCGCAGGTGCCGAATGTCCTGGTGACGCCCAACCCCTATCTGGCGTTCGCCAAGATTCTCGGTTACCTGCATCAGGGGCCGGCAGTGGTTCCCGGTATTCAGGCCGGTTCCCAGATAGCCGCCAGTGCCCGGATCGATCCGCAAGCGACGGTTTTTCCCGGCTGCTACGTCGGCGAGCGGGTCCAGGTCGGCGCAGGTACGGTGCTGTATCCGGGGGTTTGTCTTTATGACGATGTCGTTGTCGGTCGGCAATGCCGGCTGCACGCGCACGCCGTGGTGCGGGAAGGCTGCCGCCTCGGCGACCGGGTGATTCTCCAGCCCTCGGCGGTCATCGGCTCTGATGGTTTTGGTTTCGCCCCGGACGGCAGCCGCTATGTCAAAATCCCCCAGGTCGGTATTGTCGTCCTCGAAGAGGATGTCGAGGTCGGTTCCTGCACCTGTATTGATCGGGCAACTTTGGGAGAAACCCGCATCAAGCGCGGGACCAAGATCGATAACCTGGTGCAGATCGCCCACAATGTTGAGATCGGTGAGGACTGCATCCTGGTAGCGCAGGGGGGCTATGCCGGCAGCAGCAAAATCGGCAATCATTGTACCTTTGGCGGGCAATCGGCTGTCGCCGGACATCTGCGTGTCGGCGATCATGTTACCATCGGTGCCCGCGGCGGCATCAGCGGCGATCTGGACGCACCCCACCAGGTTCTCTCGGGGGCTCCGGTCATGCCCCACAAGGTCTGGGCCCGATCTGTCATGACCCTGCCCAAACTGCCGGAGATGCGTAAGGAAATGCAGCAATTGAAGAAACGTCTGGATGAGCTTGAGGCTCTGATGAAGGAGAACAATCGTGCTTGAATTGAATATCCAGCAGATCATGGAGATTCTGCCGCACCGCTACCCTTTTTTGCTGGTTGATCGGCTGGTGGAGGTGGAAGAGGGGAAGCGGGTCAACGGCTATAAAAACGTGACCTTTAACGAGCCTTTTTTCCAGGGGCATTTCCCCGGGCACCCGATCATGCCCGGAGTGCTGATCGTTGAGGCCATGGCCCAGGTGGGGGGTGCCTACGTGACCGTAGTGGACAAGATCGAGCCGGATCGGGTGACCTATTTTGTCGGTATCGACAAGGCGCGTTTTCGTAAACCGGTCTTGCCGGGGGATGTCCTGCGCATGGAGCTTGAGCTGCTCTCCAGGCGGCGCGGCATCTATCAGTTTCTCGGCAAGGCGTACGTTGATGAGGCGCTGGTTGCCGAGGCGGAACTTAAAGCCACCTTTGCCAAAAAATAACAGAGGATATTTTGATGATTCATCCCACCGCCATTATTGCTGCCGGAGCACAACTTGATCCTACTGTCACCGTCGGTCCCTACACGGTGATCGGCGAACATGTCCGCATCGGCCGGGGAACCGTGATCGGCCCCCATGCGGTGATCGAGGGGCGCACCGAGATCGGCTGTGATAACCACATCTTTCAGTTTGCATCGGTGGGTGCCATCCCCCAGGATCTGAAGTTCCGCGGTGAGGAATCGACCCTGATTATTGGTGATCGCAACCGGATCCGCGAATTCGTCACCGTCCATCTGGGGACCGAAGACGGCGGCGGGCAGACCCGGGTCGGTAATGACTGCCTGCTGATGGCCTATGCCCATGTGGCCCATGACTGTGTTGTCGGCAATCATGTCATTCTGGCCAACGCCGCCACCCTGGCCGGTCATGTGGTGGTTGATGATTTTGCTATTTTAGGCGGCCTGAGCGCGGTACATCAATTTGCCCGTATCGGCTGTCATGTCATGGCCAGTGGCGGTTCCATGATTGCGCAGGATGTTGCTCCCTATTCCATTGTCCAGGGCGACCGGGCCAAGACCGTCGGCCTGAACACCACCGGTTTGAAGCGGCGCGGTTTTACTGATGAGGCCCTGGCCAACATCAAGCAGTTGTACAAGCTGGTGTTTCGCTCCGGCTTGAAGCTGGAAGAGGCCATTGTCCGGATTGAGAATGGCTTTGACACGAGTGCGCCGGAAGTCGCGACCTACTTGAGTTTTCTCAAACACAGTGAGCGCGGTCTGGCCCGCTGAAAGCCCCTTGCCGGAACCGAATGCACCATAAAACGCGAGACGCTGCCGGGCAGTTCTCGCCTTTTGTTTTTTGTCGAAAAGGCCCTCATGGACGCCAGTCGTAAATCGCCACCGCAGGTGCTGATCGTTGCCGGAGAATCCTCCGGCGATCTGCACGGCAGCCATCTGATCCGGGCTGCCGCAAAAAATCACCCCGGAATCGGCTTTTTCGGGGTAGGGGGGCAACGCATGCGGGAGGCCGGCTGCCGTCTGGTTTTTGCCAGCGATGAGCTGTCGGTTATGGGGGTGGCCGAGGTTGTCCTGCAGCTGCCGCGTATTGTCTCCCGCTTCCGTCAGCTGGCGCGCATCCTGCGGGGCAGTCAGCCGCCACAGTTGCTGGTACTCATCGATTTTCCCGACTTTAATCTGCGCCTGGCGGCGGTGGCCAAAAAACACGGCATACCGGTGTTGTACTACATCAGCCCGAAAGTCTGGGCCTGGCGTGCCGGTCGTGCCCGGACCCTGGCCCGGCGGGTCGATCGTCTGGCCCTGATCTTTCCTTTCGAGCCCGATATCTACCGGCCTTTGGGGGTGGCGGCCGACTATGTCGGCAACCCCCTTCTTGATGAATTCGCCGCCTGTCCGCCATCAGGGACATTGCGTGACCAGCTGAACATTGCCCCGGACACGGAGGTGATCGGCATTTTCCCCGGCAGCCGTAAAAGCGAACTCAACACTATCCTGCCAACCCTGATCGCCACCGCCAGAGAGCTCCATGGCCGCCGGCCCGAGGCTGTTTTTCTCATGCCCCTGGCGCCGTCATTGAGCCGGTCTGAACTTGAAGGGCGACTGCAGGGAGAATCACTGCCCCTGTATATTGTCGAAGCGAATATCTACGAGGTGGCAACGGCCTGTGCTGCGGTGCTGACCGTGTCCGGTACGGTGACCCTGCAGCTGGCTTTGGTGCAGACCCCCATGGCGGTGGTTTATCGGGTGGCGCCGGCCAGTTACACTATCGGCCGCCTGCTGATCAAAACCCCCTTCATCAGCCTGCCCAACATCGTCGCCGGGCGGGAGGTGGTGCGTGAATTTATCCAGCACGACGCCAACGCACAGGCCCTTAGTGTCGAGGTGACGCGTCTGCTTGACGATGCCGATTACGCCCGGCAGATGCGTGACGACCTTGGTGATGTCACCCGCAGGCTGGGGGAGCCGGGGTGCTCCCGGCGAGTTGCGGACATGGTCGCCGAAATGGTGGCGGAAACGGAAACCGGCTGATGCAGACCAGTAAAAAAAACAGTATTTATCTGCGCACGGTTGCCTACGCTGCTCCCTACAAATGGATCATCGGCCTGTCCATGCTTGCCTCCCTCGGTGTTGCGGCCACCGACGCGGCCATAGCCTATCTGGTTCAGCCGTTTATTGATGATCTGATCGTTGCCGGCGATATGTGGCTGGCGCAGGTTGTTCCCTTTCTGGTGGTCGGCATCGCCAGCTTTAAAGGCCTGTCACGCTATGTGCAGGAATACTGTGTCCGGACCGCCGGGCAAAGAGCCATCCAGGATATCCGCAATCAACTCTTCGACCACACCATGCAGTTGTCCATGCGCTACTACACGAGCAAGTCATCCGGCGTATTGATGTCGCGTATACTCAATGATGTCAATGTCATGCAGTCGGTTCTGTCAGAGGTTCTGGTGACCCTGCTGCGGGAGACTACCACCCTTCTGGTGCTGACGGTCTATGCTTTTTATCTCGACTGGAAGATGGCCCTGTTTGCCTTTGTGGTGATTCCGGCGGCGGCTGTTCCGGCGGCGGCCATCGGCAAAAAAATCAAGAAATTTTCCAAACGCGGTCAGGCGGCCATGGGGGACCTGACGGCGGTGCTTGAACAGAGTTTTTCCGGAATCAAGGTGATCAAGGCCTTCGGGACAGAAAAAAAGGAGGTCGATAAATTTGTCCGCACCAACGCCGGATTCTATGCCTTTATCCGCAAGACCATCCGTTATGCTGCGGCCACCTCGCCGGTGATGGAGATCATGACGGCTGTCGGTATCGCCGTGGTTCTCTGGTTCGGCCTCAACCGGGTCATGACCGATGCCATCAGCAAGGGGGAGATGTTCTCCATCCTTGCGGCGATTGTGCTGATGTATACGCCGTTGAAACGCCTGACCAAGGTCAATAACGATATTCAGAAGGCGGTTGGTGCGGCGGAACGGGTCTTTGAAGTTCTGGATCAGACAACGGACATCAGGGATGCCAAGGACGCGCTGACGCTGCCGCGCAGTCGGGGCCATGTGCGCTTTGACCAGGTCAGCTTCGCCTACGATGACGAAACCGTGCTGCACGATTTCACCCTTGAGGCGTCCCCTGGAGAGATCATCGCCCTGGTTGGTCCCAGCGGCTCAGGCAAGAGCACCTTCATCAGCCTCCTCAACCGGTTTTACGATCCCCAGAGGGGGACAATCTGCATCGATGGTCACGATATCCGCACCCTGAGCAGGGACAGCCTGCACGCCAACATGGCGCTGGTGGACCAGGAAACCTTTCTGTTCAATGAGACGGTCGCTGACAATATCCGCTACGGAAATGTTGCTGCCGGTCTTGATGAGGTCATGGCCGCGGCGCGGCAGGCTTATGCCCACGAATTTATCGAACAGCTGCCTGAAGGTTACGATACGGTCATCGGTGACCGCGGAGTGCGTTTGTCCGGTGGCCAGCGCCAGCGCATCTGCATCGCCCGCGCCATTTTGCGCGATGCGCCCATCCTGTTGCTGGATGAGGCCACCAGCGCCCTGGATACGGAAAGCGAGGCAGTGGTTCAACAAGCCTTGCAGAACCTGATGTACAACCGCACCACCTTTGTCATCGCCCACCGCCTGTCAACCATCATGCATGCCCACCGGATCCTGGTGCTGGATCAGGGGCGGATTGTCGAGTCGGGCGCCCACGAGGAACTGCTGGCGCAACAGGGGCACTACAGCCGGCTGTACCAGGCTCAGTTCAAGGGGCAGTAGATGACGCATTCCTGGTCGGACAGGTTGCTGCTGGCGTGTGCGCCCTGGCTGGGGGCCAGACTGATCCGCTTTATCGCCCTGACCCAGAGAACCCGGGTCTATGGTGAGGAGAAGGTGCAGCAACTGTGGCGGTCGGGTCAGCAGGTGATTCTCTCGACCTGGCACGATCAGCTGTTGATGATGGTGACGGTCTATCACGGCCCCGGTGCGAAGATCCTCATCAGCCAGTCCAGGGATGGTGAGTTGATTGCCCGGACCGTCGCCTATTTCGGGCAGGAAGCGGTACGCGGCTCCTCGTCGCGCGGTGGCCGGGCCGCGTTTCGCGAGCTGCTCAAACTGGCCGAACAGCAGACCGACCTGGCGGTTACCCCCGACGGCCCGAAGGGGCCCCGGCATCAGCTCAAGGACGGCGTTGTCCAGCTGGCGCGTTTGAGCGGGCGGCCCGTGGTCCCTCTGGCTTACGTGACCAGCCGAGGGCATCGTTTTGCCTCCTGGGATCGATTTTTGCTACCCTGTCCCTTCGCCCACGGCGTTTATCTGTTCGGTGACCCGGTATTTCTGGAGCGCCATGCCGACCTGGAGCAATGCCGACAGCGGTTGCAGGAGGCGATGGAACAGACCCATGCCCAGGCACAACAGTATCTGGAGAGAACCGGTGTATCAGCTGTATAACCTGCTTTTACTTATGAGCACCCTGTTTCTGGTGCCTTATTACCTGTTTCTGGGGGTGCGCCACGGGAAAAGTCGCCGGGGGATTCGTGAACGGCTGGGATATTATACCCGGGAACAGCTTGATCTCGTACAAAACCTGCCGGTGATCTGGATCCATGCCGTATCCGTGGGAGAGGCCCGGGCGGCATTGCCACTGATCAAGGCCCTGCGTCGGGACTATCCCGATCATCGGATGGTCATGACCAATGTCACTGAAACCGGGCACGCCACGGCCTTGGAGAATCCTCTGATCGACGTCTGCCTGTTCTTCCCCTTCGATTTCAGCTGGACGGTACGTAAGGCCCTGGAGCAGGTTCAGCCCCGGCTCATTCTTATCGTCGAAACGGAAATCTGGCCGAATTTTATCCGGGAAGCCTGGCGCAAAAAAATCCCGATGATACTGGTGAACGGGCGGCTTTCCGACCGCTCCTTTCCCCGCTACAAAAAAGCGCGACTGCTGCTCAAGCCGATTTTGCAGCGTATTACCTTTTTCTGCATGCAATCACAGCAGGACAAGGAACGTATGATTGCCCTTGGCGCGTCCGGGGAACGGGCAGATAACACCGGCAACCTGAAGTTTGATCACGAGCTCATCGAAGTAACTGAAGATGGCGTGGACAGGTTGAAACACCGCTACCGTATTCCCGACAATCTGAGGCTGTTGGTGGCGGGGAGCACCCATCAAGGAGAAGAACAGCAACTGATCGCAGCCTACCGGGATTTGCTGGATCGTTCGGATGACGCCCTGGCAATGGTGCTGATTCCGCGTCATCCGGAGCGCCGCCGTGAGGTTCAGGAGATACTGGCGAAACTGTCCATCCCCGCTCGCCTGCGCAGTGAGCTGACGGACGATTCGCCCCTGCTCGCCGCCGGGGAGGTGCTGATCGGTGATACCCTGGGCGAGGTGATGGACTTTTACAGTATGGCCGACCTGGTATTTGTCGGCGGCAGTCTGGTGCCGGTGGGCGGACATAACCTGCTGGAAGCGGCCCTGGTGGCAAAGCCGGTGGTGTTCGGGCCCTACATCCACAACTTCAGGGAAATTTCCGCGAAACTCGTGGCCGCCGGCGCCGGTATCAAGGTCGACAGTCAGGAGCAGCTTGTTGCCAGCTGTCTGGCCATGTTAAAAGATTCATCACGTCGGCGAATCATGGGGGAGGCCGGTCGCTCCCTGATCGTTGACAACGCCGGAGCAACGCAGCGCACCATGACCCATATCAGCAGGTATCTGAACCGGTGATGAAAGGGTTGCTCGATCTGCATCGGCAGGCCAACGCCGTCGGACCGAAATCTGTTACCGCGCGCCTGATGACCCTGCTGCTGCTGCCCCCGAGCTGGCTTTATGCCCTGGTAGCCCGGCTGCGCGCCAGTGCCTATGAACGTCACCTGTTTCCTGTTTACCAGGCGAACCTACCGGTCCTTTCCGTGGGGAATCTGGCGGCGGGTGGTACGGGAAAAACCCCGACGGTGGACTGGCTGATCAAACAGCTGCAGCAGCGGGAAAAAAAACCGGCGGTGGTCAGCCGTGGTTATGGCGGTACTTATCGTGAACGGGTCGGCGTCGTCACCGATGGTCAGGCCCATTTGATGACTGCCGAGCAATGCGGTGACGAGCCGTTGCTGCTGGCGCGCCGCAATCCGGGTGTTCCGGTGGTGGTTGCCAGGCGGCGTGCCGACGGCATCAGATACCTGGAACGTGCCGGAGGGGTGGATGTTGTGATCCTCGACGACGGGTTTCAGCATCGCGCCGTGGCCAGAACCCTGGATCTGGTCCTCCTCGATGCGACCAATCCCTTCGGCAATGGCTGGACCCTGCCGGCCGGCATGCTGCGCGAAGGCAAAGGGGCGTTAAAACGGGCCGATATCCTGCTGCTGACCAGGGCACAAGAGGCTGTGACCTTTGCCTGTGCCGACAAACCGGTGTTTTTCAGTCGTCATCAGCTGGGCGATATCGCTTGTGATCTTTACGGCGCAGCAACCCCTTTAGCTGCGCTGCAACACCTGAAGATCGCCGCTTTTGCCGGCATTGCCGATCCTGAGAGCTTTTTTGTTGCCCTGCGGCACCTGGGGCTGCAACTGGAAACCACTATCCCCTTGTCCGATCATGTCACCTACACGCCGGAGGTGGTACAGCGCCTCAATGTCGCAGCAGGCGGCTGTCAGCTGCTGTTGACCACGGAAAAGGACGGCAGCAAGCTGACGCCGGACATGTTTTCATTGCCCTGCTACACCGTTGGGCTGGTGTTGACAATCGCCAATGCGGAGAGCCTGATGACAACCATCACCCAAAAACTCTGGAGCACATCGTGACCTTACCTGCGACCTTGCTGGACCTCCTGGTTTGCCCCCAATGCAAGCAGAAAGTGGAATTGAGCGCGGCGGAGGATTTTCTTGACTGCCACGGCTGCCGGTTGCGTTACCCGGTGCGCGACGGGATACCGGTGATGCTGGTGGATGAGGCAATCAGACTGGATGATGCAGGTGACTGATCGGATATTCGGGTTATGACACATGGGAGTCTGAGAGCAGCCTCGCCCCGCATCGGAAAGATCATGGTGCGCACGGTGAACTGGCTCGGTGATGCGGTGATGTCGACCCCTGCGCTGGAAAGAATTCGCCAGAATTTTCCCGATGCGGAAATCGTGCTGGTGGCGAATCCCCTGGTCGCGCAGCTGTTTGTCGACCATCCTTTTTGCGACCGGGTTCTTGTCTTTGATAAAAAAGGACAGCATCAGGGCGTTGGTGGTTTTCTGAAGCTTTCTTCCCAGTTGCGGCGGGAACGGTTCGATCTGGCAATTCTGCTGCAGAATGCCATTGAAGCGGCCCTGCTCAGTGTCTTCGCCCTGATCCCCCGGCGGGCGGGCTATCGTACCGACGGCCGGGGTCTGCTGCTCAATTACGGGGTGCCGGCGGTAGACAGCAAGCACGGCATGCATCATGTCGACTACTATCTGCATATGCTGACGGCATTGGGTCTTGCCGGTGACCCTGCAGAGCCGCTGCTGGTGGTCAGCGGCGATGAGCGGGCCTGGGCGGCGACAACGTTGCCTGGACCAAGGTGGCTGGCAGTCAATCCAGGCGCTGCTTACGGGTCGGCCAAGCGCTGGTTGCCCGAACGCTTTGCCGCCGTAGCTGATCAGTTGGTTGTAAAGCACGGATTTCAGGTCGTGCTCACTGGGGGGCCTGTTGAATGTGAGATCGGTGCGGATATCGAGAAAGCTATGTCCTGCCGACCGGTTAATCTGATCGGCCAAACCAGCGTCCGGCAGATGATGGCGGTTCTTGATCGGTGCCAACTGATGATCACCAATGATTCCGGACCCATGCATATTGCTGGGGCTCTTGGTACGCCGCTGGTGGCCGTTTTCGGGCCAACGGATCACACGACGACCTCACCGCGCACTGCACAGTGCCGCATTGTGCGCCACGCGGTTGAGTGTGCTCCCTGCATGCTGCGCCAGTGTCCCATCGATCATCGTTGTATGGCGGGGGTGACGGTCGATGCTGTTGTCGCCGCTGCGGATGATCTGCTGGCAAAAAGCTCATGAAAGTTCTCATCATTAAAACCAGCGCCCTGGGTGATGTCGTCCACGCGCTGCCGGTACTGACCTGGATTAAAAGTGCTGATCCTGACGCGCAGATCCACTGGCTGGTGGAACAATCCTTCGCTCCGGTTCTGGAAGAGCATCCCCTGATCGACAGGGTCGTGGGTATCGACACGAAAAAGTGGCGCAAGGGCGGTTGGCAGCAGAGCCTCACAGGGTTTTACCGCACCTTCCGTACTTTGCGTTGGGAACATTACGATGTCGCTTTGGATCTGCAGGGCAACAGTAAAAGTGGTGCTTTCATGCTGATGTCCGGGGCGCGACAACGATATGGCTTCGCCCGGAATGCGGTGCGCGAATGGCCGGC
>CALFFB010000093.1 GCA_937958075.1 uncultured Geobacteraceae bacterium | reverse complement strand
GCCCTGGCATTGCCACTGATCGTCAACAGCAGGCGGGATTGTCCAGCATCCGAGGTAAAATCAATGGCATCAACCTTTGCGCTGCCCTGCGTCGCCGGTTCCGCCAGGGCGGCGAAGGTCGTTGTTTCCGGCGCTTCCCAGGTTACGATGGCGCGGTCATCACCTGTCACCACATTGAACACCGGAAACCGGTCGCCAGCAACGTCAAAAACAAAACGCGTCCGGTTATCCAGGGTACCGGTGCGTAGCAGGGCAAAACCGGCGGACAAGGGAACATCCGCAGCGTGATCACCCGGCACTACACTGTAAAGATCAACCACCAGCCGTTTTGGCGCATCAAGGGTAAAGTATCGAATCTGCTCAATACCTTCTGTCGCTGACAGAACCACCTCGCGCTCCGATACGGAGAGCGAAGACAGGGACTCAGCCGCCACAGGCGTTATCATGACTGGGCCGGCTAAAAACATAAGACAAAGGAGCAATGTGCTTCTTCTCATAATCATTCCCCTAAACGCGTAAAACGTTACAGTACAATATAACGATCTTCCTTGACAGTGCGGCCGCTCTGGCTGTCTATCCCTGTTTCCTCAATAACAATACGGTCTGGATGTGCTTCGACACGCATGCCGCTTTCATCAACCTTCACCAGCCTGGTCTGAATATCCTTGACACGTCCACCGTTTAGACCGATGTAGTCATCAACCTTAACCGTATAACTTTTACCGTCAGGAGCGGCGACCATGGCGCGGGGAGCCCCCTGAACGACCAGTACCGCAATCAAACGCAACTGACGCAGCTCAAACTGTTCAAGGGGTCCGCGTAATTGCTCAGGCCTGCGCTGTGGCTGAATCTCGGGCACAGGATCCTCTTTTCGTATAAGCGGGGTAAAAGGATCTCGACGACCACGGTCCTGATAAACATATTCAGCAGAAGCCTCTTGATTATCAATCACGGGTGTGGATTGAGCTGGATCCTGGTTCGCCTCTGCTGAAAAAACAGGGAAACAAAAGACCGTCATTGCTGTGAGCAACATACATAGTGCCCAGCGAGAAACAATATGCGCAGACTGGTACATTCTCAGGACACCGCCTTTCTATTGTCTGTTCCCCAAAAAACGAAAAGTTATCGCCCGACAGTCTATGGCCAAAGCCGTTCGACCATCCACCTCTTTTGCACTACCGAGTTTCAACCCTTGAATATTGACAATACGCTCCATTTTACTGACGGCATCAAAAAACATCGCGACCTGATGATAGGAGCCGCTTAAACGCAACTCGACAGGCACATCGGCATAGAAGTCCTTCGGCACCTCCGCCAGAGGCCTGAAGCGCAGCACATCCAGCCCCTTTTCCTGAGCGAGCGATGCGATCTTGGTCAGCAGGGTTGGTATTTCCTTGTCCAGAGGAAGTTCACCAAGGGCTTTTTCAAGCTGCACCTGCAGATTTTCATAATCCGCCTTGTAGGCGTCGAGATTGTTGGCAATACGCTGATTCTTCTGAAGAACCGTCTGGGCAGAATCGCGCTGAGATACCAGCCTGCCCTGCTCTTCAAGAAGCGGCTGCAGGAGCAGAAAATAGAACGCAGCGACAATAACACCCATTATCAGCAGCAGACCGATAACACGCTGATAGGCAGGAAGGCTGAGGAGTTTTTCAAGTCTAGGGTTCATCGCATACCGTCCCGTTAGTTCGATGCGGGATTCACAGCCCGGCCCTTGAGAGTGAATCGTTGCATTCTGCGATTACCAACATTCGTCTGTTCTGTGACAGTCAATTCGATATTTTCATAGAAAGGTGATTGTTCCAGCTTTTGCATAAACAATGCGACCGTCTGTTCCGTATCAGCCATACCGGCCAGATCGATACTGCCCCCCTGTTCGGCAAAGCTGGTCAGCCAGAGCTCAGGCGGCAGGGCATCGCTCAAATCATCCATCAACCGGACCGGACCGCTTTTCTGTTGTTTGAGCTGAGCCAACACCTGCAGTTTCTGTTCAAGGTCAGCCTTCTTCTTCTCATAATTGCGCACTTCGCCAATAATTTTCTGCAACTCGGCGTTGCGCCGGTTGATTTCAGCGATTTCACTTTCCAGTCCCTGATTTTTTTTCTGCTGCTGGAAAAAAACGACGCCGCAGACCAGGGCAACGAGAATCAGCGATAACACCAGTATGGACAGTTGTGACTTGAGCTTCTCTTTTTTCTGGGCAGCACGAACAGGCAGAAGGTTGATGCGTATCATTTGTCACCCACCTTTCTCATGGCCAGTCCGGTTGCAACGGCAAACATGGAGCTGACGGCGTCCAGGTAGTCCCTGTCGAAAACCTTTTCATTGATCGTTATGTTTCGGAAGGGATTGATACTTTCAACCTCGATATCCAAACGTCTCTGCAGGGCCTCAAGCATGCGCCGGGAGGCAGCGATACCACCGGTCAGGTAGACCTTGCTGATCCGCTCTTCACTCGAAGTGGCAGAAAAGAAATCGAGGGAACGTTGAACCTCCTGGATCAAACTTTCCGTCGCGTCGGTCAAAACACCCTCTACCGCATCCGGATCAACATCCGCCAGGTTGCTCTCACCGAGCTTGGCGCGCTCGGCGTCGTCACGACTCAGGGCCAGTTTCTTCTGCAGTTCATGGCTGAGCAGACTGCTTCCCGACTGGATGTCACGGGTAAAAACTGAGGTGGAACCACGCAGAATATTGACGCTGGTGGCGCTGGCACCAAGATCGATCAGGGCGATGACCTCACCATCGACAAATCCGTAGTTGTAGTCGAACATGTTTTCCAGAGCGAAACAGTCGATATCCATAACCACCGGTTCGAGCCCGGCATCAGTGAATACGGCCACATAGTCGTTGACAAATTCTTTTTTGGCGGCTACCAGCACCACATTCATCTGGGCGGGATCCTTGGCGTCGGGACCAATGATCTGAAAATCAATATTCACCTCGGACACATCAAAGGGGATGTATTGTTCGGCTTCCCACTGGATGGAGGATTCCAGTTCAGCCTCTGTCATCAGCGGCAGGTTGATCTTGCGGATAATCACCGAATGTCCGGAAACGGACGTCGCTACCCGCTTGCTTTTGACCTTCATCGACTCCAGCATCCCCTTGATGACCGCGACAATCGCCGGTGAATCCATAATGGCGTTGTCGATAATCGTTTCCGGCGCCAGCGGGACAATGCCGATATTCTGCAAATGATAGACACCATGCGACTCACGCAGGCGCACCATTTTAACAGCGCTGGTCCCGATATCGATCCCCACAATATCTTTTTTCGATGCGAACATGATGACATCCAGTCCGAAGAAAGCCAAAAAACATCCGGCGAACCCCCGCCAGAAACCTACCCTTCCGGGAAAATTCTACCCTTGTCCGACAACTTCATGCCTAACGCCAGAATAATTTTACGCATTGTTTCCAAACGGCAAGGACTGCCGCGTTCGATCCGGGTGATCGTTAATGGTGAGACATCAGCCTTACGGGCCAGCTCCGCTTTGCTCATCAACAGCGATTCACGGACTTCCCTTAAGTGATTTTTCTGTTCCAATGGACACTCCATGACATGCAGCAATCTTCAACTGAACGCTAACAATAAATTGAAATTGAGCATAATTATAGGTCAGAGCATCTTATTGTCAAGAAATTAACTCACGACAAAAGGGCCTGTCAAAGCTTTAATGGGATTTTTCACAAACATCAGAAAAAATTAAGATACCAGCGGACAATCGCCTCCCCCCACAACAGATAAACCAGAGCGGCAAAACACAAAAAGGGACCGAAGGGAATTGCCAGCCTGGCATCCCCCTTCTGGATCAGCATGACCGGCACCCCGACCATTGTTCCTGCCAGGGACGACATGAAAATAATCGGCAACACGGCCTGCCATCCCAGAAAAGCCCCCAGCATGGCCAGCAACTTGATATCGCCTCCCCCCATTCCTTCCCGGCCCGTCAACTTTTCATAGCCCCAGGCCACCAGCAACAGCGATCCGCCACCGACGACGATGCCGACAAGGGAATCCAGCCAGGTCAGCCAGGGAAGAACAAAAGAGCAGGCAAACCCAACAGCTATCCCCGGTAGACTGATCACATCAGGGATGATCTGATGATCCAGGTCGATGAAGGTGATGGTCACCAGTGCCGCCACCAGACCCCAGTAAACCAGGGTCGCAGGGGTGGCGCCAAAATGGAGGAAAATCACTACAAACAGGGCGCCGGTTAGCCCTTCGACCAGTGGGTAACGCCAGGAAATCTTCTGATGGCAGGCTGAACACTGCCCCTTAAGCAGCAGATAACTGACGACAGGAATGTTTTCATGCCAGCGGATGCGCCGTCCGCACCGGGGACAGGAGGACGGAGGCGATACAATCGATTTCTCTGCCGGAAGACGGTAGATGCACACATTGAGAAAAGAGCCGACCACGGCCCCGAAAACAAAAGAAAACAGCACCAGAAAAACAGGCTCAGGCGTTTCAAGGTTCATCTGCCGTCTCCTTGACCGATGGATACAAGCGATCCGCTGCGAGATGAGCGGGAACGATACTCCCGTCAGCGCTGACATATCGCACTTCACAACACAGGTCAAAATCCAGCTGGTTGCGGACAACAGTGCGAATACGGGCTATCAGTTCCAGAATATTGGCCGAAGTCGCGCCGCCGAGATTGACGATAAAGTTGGCATGTTGCTGCGAAACTTCCGCCTGACCGCAACGCAGTCCTTTCAGTCCGGCCTGCTCGATAATTTTCCCCGGTGGGCCGACTGTTGCGTGCATCTCATCGGTACTCAGAAAGACCGAGCCGCAATTGGGTTGCTTGCGCGGAAACTTGCTTCGGCGCGTACGCAGATCCTGCAGCATTTCCATGCGCACTTTCCGGCCAACCCCCTCAGGGCAATGCAGTTCCGCCTCAACCACAACACAGGTCTTCTCCTGCAGCGCACTGTGCCGGTAGCTGAACCGGCACTGGTCGCGGGTCAGGACACGCACCTCACCGGCCTCATCGACAATGGTCACCCGGCGCACCTGCTCGCCAATGCCGCGACGGTGACTGCCGCCGTTCATCATAATCAGGCCGCCAACGGTACCCGGAATCCCGATACAGTGTTCCAGCCCGGCCAGCCCTGCGCGCATGGCCAACCGGGCCAACCGGGGCACCCACACCCCGCCACCGACAATGATCCGTGATCCTTCAATCCGCAGGTGCGCCAGCCGCGAGCCGATCTTCATGACTACCCCGCGTACACCGGCGTCATCAATCAACACATTGGTCCCCTGGCCGATAATCACCAACGGCACTGCAAACTGCCTGGTCAAGCGCATCACGTCAGAGACCTGGGAGAACGTCTCCGGTTCGACGAAAAGGTCGGCAGGACCGCCGATGCGCCAGCTGGTGTGCGGTGCCAACGACTCATCGAATTGCACCCGGCCGATATCGGCGGCAGCGATCTGTTCAAGACGGTCGGGCATGACAGTTTATGACCCTTTGTTCTGTGAACTGCGAACATCGACAATCTGCAACTGCACCGATTCCTTCCCCTGCCAGCTGTTGATGACGGGACGATAGAGCACATCGATCAGGCCTGTCAGCTCATCCATCCGTGGCGCCATGCCAAAAGCAATAGCTGAACATTGCGCACCATTCTGTGTCACCTCCATCCGGACATGACTCTGACCGACAATCCGCTGATGCTGAACCCGGCACCCGCTACTGACAAAGGACGGTTGCGGGTTTCCGGCGCCGAAGGGACCTAGAGAATCGAGTTCCCTGACAACCTGAGATGACCAGACATCCAGACCTTTTTCACCATCGTGCCACAGAACCGGCTGCAACTGCTCGTCCGTCAGGCCGGCGGTGGCCACCTCTTCAAACCGACTGATAAACGCATCAAGCTGAGATTCACCGATGGTCAACCCGGCCGCCATGGCGTGTCCGCCAAATCCGTCGAGGAGTTCCGCACACTGATGCAGGGCCTGATACAGATGAAAACCCCGAACGGAACGGGCGGACCCCTTGCCCAGGCCGTCGTCGGTCAGGGCGATGAGGACAACAGGCCGATGATAACGCTCCACCAGGCGGCTGGCAACGATGCCGATGACACCGGAGTGCCAACCGGCAGCGGCCAGGACTATGGAACGACGCTGGGGGCTGTTCTGCTCCTCGATACAGGCGATAGCTTCGTCCAGGGTTTTCTGTTCCAGGGCCTGACGCTCACGATTGAATTCATCGAGGGTAGCGGCCAGCGCATTCAGCTGCGCCTGTTCATTTTCCAGAAGAAGCTTCACGCCGAGGGCGGCGTCTTCCAGCCGGCCGGCGGCATTCAGCCGCGGAGCCAGTCGAAAGCCCACAGCTCCGCAGGTGACCTCCTTGACCCCGGCGACTGTTTTCAGCGCACGGATACCATTGCGCTCATCCGTGTTGAGCAGACGCAGACCGGCCCGCACCAGAATCCGGTTGACCCCGGTCAACGGGACAATATCCGCGATGGTCCCCAGGGCGACCAGATCGAGGCAGCAACGCAGGTCGGGCTCGGCAAAGGTGGCGAAATAGCCCCTGTTTCGCAGATATCGCCGCAACCCCGCCATCAGAAAAAAGGCCACGCCAACCCCTGATAAATCCTGATAGGGGAAGTCACTGACGGGCAGATGAGGATTGATCAGGGCCAGACATACAGGCAGTGTCGTCCCCGGCTGATGATGATCCGTGATAATCAGATCAAGGCCCAGTTCCTGTGCAAGTTCAGCTTCAGCGTGGGCACTGACTCCGCAATCGACGGACACCAGCAGCGTGCACCCTCTTTGCGCCGCGCCGCGGATGGCCTCAGCCGACAGGCCGTAGCCTTCTGCCAGGCGCAGTGGAATGTGATACTCAACATCCGCGCCCAGATTGCGCAGGATTTCCACCAGCAGCGCGCAACCACTGATGCCGTCTACATCATAGTCCCCATGGATGGCAATTTTCTCCTGATGGATCAGCGCCCGGTACAGACGCTCACAGGCGACAGTCATCTGCGGCAGCAACTCCGGATCGGGCAGCAGCGACAGGCTCGCCTGCAGAAAATACCGAGCATCTTCAAGGGTCAGAATATTCCGCTGCAGAAGCAGATGCGCGGCCAAGGGGGTGATATTCAGTGATTGTGAAAAAAGATCAACGAGGTGGGGATCGGGCGGTTCCGGCAGGCGTTGCTGCCAGCGGCGATGCGCGACTGGTTGCATCAGGCTTTCCGTCAGTTTGGCAAACATGAACAGGGATCTGCCGGGTAAGGCAGATCCCTGTCTTAACAACTGATTACTGCGGACTCCGGGGAATGGGCGGATGCTCTTTCATGGTCTGAATTTCGGCCCGAATCCGGTCAGCACCCTGGCCATTGGGACTGACGGCCAGGAAATCCTCCCAGGCGGCTATCGCCTTGGGGAAATCCGCCAGATCGTAACGATAGACGACACCCAGATTGTAACGGCTCTGGGGATGACCGGGGGCAAGCTCTGCCGCGCGGCGGAAATTGGCGATGGCACGGTCGAACCAGCCCAGCCGCCGATACATGACCCCCTGATCAGTGATGACATTGGGATCGTCGGGCTGAAGCTCCAGTGCCTTGTCATAGGCTTCGATGGCCTTCATCGGCTGATCCGCTCCGAAATAGGAGTTTCCCAGCTGCACCCAGGCATTATGATTTTCCGGATCGGTCTTGACGATACCTTCGAGGGTGGTGATCTGCTGCTGATAGTTGACCACCGGCGCCGGCGGCGCCGACGACGTTCCTGGCGCTGCGGCCTGCGGTGCGGTATCGCTCTTCCAGTTGCTGTAAATCACCCCGACCAGCACCCCGATGACCAGTGCAATAACAACGTAGATTAACGCTTCTTTTTTCATCTTGCTCCCCGACAAATTAAAACCAGAATCAGCCCGAAACCTTAGCCGGCTTCGCGGTCTTAGCCATCTTCTGCTGCCAGATCAGCAACAAGGGGCTGGCCACAAAAATCGACGAATAGGTCCCGATCAGAATGCCGACGAGCATGGCAAAGGCGAAGTTGTGAATGACCCCACCACCCAGCACAAACAGGGACAGGACCACCAGCAGGGTGGTGCCGGAGGTGATGATGGTACGCGACAGGGTTTCATTGACACTCCGGTTAAGAATAAACATGAAGCCTTCCTTGTTGTATCTGCCCATGTTTTCACGGATTCGATCATAAACGATGATCGTGTCGTTGAGGGAATAACCGATGATGGCCAAAAAAGCGGCGATAATCGGCAGATCGATCTCCTTGCCGAAAAGGCTGAACATGCCCAGGGTAATGAGAACATCATGAAGCAGGGCGACAATAGCGCCGACGGCAAAGCGAAACTCAAAACGCCAGGAGATATAGATGAGGATTCCGAGCATGGCGTAAAAAATCGCTTTCAGGCCCTTGTTGCGCAGGTCCTTGCCGACCTGCGGCCCGACCATCTCAACCCGGCGAATCTCCACCTGCCCTTCACCATAGCTGTTTTCCAGGGCGTTGGTGATCTGCACCGACACCCCTTCCAGCTCGCCCGTGGTCTGTTCCACGCGGATGAGGAACTCCGTCATCTCATCGCCAAAACGTTGCACTACCGGAGTTCCCAGATCCAGCTCCGACAGGGCGGCATTGATCTCGGAGGCGTCCGTTTGCCGTTCAAACTGAACCTGAACCAGGGTGCCACCGGCAAAATCGATCCCGTAGCGGGGTCCACCGTGAACCACCAGGGAGGCGACACTGATAAAAATCAGAATGGCGGAGACAATCAGCGCCAACTTGCGCTTACCAATAAAATCAATATTGATATTGGACTTGATTAACTGCATGCCGCTCGTCTCCTTATATACTCAGCCGCTTGACATTGCGGCTTTTCAGGAAAAAATCAAAGATAAACCGTGAGACAAAAATCGCGGTAAACAGTGAGGCGATAATACCGATGGACAGGGTCACGGCGAATCCGCGAACCGGACCGGTTCCAAACTGAAACAGGACCAGCGCCGCCAGCAGTGTCGTCAGATTGGCATCGATAATGGTAGAAAAGGCTTTACTGTAACCCGACTCCAGTGCCGGCTTCGGTGCTCGGCCCAGCTTGAGCTCTTCACGAATCCGCTCAAAAATAAGGACATTGGCGTCAACCGCCATCCCGACTGTCAGCACGATACCCGCCAGCCCCGGCAGGGTCAGGGTCGCTCCGAACAGGGAGAGCATAGCGGCGATAAACAGCAGGTTCAGGACCAGTGCCGTCACCGCGACAACACCCGAAAGCTGGTAATAGACGACAATACAGACAACCACCAGCAAGGCTCCCACCCAGATGGATTGGATGCCACGGTCGATGGAATCCTGCCCCAGGGATGGCCCGACAGTCCGGTTTTCAAGAATCTCCACCGGTGCCGGCAGGGAACCGGCGCGCAGAACAATCGCCAGATCCGTCGCCTGCTGCGAGGTGAAGGAGCCGGAAATCTGCGCACTGCCACCTGAGATACGCTCACGAATCACCGGCGCGGAGTAGACGGTGTCGTCGAGGACAATAGCCATCCGCCGTCCGACATTGGCCGCCGTTATTTCATCAAAGCGCCGGGCACCAACAGCGTTGAAATCGATGGACACGTAAGGCTCGTTAAAACGGGTATCGATACGCACATTGGCATCGGCCAGCAGATCTCCGGTCAGAGCGGTCTGGCTGGTAACGACGATGGGTGTTTCTGTCTCCACCCCGGTCTGGCGATCAACATTGCGCTCAAAAAGCAGCTGCCGGCCTTCAGGCAGGCGCCCGGCAAGGGCATCCTGCAGGTTGACGGTGTCGTCGACCATCTTGAATTCCAGCCGTGCGGTTTTGCCCAGCAGGGCGATGGCCCGCTCCGGATCATCAACCCCCGGTAGCTGAATCAGTATCCGATGACCGCTCTGCCGTTGCAGGGTCGGCTCCGACACACCGAACTGGTCAACCCGGTTACGCATGGTTTCCAGCGCCTGCCGGACAGCGTAATCCTTGATATTCTCGATTTCGTCGTCACTCAAGCGAAAGTGTTTTTCCAGATAGCCGCCGGTGCCGGTCAGGGTTTCCGGCTCAAGGGAGGGGAACTCTTCCGTCATCAGGGCATCGACACGCCCCCCTTCCTGCTCGTCATACACCTGGACGACCAGCCGATCGCCCTGTCTGCGCTCAATACGCCGGAAAGTGATATCCTGCTCGCGCAGGCGCACTTCTGTCTGATCAATAATGGTATCAACCCGACTTTCCACCGCTTTGTCGACATCAACACCCAGCACCAGATGCATTCCTCCCTGCAGGTCCAGACCAAGTTGAATCGTATCAAAACTGTCCGGCCACCATGAAGGGACATCGCCACGCATCAGGGTCGGGGTAATGGCAAATACAGACAGGAGCAGGCAGAAGAGGATCAGCAGGCCCCTGATTTTCAGACTATTAGACATGAAAGGTTCATCTCCTTTGACAGCCTGTCAGAATTGTTTTTCATGACGTGACACATGGACCGAAATCAGGCCCTGACTTCGGTAATGGAGCCACGGTTCATTTTGATTTTTACCCCGTTGGAAATCTCCAGGGTGACAACATTCTCCTCCACCGAGGCGATTTTCCCGTGGATGCCGCCGGCGGTAACGACGGTGTCACCAGCCTTCAGATTATTCACCAGTTCACGGTGTTGCTTGGCCCGTTTCTGCTGAGGACGAATCAGCAGAAAGTAGAAGATGGCAAACATGGCGACCAGCATGATAATCCCCTGATAACCGCCACCCTGTCCCTGTGCTGCGCCTTCTGCCATTGCAAATGCTTCTGATACCATTGTTGCTTCTCCTTTTGGTGATAACTGCGGATGTTTACAAAACCACGGACGTGTTGTGTTCTCTCAAGCGGTAGAATTCCGCCCGAAACCGGGCAAAATGTCCGGCGTCGAGGGCACTGCGAATATCTGACATAAGTTGCTGGTAATAATACAAGTTATGATGCGTATTAAGTACCGACGCCAGAATCTCGCCACTGCGGTATAGATGACTCAAATAGGCACGGCTGTAATGCCGGCAGACATAACAGCCGCAACCGGAATCTATCGGCTCGGCATCGTCACGATAACGCGCCTGCTTGATGCTGATCTTGCCGAAGCGGGTAAAGAGCACTCCGTTACGGGCATTGCGGGTCGGCATGACGCAATCGAACATGTCACAACCGCGGGCCACGCCCTCTACCAGGTTTTCCGGTGTCCCCACCCCCATGACATAACGGGGAGCATCCTCCGGTAGCAGAGGCAGGCTGTACTCCATGACCTCGTACATCAATGAGGTTTCCTCACCGACGGATAGTCCACCCAGAGCGTAGCCCTCAAAACCGATGTCACACAACTGCTCGGCGCTGCGGCGACGCAGATCCTGTTCCATCCCCCCCTGGACAATGCCGAACAGGGCAGCCTCCGATCCGGCGGGAATGACCTTGCGGCAACGCTGCGCCCAGCGCGCGGAGCGTTCTGTCGAGGTGGCGACGTAAACGCGGTCGGCCGGATGGGGAATGCACTCGTCAAAGACCATGACAATATCAGACCCCAGAGCCAGCTGAATTTCCATAGACAGCTCGGGGGTCAGGTGATGACGGCTGCCATCCAGATGGGAGCTGAATACGGCGCCATCTTCTGTAATTTTGCGCAACTCTCCCAGACTGAAAACCTGAAAACCGCCACTGTCTGTCAAAACAGGGCGCTGCCAGTTCATAAAAGAGTGCAGGCCGCCCAGTCGCCGGATCAGCTCATGGCCGGGGCGCAGATACAGATGATAGGTATTCGCCAGAATGATCTGGGCACCAATGTCGACCAGTGCCTCCGGCAACATCCCCTTGACCGTTCCCTGGGTGCCGACGGGCATGAACACCGGCGTTTCAATGACACCCCTGGCTGTCTGTATGCGTCCGCGTCGGGCGGCCGAGTCGGGATCACGCCCCAAAACGTCAAAATGGAACCGGGTCACCTGCAAAGAAACTCCTAGGCGATCATCATACAGTCACCGTAACTGAAAAAACGGTAACCTTCTGCCACCGCCTGGCGGTAAGCCTGAAGCACAAAATCCCGTCCGGCAAAGGCACTGACCAGCATCAGCAAGGTCGATTTCGGCAGATGAAAGTTGGTAATCAGGGCATCAACCGCCTTGAAGCGATAGCCGGGATAGATAAAAATGTCACTTTCCCCCTGCCCTGCCCGCACCATACCCCGGCTGTCAGCCACCGTCTCCAGGGTTCTGGTGACGGTTGTCCCGAGGGCGACTATCCGCCGACCCTGATTGCGGGCACTGTTGATCAGGTCGGCTGTTGACGTCGGCAGGGAAAAAAACTCAGCGTGCATCCGGTGCCGGCGAATGTCGTCAACCCGCACCGGCAGGAAGGTTCCCAGACCGACATGCAGGGTCAGATCACAGAGGGTGACGCCCTTGTCCGTCAGGCGGGCAAGGATGTCATCAGTAAAATGCAACGCCGCCGTCGGCGCGGCAACCGCCCCCCTTTCCCTGGCGAAGACCGTCTGGTAACGGGTACGATCCTCAGGGGTGTCCGGACGTCTGATATAAGGCGGCAGGGGCAGATGACCGATCTGCTCGACCCTGTCCAGAAAGTTATCGGCACAATAAAAGCGCACCCGGCGCAGGCCATCCTCTTCGACGGCCACAATCTCCGCTGAAACTTCGGCCTCCAGTTCAAGGCGCGTACCGACCTTGAGGGGCTTGGAGCTTTTGGTCAGACAGATCCATTCCTCGCTGTCACGGGCGTGTGCATTGCGGCGTACCAGCAGCACCTCGACCCGTCCCCCTGTTGTTTTTGCAGCAAACAGCCGGGCGGGAATGACCCTGGTATTGTTGATCACCAGCACATCGTCCGGCTTGAAGGCATCGACAATATCCACGAAATGACCGGAGACTATCCTGCCCGATGATCGCGCCAGAGACATGAGCCGCGAACCGTCACGCCGGGCCAGGGGCTGCTGAGCGATCAACCCTTCCGGCAAGTCAAAATCAAAGTCACACAACTGCATCGCACTGATCCGATCCCGTCAAACAGCGCCCTAGAAAATCACAGTTACCCCCTGTTGTCAATTTCTTTTCATGGCCGTACAAACAAGGTGTTTGGGTAGCGATGATACCCCCTGCAGCCGCTTTTACGCAGCCGCAGCAGCGCATCGCCGGGAGGGTCGCACGGGAGAAACTATCTGGTGATGAGACTGTTCGGTTGCCTTGACCTTACTGCTGACGCCCTTCATAAAGAACCCGCCAGCCCTCCTGCTCCTTGACCAGATACAGACGCTTGCGCATGTCTCCGTTGTAGTTGTTGGAACGATAGTGCTGAACAAAATTGGCGACAACCACAGGCCGGTCGTCAAGTCCACGGGGATAACCGACCACCGAAAGATCACTGAACTCGATCTGCTGGAAGGTCTTGCCGGCGAAGACCCGCTGCTTGTAGCTCTTCCAGCTGTTCAAGTCATGCTCCGGGGTCCAGAAATCTGCTGCGTACATCTGCAGATAGCTGTCAATGTCGGCGACCTCCCAGCTGCGCCGCCACTGTTCAAGGGCGGAGGCAATGTCCTGCTTATGCCGCAGCCACTGGCTCGGGGGCAGCCATACCAGTTCTTCACTGATAATCACCGGCGTCTGACCAATCCTGATATACTGCTTGATCCGGACAAACTCTTCGTTGGTCAGCACCACGCACCCCTCCGTGTCGAGAGGCGGACGGCTGTACAGGGAGCGGTCCGTGCCATGCAGCCATATACCATAACCGGTTTTGCGCTGCCGACGGTCGTATTCGTTGGGATAATTGATGGGAAAAGCGCCGCTGCCATACATCGGCGGCAGGGTTTCCGGTTCCAGATAGCTGGTCACGAAATAGGTTCCTGTGGGTGTTTTCAAATCTCCTTCAAACCGCTTGTCACCCGTTTTCCGGCCAAGAACGATATAAAAATCGTCAACCAGCTGCGGGGGCATACCGGAGCCGGTATGACGATAGACATAGAGTCGGTTTTTGCTTTTGTCAATCACCAGGGCATAAGGGACCTGATCACCCAAAGTGACAAGGACATCAGGAATGTGCTGTGCGTTGAGCAGGGACAGGTACCCCTTAAGGCGGGCGCGAGCTTCACTGCGCAGCTCCTTCAGACGCTTGTCACGTGCCCTGGCCTCGTCGGCGGTCAAGCCCTGCCCGCCCAGTGATTCAACAGGGGCGATTCGTGACGTCAACAGATCGCCCAGCACCAGATGCGCCAGTTCAAATCGCGGAGCCTCGGCCGTCACCTGCCTGACCAGAGTGATCGCTGCCTCCACATTGCCCTCCTGAAAGAACAGCAAGCCACGCATCAACACCGCTTCAGCGTCATTTTCCGGACGCGGTGGTCGGTTCGCCATCACGGCAACGGGGCCCTGATCCTGAACCGTCGGGCTTGATGGCAGGCGGCCCGTCTCGAAAAACTGAACAGGCGGGGTTTTAAGGGACGGTGGCGCAACCTTTTCCGGCTGCTGTGGCCACAGGGCAACAACATGGGGCACCCCGGCGACAAAGGCCGCGCAGAGAAGAATTCCTGTGACCAGCATCCGCAGAATCATCGGAAGACTTCCAAGGACTCTTCACGCTCAATCAACCAGACGTCATCAGCCGCCACAAGCACAAAAACTTTGCGGGTCCGATCCGCGTAACGGTCACTGCGATATGCCTGCATGACTTCAACTTCGACCCGGTTGCCGGCCAACTCCCGCACCTGAAAATCCGCCAGGGTCACTTCGATAGTGTCCGGATTGGTCAAACGCTGACGGCGCTGCGTTTCCCAGGCGCCCCGGGACAGGTCAGCCCCGGGGTCAAACCCCGGCGCGTAGAAGGACAGATAGGTCTCCACATCCTGGGTAGACCAGGCTGCCGCCCAGCGGCGCAAACTATCAGCAGGCGCAGGTTGCGCAGCAGCAACCGGCCGGGCAGCGTCATCAGTGCCAGTTGCCGGCGCCTCAGGCTCCACGTCAACGCCGGGCGTCGCCGGTTCCGAGACGAGGGTTGCGGCATTGTCAGCCCCCCGGTTGTCAATCTCTGTGTCCGCGATCCCGGTAACCACGGGGGCCTCCCTGCCCGTTGGAATTACCGGCGTCTCCGGCGTAATGATCCGGACCACAACTTCGGGCTCAGGCCCCTTGACAGCTTCCGAGGCAGCCGTCGCCGGCTCTCCGGGAATCGTATCGGCGGCAACTTCCTGCGGCGCCCAGTGAACAACACCGTTGGCAGTGAAAAGATCAAGATAGAGAGCCGCTTCCGGCGCATCCAGCTGCAGTGCCCGTCCGTAAGAGTCTCGCGCCATGTGGGTATAGACGGCACTGAGATTATTATGCAGCACCGCGAACTCCGGCTCCAGCTGCACCGCCCTCTCCAGGGACTGGCGCGCCTGATCCAACTCCCCCTTTAGTACCTGCAGTGCGGCCCGGTTGTTGTGCAGCCGATAGTCGTCGGGAAACTCTTCCAGCAGGCGCATCAGCTCCTGTTCCGCCGACCGGTAGTCCGCCTGTCGCCAGAACGCCATCACCCCAGCCAGGTCAGCTCGTTGCCCTTCAGGCGCAACAACCGGCGGGGTCGGTTGTTGTTCAGAGACAACAGACAGATGGCGCGATGCGGCAAACCCGGCCCCCAGACCCACGACAAGACCGAGAACGACCAGCGCCAACTTCCAGGCCACGCCGGATGTTGCTGCCTTCTTTCCAGGCAGAACAGCAGGAGCATCCAGCTGATTTTCCGATATCGGCACCGGGGACGATGGTGTGTCAGCCGACTGCTGTTCTGCGTCACCAGGCTCCGGCATCCCCTGCAAACGAGCCTCGATGCGGGCAACCATCTCATCTGCTTCCGACCGTTCTGCGGCAACCGGTGGCGACAGCTGCCCCGTCTCCTCATCTTCGCCTGCAGGAGGCGTCCGTGACGGAAGCTGCAGCTGATCAATGGTTTCGTCCTGCAGCAGGCGTTCCACCTCATCCCTGACCTGTGCCGCGGACAGCCGCGGCCCCGATACCATCTGCCGGATCAAAGGCTGACAGACAGCCAGCGCTGCCGGCAACTCCGGAAAGTCACCGTCCAGGTGCAGCATGCCGGTGGCAAATGCGTCTTCGCCCCGGTAGGGGAAAGTTCTGGTCAGCAGGTAGTAGAGAAGACAGCCAAGGCTGTATATATCGGACGTGATATCAGGATCCTCGCCACGGATCTGTTCGGGACTGGCAAAAAGGGGTTCAATTCCGGTCTGGAAATCGAGGGGAATCAGGCTCCAGAGGGCAAAATCCGCCAGGCAGGAAAATGTCCCCTGATCCGTGCAGACGGTATCCAGGGTCAGGTTGCCGTGGATCTGTCCCGACTCATGGGCGACCTCAAGGCATGTGGCAATATCTTTGATCAGCTCAAGGATGGAAGGCGCTGTCAGTTCATCGACGTCCGTCTCCGAGAGCGGGTGACCGGCAGGAAGCGGATAAAGACAGCCGACGATATCCTGATGTTCGACCGCAGCGAAGGGCCGGCAGGTTCCCGCTATGGGGGTGTCGCGCAGTAGCCTGACCTGTTCCTGAAACTGCTTGCGGCGGGAACGATTCCAGCGAATCGAATTGTGATCCACCAGCAGTCTGGCCCGCTCCTTCTCCGGCCCGACAACCAGAAAACCGCTGCTGTCGGTGTGGGCAAACAGCTGGCGCTCAACCCTGTATCCGGAAACATCCTCTCCCAGTTTCAGCATAAACAATCCGGCTCAATAACCTCAGAAAACGTGACCCCTAGGGGAACAATGGGACAATCTCCAGGCCCAGGGTTTCCTCCATGGAGCACATCAGATTCATATTTTGCACGGCCTGACCGGCAGCCCCCTTCACCAGATTGTCGATGACGGAAACAACGATCACCCGCCCCGTGCGCTGATCCGCAACCAGGCCGATATCACAGAAATTCGTGCCCCGCACGGAAGCAATGTTAGGCAGCTCCCCTTCCGGAAGCACCCGGACAAACCGGTCCTGGGCATAAAAGTCCTGGTAAAGCGCAAGCAGTTGCGCCGTAGTGCGGAAATCCTCCAGTGATGCATAGCAGGTCGAAAGAATCCCCCGGTTAACCGGCAGCAGGTGAGGCGTAAAGCTTACTGTCACCGGCTTTCCGGCCACCAGGGACAGCTCCTGTTCAATTTCCGGAGTGTGCCGATGGCTGGCCACACCATAGGCCTTGAATCCCTCATTCACCTCACAATAAAGTGAACCCTCCTTCGCGGCCCGGCCTGCACCGCTGGTCCCGGATTTGCTGTCTATGACCAGACTTTGCAAACTGACCAGTTCATGGCGCAACAGGGGCGCAAGCCCCAACGCAACACTGGTCGGATAACAGCCGGGGTTGGCAACCAGCCGGGCCGGGCCGATCTGTGCCCGGTGCAACTCCGGCAACCCGTACACCGCTTCCGGCAGCAGTTCGGGACTGGTATGGCTCTGATACCAGTGTTCATACGTTGACTGACTCTTCAAGCGATAATCTGCTGACAAGTCCACCACCCGGCATCCGCCTTTGAGAAATCCCGGAACCACGGCCATCGCCGATTTATGCGGCAGAGCAGTGAATACCAGATCAACCCGCGCGGCAATAGCGTCCACGTCGAGGGGTTCACAGACCTGATGGCAAAACCCTCGCAAGGAAGGGAAGACACGATGAATCGGCAGACCTTCGTGCTGCCGCGAGGTCACGCAGCAGATCTCGACCTCGGGATGAAGAGCGAGCAGCCGCAGCAGCTCAACACCGGTATAACCGCTCGCACCGGCAACAGCAACGCGTATCATAGCAACTCCTTTTTACCTTTCGCAACCAGATGTCTGCGGTCTCGCTGCCGACAACATAAAGCAATTATCATACTGAAAGGATAAAAAAAGGGAAACCCGAAACGGGTT
Source organism: uncultured Geobacteraceae bacterium (assembly GCA_937958075.1). Taxonomy (GTDB): domain Bacteria; phylum Desulfobacterota; class Desulfuromonadia; order Desulfuromonadales; family Geopsychrobacteraceae; genus Pelovirga. The sequence continues at coordinate 1,034 of CALFFB010000093.1, read as the reverse complement.
TCCCTTGGCATAAACACTTCTTTTGAACCTGGTCGGATTAACGTTTGGAGAACTGGAAACTCCGGCGAGCAGCAGCACGGCCGTATTTCTTGCGTTCCTTGATGCGACTGTCGCGGGTGACAAACCCGGCCTTTTTAAGAACAGCACGCAATTCCGGGTCCGCTTCCAGCAGAGCCTTGGTGATACCGTGCTTGATGGCACCGGCCTGACCGGAGATACCGCCGCCGACGACATTGACGGAGATATCAAATTTGCCCATATTATCGGTCAACTCCAGAGGCTGACGGACAACCATCTTGGATGTTTCACGGCCGAAAAAAACATCGAGGGGACGCTTGTTGATAACGATATTTCCCGAACCGGGGGTCATCCAAACACGCGCGATAGAGGTCTTCCGCTTGCCCGTTGCGTAATACTTCTGGTCTGCCATCTTAGACTGTCTCCCTGGTCTTGATCTTCAATTCTTTGGGTTGCTGCGCTGCGTGAGGATGCTCACCACCGCTGTAAACCTTCAACTTGGTGAACATTTTCCGGCCAAGCTTGTTCTTCGGCAACATGCCCTTGACTGCCGCCTGGATGAGCATCTCCGGCTTTTTGTCCAACAGCTTCTCAGCGTTGATCTCTTTGATGCCGCCGGGATAACCGGTGTGACGGTAGTATTTTTTATCCGCCAGCTTATTGCCGGTCAACTGCACCTTGTCGGCGTTCAGAACAATAACAAAGTCACCGGTATCAACACTGGGGGTATAAACAGGTTTATGCTTGCCGCGCAGTATACGTGCTATTTCAGTGGCAGCCCGACCCAGAACAATACCGTCCAGATCCACGACATACCAGCTTCGTGTAATATCCTGCTCTTTTGCGACTACAGTACTCATCGCGTTCCTCTCTTGAACTTCTGTCGTATGAATTTTGAGTTGTGGGGCTCACAAAGCGGAAAACTTAACCGAGACAACCCTGTCTGTCAAGGGAATTATTCCACAAAATCAATACCACACTTTCATCAGGCACAGTCCGTGAGCCGGTGCGGTAAC
>CALFFB010000092.1 GCA_937958075.1 uncultured Geobacteraceae bacterium | reverse complement strand
GCAGGGGAACTCCGGTCAATATTTTCTATCTGCTGCGGGTGAACAGTAAAACGGCACAGCCATCAGGTCAAGAACTACCCATCCTGGTGACGGACTCTGCGGCCCTTATTCAAAATTCATCACCTTGAATTCGAATACCGCCTCGGCCTCGGCCATGGCCTCCTCGGATGCCGCCATTTTCAGGGTGTCCGGCAGTCGGATGACGGTTTCACTGCGATTGGGAATCACCAGATGCAGCAAAACCTGGCAATCCCCGCGATAACGCTGAATGATGGATTTGAGCTGGCGCAGCTGATCTTCGCGCAAACCGGGGGTGGTCAGGCGGATGCGCGCCCGTTTCGCCATCGCCTTGCGCACCTCCTTCAGCAGGACAATCTCTGTCGCCAGCAGCTTGCAGGCCTCCTCGCCGACATCCAGTTCACCGACGATGAGCAGGGGATCCTCCCCCTTGAGCAGATCGACGGATGCCAGATAAACCTCTGGGAAAACAACCGTTTCTGCCGATCCGCTCAGATCTTCCAGAGTGACAAAAGCCATGCGGTCCCCCTTTTTCGTCACCAGTTCCTTGATGCCGGAAACAATACCGCAGATCCGCACCTGCTCCTTGTCACGCCGTTCGCCCAGGGCGCTGATTTCACAGGTGGCGAAGTGATTGATGGCGTCACGGTAGCGCTCCAGCGGATGCCCGGAGACATAAAACCCGAGGGCTTCCTTTTCGTAGGCCAGCAGGGTCTTTTCATCCCACTCTTCGATCTGCGGCAGGTGGCCGTAACCATTGCCGCCGAAGGAGATGATCTCGCTGCTGCCGAACAGGGATTCCTGCCCCGACTGCTGCTCCCGCTGCAACCGCTGGCCGACATCCATGCACTCTTCATAGGCGGCGAGAAACTGCGAACGCTTGCCGTCGAGGGAATCGAATGCTCCGCACTTGATCAGCGCCTCAACCACCTTTTTGTTGACTTTGCGCAGGTCGACGCGCTCACAAAAATCCTGCAGGGAGGTGAAGGGTTTTTCCCGGCGCACCTGGATAATGGCCTCCAAAGCGGAGGTGCCGACCCCCTTGACCGCTCCCAGACCGAAACGGATCTGCTCCTCGTCAACAGTAAAGGTGCGCTCCGAGGCATTGATATCGGGGGGCAGAACGGAAATCCCCATGGACCGGACCTCGGCGATATTCTTGATCACCTTGTCGGTGTTGTCCATGTCCTCGGTGAGCAGGGCCGCCATGAACTCCACGGGATAGTGCGCTTTTAAATAGGCGGTCTGGTAGGCAATCAGCGCGTAGGCGGCGGAGTGGGATTTGTTGAAACCGTAGGCGGCAAACTTCTCCATGAGGTCAAAAACCGCTTCGGCCTTTTTCGGGTTGAGCTTGTTGTCGTGGGCCCCGGCAAGAAATTTCTGCTTCTGCTTGGCCATCTCCTCCGGTTTTTTCTTGCCCATGGCACGACGCAGCAGATCGGCGGCGCCGAGGCTGTAGTTGGCCAGCACCTGGGCGATGAGCATCACCTGCTCCTGATAGACGATGACTCCGTAAGTATCTTTCAGGATCGGTTCGAGCTGGGGAAAATCATACTGGAATTTCTCCAGTCCATGCTTGCGCTTGATAAAGGAGTCGACCATGCCCGACCCAAGGGGGCCCGGGCGATAGAGGGCGACCATGGCGATAAGGTCTTCAAAACAGCTGGGCTTGAGCTTGACCAGATACTCCTTCATGCCGCTCGACTCAAGCTGGAAGACGCCGGTGGTCTCACCACGGGACAGCAGCTCATAGGTCTGCCTGTCGTCATTGGGGATCAGTCCGAGGTCGAAATCGGGCTGTTTTCCAGCGCGCACCAGACGCAGGGCGTTTTCAATGACGGTCAGGGTTTTCAGCCCGAGAAAATCAAACTTGACCAGCCCGATCTTCTCGACGTAGCTCATGGCATACTGGGTCACCTGGCCGCCCGATTTCGGGTCGATGTACAGGGGCAGATATTCCGGCAGGGGTCTGGGCGTGACCACAACCCCCGCGGCATGGGTGGACGCGTGCCGGGTCAGACCTTCCAGGGCCAGGGCGATCTTGACCAGCTCCCCGACCTTGGCGTCTTTCTCCATCAGGCTTTTCAGTTGCGGCTCCTGGGCGATGGCCTGCTTCAGGGTGATACCCAGAACGCCGGGAACCATTTTAGCGATCTTGTCCACCTCGCCATAGGGGATGTTCAGGGCCCGGCCGACATCGCGCAGAACCCCCTTGGCGAGCATGGTGCCGAAGGTGATGATCTGGGCGACATTCTCGGCGCCGTATTTCTCCCGGACGTACTCGATGACCTGCTCCCGCCCGTAGATACAGAAATCGACATCGATATCAGGCATGGAGATCCGCTCCGGGTTCAGGAAGCGTTCAAACAGCAGGTTATAGGGTATCGGATCAATATCGGTAATGCGGATGGCAAAGGCGACCAGGCTCCCCGCTGCCGAACCGCGACCGGGGCCGACGGGGATATCGTTGTTCTTGCCCCAGTTGATAAAATCGGCAACGATGAGAAAATAACCGGGGAAACCCATCTGTTTGATGCAGTCCAGCTCTTCGGCAAGGCGCTCTTCGTAGACCCTGATGTCGTCATCGCTTAAAGGGCGCAATTTGCGGATTTCCGCAAAGCGCTCCTGCAGCCCGGCACGGCTCTGCTCTTCGAGAACCTCGTCGAGGCTCTTGTCCGCCGGTTTCTCATATTGGGGAAAATGGTAGGTCCCGAAGTCCAGATCCAGGTTGCAGCGTTCGGCAATGCGGATGGTGTTGGCCACAGCCTCCGGCTGCTCGGGGAAGAGCCCGATCATCTCCTCGCTGGACTTGACGTAAAACTCATCGTTGGGAAACCGCATCCGCTGCGGGTCATCCATGGTTTTTCCGGTCTGGATGCAGAGCAGCACTTCATGGGCGAAAGCGTCTTCGCGACGGAGATAATGACAGTCGTTGGTGGCCACCACCGGCAGGGTCAGTTCGCGGGCAATCTCCAGCAGCCCGGCATTGGCCCTGGCCTGTTCCGGCAGATAGTTCTGCTGCAGCTCAAGATAAAAGCGCTCGTTGTCAAAGATCTGCGCCATCTCCGTGGCCCGCTGCAGCGCCTCCTGTTGCTGGCCCAGATTGATGAGGGTCGGCAACTCCCCGCCGAGACAGGCGGACAGGGCAATGAGGCCCTGATTGTGCCGGGCAAGAAGGTCCCAGTCGATGCGCGGCTTGTAGTAAAACCCCTCGCGATAGGCGACGGAAATCAGATGACAGAGATTTTTGTAGCCGGTCAGGTTCATGCACAACAGCAGCAGATGGTAGGACGCCTCCGAGGATCCGCGGGCGTTGCTTTTGGTAAACCGGGATCCGGGCGCGACATAGACCTCACAGCCGACAATCGGCTTGACGCCGGCGGCTATGGCTTTGCTGTAGAATTCAATAGCGCCGAACAGATTGCCGTGGTCGGTGACAGCCACGGCGGGCATCTTGAATTCCTTGACACGCTGCACCAGTTCATCGATTTTGATGGCACCATCAAGCAGGCTGTACTGACTGTGCAGATGCAGGTGCACAAAACGGGAGTGTTCCATGAATTCGGGGTATCCTTTGAGGGGGAGCAGACCAAGCAGGTTTCACGCTAATCGATTCATCCGGACATGACAAAAGGAACCGCTTTTCGTGTATCATGTCGGCGTCGGATTCTACCCCCGGCCGACGGTCGGGTCAACAATCAAGGGAGAAGCCTGACCTTTACCACAACAGTCAAGGAGTATCTACACCATGCGCATTGAAGCCGATCTGAAACTGGGGTTCAAGGATGTCCTCATCCGCCCCAAGAGATCCACCCTGAAAAGCCGCGCCCAGGTCAATCTGGAGCGCCAGTTCTCCTTTCTGCACAGCGGTCATACCTGGTCGGGGGTCCCCATCGTCGCCGCCAACATGGACACCGTCGGCACCTTTGAGCTGGCCGAGGTGCTGGCGCAATACAAACTGCTGACCGCCATCCACAAGCATTATTCGGCCCAGCAGTGGCAGCAGTTTCTCGGCCGCCAGCCGGAGGAGATCTATCAGCACATCATGATCAGCACCGGTACCTCGGATCAGGATTTTGCCCAGCTGCAATCCATCCTCACGGACCATCCCAGGCTGCGCTTTATCTGCATCGATGTCGCCAACGGCTACGCCGAATCTTTTGTTGATTTTGTTCGGCGCTGTCGTACTGAGTTTCCGTCGCAGACCATTGTCGCCGGTAATGTGGTGACCGGCGAGATGGTGGAAGAGCTGATCCTCTCCGGTGCCGATATCGTCAAGGTCGGGATCGGCCCCGGCTCGGTGTGCACCACCCGGGTCAAGACCGGAGTCGGCTATCCACAGCTGTCAGCGGTGATCGAATGTGCCGACGCCGCCCATGGTCTCGGCGGGCGCATTATCTCCGACGGCGGCTGCATCAATCCCGGTGATGTCGCCAAGGCCTTTGGTGGCGGCGCCGACTTTGTCATGCTCGGCGGCATGCTGGCCGGTCACGACGAAAGCGGCGGCGAGCTGGTTGAACGCAACGGACGTCAGTACAAACTGTTCTACGGCATGAGTTCGGCAACGGCCATGGAAAAATATGTCGGCGGGGTGGCGGAGTATCGCGCGTCGGAAGGGAAAACCGTTGAGATTCCCTATCGCGGCTGCGTGGCGGATACGGTCAGGGACATCCTCGGCGGGGTCCGGTCGACCTGCACCTATGTCGGCGCCGCGGCCCTGCGCGAGCTGACCAAACGCACCACCTTCATCCGCGTGCAGGAGCAGGAGAATCGCAGCTATTCCTGAACTGACGCGGCAACTCCCGGAAGCGGAGGCGGTTTTCGGGCGAAGGTTGTGGAAAAATCCCACGTGATCGCATGCATGAGCAGATTGCCCACAGTATCGGCAATCTGCTCACCGACGTGGACCTGGTAGCGGCTTTCCGGAGCCAGGAGCTCATCCGGAATAAAGCGCAAAAGGCGCTGCTCGGCACTGTAGTGGATCGCACCACTGACCCTGCCGGCCTCCCCCGTGACCACAATGCTGCCGGGCAGACTGTCCCGATCGAGGGGCTTGTCAAAACGCAGGGAAATGACCGTGTCGATGGTTGTCACCCCTCCCGGCACCGGCACCTGATCAAGAACCCGAGGAGGGCTTGCGTCCCAGAATTGCGGTTTCTGCTGAATCCTGCGGGCATAGGCATCAAGACTGCGGCGCGTCAGCAACTGCGCGCTCCACTTGGCTTCAATAGCAGCCCGCAGCTGTTCGACACGGAAAGGTTCGGCAAAGTTTCTCTCCCGGTCAAGCCCCGAGCGTATGAGCTCGGCATACTGATCGAGCTGATCGGTGATCAAAAAAGCCGCAAGGCGTTCGTAGTCCTCCGGCCTGTCGTCACCGACGGCATCTGCCAGTTGCGCGCCGGCTTGCTCCAGCAACCAGCCGATCACGTCGGCTACCCTGGCCGTACGCCCATACTCCACAGCCTCCCTGCCCTGCCCGTGCTGTTTTTCCAGATAATCCGCAAACAGGGACACCTCATCGGCAATGCCCAGACGGTCCTTGACGCGCCACTGGGCTTCCGCCACGGCCAGGGTCGGGTTCTTTTCCAGTTCCAGTTTGACCAGGGTCGTCAGGGGAGAAAGAAGCTTTCCGTGATCCTGCGGCGTTTCCAGCATCACCTGACCGGCGGTACCGGCCGTCGCCGTGGGGAGCATCGCGACAAGGGCGTGGCGGGCGGCTTCTCCCGGATTCATCAACAGCCGGTATCGTCCGTCATCTTCCGTTATGCTCAGGGGCTCGCCGTTGTCATAGAGGCGATTGCCGTTGCGATCGAGAAATACCATGGCAGCGGGCTGGTAGGCACGCCCCGTCAATACCCGGCCCGACACCGAGTCCGGCGCCGGAACCGGGGCCAGAACTCCGGAGTGAAACGCTTTGGTTGCCGGTTCCGGAGCCGGTGGTTTTTGTTCGCAGCCCGCCAGCAGGAGCAGACAACCGACCCATGGCACCAGAAAAAATCGCCTGTCAATCATGATGGTGTCCGCTTCTGGGAATGATCAGCGACATGTCCTGCCCGGACTCCCCGCCGGGATCCTTGATATAAATCCAGTACCCAACCCGGGGAACCAGCACGGCGTTGTCGCTGCCGACGGCCGTAAAGCTGTAGTCACCACCCCAGTCATCGCCCCGGTAGCTGTAGATTCCATCAGCAACCAGCCCGCCGGCAACCGCTCCAGGCCAGTTGAGCGGCTCGGCCGCGCCGACCCGGACAGCTATTTCACGCAAAGGCACGTTACAGCCATAGGGATTGGCAACGAGATTCCACCCGGGGGTGACATCCAGCTCATAGGCCGCAAAGGGGATTTCGCCGTAGCGGTCAAAATTTTCCCAGGTCGTCTGCGGCCGTGGTCTCAGCAGATACCCCTCACCGGCGGCCACAGGGATGAAATTATCCATCACCGTAAAAGAGCCATCCGCACCAGCTGCCGTTGCCGGCAGCCAGCGGTACAGGATGGCATCGCCAACCAGATCACCGACGGTCAGACCAAAAGGATTGACATGGGCGGCAATGCCGACGAGGTTCCGTCCCGGCAACAGGCCGACTACCGGGCCCGGCAAGTCTCCCTCCTCCGGAAAACGCCAGCGGACCCGTCCCTGCCCATCCTCAACAACAAAAAAGAACCGATGGCTCGCTACGCCGAGGCGGGTGGCGAAAGCAAAGCGGGCTCCGGTTGCCAGAACCCCCTGCTCAAGACTCAGGGGATAACGACAACCATTCAGGTCCACATAGACCCGGTAATCATCCACCAGCCCTTCATCCCGGTAGGTGATGTGAAACTGGTAGACAAGTTCCGGATGCGGTATGCCGTCAACCCGATTGTGACTGCTGTCACCCCCGTCCCTGCGACTGACCCCGCTGAGCCCCCGATCGAGAGGGTTGCGGCTCAACCCTCTGGGAATACGGGAAAATCTGGCCTCAATCCGGTGATGGGAGCTGACATTCTGAAACCCGTACCCATCCTGCAGACCGACGGATTCTCCGTTGACAAGGAGATCGTTGAGATAATAGCCCGCCCGGGGAACCGCCCGGAAGCGCCTGCTGCCGCCGTAGAGCACGGAGACCTCGCCCGCCGGATAGAGATCACCCCCCTCTTTGGCAACGGAGGTGATAACCCAGTCGGCTCTGGTCGGATCATAGGGAAATCCGTCACGTTCATCGGCAACCAGGTCCCCGTCCGTATCCCGATCAGCCGGACGCAACTCTGTTTCCACCTCATTGCCCGGGGCCTTGACCCTGACAGTGAACATCGGCAGTCTGGCGGTTTCGATACCGTCGGTCACGGTGATCAGGATCTCCTCTTCTGAACCGACATCCTGCCGGCCCGGGATGCCGCTGACGGCACCATTTTTCGGGTCAAAGTCTGCCCAGGAGGGAATTCCGCGGGCGGCAAAGCGCAGATTGCCCCCGTCGGGATCGACCGTCGCCGGCGCAAAATAGTAAGTCTGCCCCACGGTGGCAACAGCGGCCGGTCGGCCTGAAATCTGTGGCGGACGATTGGAATTGCGTACCTGAAACAGAAGAGTCTTCTCCTCGGCTTCAGAGCCGGAGCCGGACCTCAACCGGACGACATGGGTTCCGGCCTGATGAAAGTCCGGCGTCCACTGCACAAGGCCCTGAAGCGGATCGAAAACGGCTCCTGAGGGTAATCCCTGCACATCATAAGGCGCCTCATTATCCTGTGCGAAGAGGGCCGACACATCATAGGTCAGAGGCTCCCCTTCGACCGCATGAAGGGTTGTCGCCGCAGTTGGGATGGTCGTGCCGGTGGCGGCGGCACTGCCCCCCTGCAGGCAAAGGAGCAACCAGATCAGGGGCGGCAGCCAGGCTATGCGCCCCCGCCCCGTGCCGGTCAGACCCCATTGTTTCATGAGTCGGACGCCCCCAGGATGGCGACATCCGCCTGCTGCAACAGGGTCACCAGCTTGATCAGGGGCAGTCCGATCAGGGCGGTATAGTCCTCCCCCTCCAGGGTTTCGATCAGCGCGATACCCAGGCCTTCGACCTTGAAGGAGCCGGCGCAGTCAAAGGGAGTTTCCCGCTGCAGATAATCACTGATCTGGGTATTGCTCAAAGGACGCAGGGTGACATTCATGGTGGCGTAGTCCGTTGTCGCACTGCCGGTGCGACTGTCATACAGGGCGATTCCCGTATAAAAGCAGTGACTGCGACCGGCCATCTGCCGCAATTGCTGTTCGGCGTTGTGATAGTCCAGGGGCTTGCCGAGGATGCGACCACGCTGATCAACAAACACCTGGTCGGAACCGATAATCAGGGCATCGGGATAATCAGACGCCAGACTCTGGGCCTTGCCCAGAGCCAGATGCCGCACCAGAAGCGCCGGTGCCACACTGTCGTCCATGACCTCTTCGAACCGGGGGGGCGCCGTTTCAAAGGGAATCTGTAGTTGCTGCAGCAGTTGTCGCCGGTAACGGCTGGTTGACGCCAGTATGATTTTACGCATGGGGCCGTCTCCTTTTACCTGTCGGCTGTTGCCCGTCCTGCCTGGGCACACTGTAGAAAAGGTCCTTAAAGGGCTCAAGGAAAAATTGCCGGCCACCGGAAAAATGCCGGCGGGCGCAGGCCATGGTTGACAGCCCCGGCCCAACTCGGCAAAAATCAGTGAAACACCTCAAGGACAAGGACAGCCCTTTGCCGGAACCCAGCCTGCATGAAACCCTTATCGTCGTAGATTTCGAGACCACGGGTCTGAACCCCGAACAGGGGGATCGTGTCATCGAAATCGGCGCCGTCGCCATCAACCGTGATCGCGTAACAGATCATTTTACCAGCCTGATCCGGCCCGATTTTCTCATTTCCCGGGAGATTGAACAGCTCACCGGTATCAGCAATCTGCATCTGCGCGACGCCCCTTTAGTGGCGACGGTCATGGAAAAGTTTGTCCGCTTTATCGGCAGCTATCCCCTGCTCGCCCATAATGCCGCCTTCGATCAAAAGTTTCTTGAATCCGAACTCAAACATTTCGGCAGACCACGACCCTTGAACTTCGGTTGTACCCTGCAACTGGCCAAACGGATTTATCCCGATCTGGGCAGCTACAAGCTGGAATCGCTGGTTCATTTCAAAAAGCTCCCGACCAACGGCCAGTTTCACCGCGCCCTGGCCGACGCGCAAATGACCGCCCGCCTGTGGCTGGCCATGGTCAGTGACCTCAGACAACTGTACGGCCTTGAATACATCCCCTTCTCATTGCTGAAAAAGGCCTGTAAAACCAGCAGTGAACAGATTCCCGAGCTGTTTCACCAGGCCGCCAGGGAGGCGCGGCACAACCAGATCGATACCACCGGTCATCTTTTTTAAGGGGCAACCTCTACCTAAATAATTCATTTACCTCGCAGACCAAACCGGTATAAACTTCACGGCTAAGGATTTTTTTCATAGCAAACTTCAAGGAGACGGATCAATGGGTCAAAACTATTTTAATTCACTGACGTTCAGTCGCAAGCTGCAAGAACTCGGCACCTGCCGTTTTATGGACGCCGAAGAGTTTTCCGAAGGCTGCAACTATGCCAAGGGCAAGAAAATCGTCATTGTCGGCTGTGGCGCCCAGGGCCTGAACCAGGGGCTGAACATGCGCGACAGCGGTCTTGATGTCGCCTATACCCTGCGCGCTGAGGCCATCGAGCAAAAGCGCCAGTCCTGGCGTAATGCCACCGACAACGGCTTTACCGTCGGTCCTTACGAAAAGATGATTCCCGGCGCCGACATCGTCATGAACCTGGCTCCCGACAAACAGCATACCGATGTCGTCAACACCGTCGTCCCGCTGATGAAAAAAGGCGCGACCTTCTGCTACGCTCACGGCTTCAACATTGTTGAAGAAGGAACCATCATCCGCGATGATCTGACGGTTATCATGGTCGCTCCCAAGTGTCCCGGCAGCGAAGTCCGTGAGGAATACAAACGCGGCTTCGGAGTGCCGACCCTGATCGCGGTCCATGGCGAAAACGACCCCAACGGCGATGGCCTGGAAATCGCCAAGGCCCTGTGCTCCGCCCAGGGCGGCGATCGCGCCGGCGTGCTTGAGTCCTCTTTTGTGGCCGAAGTCAAGTCGGATCTCATGGGCGAGCAGACCATCCTCTGCGGCATGCTGCAGGCGGGCTCCCTGCTCTGTTTCGACAAAATGGTCGCCGGCGGCATCGACGCGCCCTATGCCGCCAAGCTCATGCAGAAAGGCTGGGAGGTTGTCACCGAGGCCCTGAAGCACGGCGGCATCACCCTGATGATGGACCGCTTGTCCAATCCGGCCAAGCTCAAGGCCTTTGCCCTGGCGGAAGAGCTCAAGGAGATTCTTGAGCCCCTGTTCCAGAAACACATGGACGATGTTCTCTCCGGCGAGTTTTCGTCGACCATGATGGAAGACTGGGCCAACGGCGACAAAAAGCTCCTGACCTGGCGTGAAGAGACGGCAAAAACCCCCTTTGAGCAGACCGAAGGCGCCGGAGACATCTCCGAACAGGACTATTTTGACAAGGGCATTCTCATGGTGGCCATGGTCAAGGCCGGGGTGGAACTGGCCTTTGAGATCATGGTGACCTCGGGCATCGAACCGGAGTCGGCCTACTATGAGTCCCTCCACGAAACGCCCCTTATCGCCAACACCATCGCCCGCAAGAAGCTCTATGAGATGAATCGCATCATTTCCGACACGGCGGAATACGGCTGCTACCTGTTCTCCCACGCCTGTGTACCCCTGCTCAAGGAGTTCATGGACAGCGTTGACACCGACGTCATCGGCAAAGGTCTGCAGCTCAAGGACAACAGCGTCGACAATCAGATCCTGGTGGAGATCAACGCCGAGATTCGCGGTCACCTCATCGAGGAGGTGGGCGAGCATCTGCGTGCCGCCATGCAGGGGATGAAAGCCATCGTCTGACGGCAGGCTGAAACAATCCTTCGGGAAGTTTCCCGGCAGCAGCCTCCGGCAATGGGCTGTCTGCCGGGGAACTCCTGACAAGCAGCCGTACTATTTTCCGGCAGTGAGTTAAATGCGATGAACAGACAGAACAGGCCCCTCTCGGCCGAGGAAAAGGAATCCAGAATCCGGGCCATCCGCGACGAGCACCACCAGCGTCAGGCCGGTTACCGGGAACAGGCCCTCAAACTTTTCCCCCATGTCTGCGGTCGCTGCAGCCGGGAATTTGAAGGAAAAAAAATCCGTGAGCTGACGGTCCACCACAAGGATCACAATCACGACAACAATCCCACCGATGGCAGCAACTGGGAGCTCCTCTGCCTCTATTGCCACGATCATGAGCACACCCGCGGTATCCAGGACGACCGGGATGACGACCAGACCGGTACCGGGTCAGGGCCGTCCCTGTCACACTCCCCCTTTGCCGCTCTTGCCCGGCTGAAGCAATCCAAATAACCAGCGGAACCTTACGACAAGATTGTTACCGCCTCCAGGCGGCCCACTTACCTGACCTGGAAGGCGACGGACTTCAGCTGGCTGAATACATGTTCTAAAAAAGTCATTTCAGATAAATTTCCGCTTTAATTATTAGCAATAAAGTCACAATTCAACCGGCCAATATTCGATTAAATTATTAAAAGCCTTGATTTATTTTTCAATTAAATTACATTGGTCGCAAAATATAACGTTGTTACATTTGACTTGAAAACTGCTGACATATTCACAGTGAGGTTGGTATGTCGTTATTTCGTGATCTGTACGGTTGGCTGGAACGTTCCTTTTTCTTTACCCTGACCCGTAAACTTGCCGGAAACATCCTTTTTCTGCTTTTTTTACAGTGTCTTCTGTTTGCGGTGATCTTTTTCAACCTCAGCAGCCTGCGCGACATCGGCGCCAATGGTTCCGGGGCCGAGATCCTGGCCATCACCGATCGCGCCCTGTGGCAGTCGACGCTGCTCCTCGCCCTGTCCGCCCTGGTCATGGTCGGCTCCTTTCTGTTTCTGCGCTACCTGGTCGTGCTCCCCGTCCGGAATCTCAATCGCCAGCTGAAGGACCTCAACACCCATGAGATGAATCTCACCGAACGGCTGCAGGCGGGAACCTATGACGAATTTCGTGATCTGGCGGAAAACTACAACAATTTCATCGGCCAGCTGCGGGAGACCGTCCACAGTCTGCGCCATATGGGGATCAACACCGCCGTCGGCGCGGCCAGCGTGGTCAATCAGGTCAAGGAGGCCTCGGGCAAGGCCAACAGCCAGGGGGAACTGGCCCGCATTGTCTTCAGCAACAGCCAGGTGGCAACGGAAACCTTGAGTACCATCTCCGACAATACCCAGCAGATCGCCTCCTCAACCTCCGACAATCTGGATTCGGCGCGCAACGCCATGGAAGAGCTGAAGTCCGTCAACAGCAACATGGAGACGATGCTCGAACAGATCAACCAGCATGACCAGTCCATCCAGACCATGGGCGACAAGTCGCGGGATATCCGGAAAATCATCTCTATCATCCAGGGCATTTCCTTCCAGACGGGGCTGCTCTCCCTGAATGCGGCGGTGGAAGCCGCCCGTGCCGGTCAGGCGGGCAAAGGCTTTTCCGTCGTCGCCAGCGAGGTCAAGAAACTGGCTGAGCAGGCCAATCAGGCGAGCGAACAGATCGCCGCCCAGATCACCGATATGCTCAGCAGTATCGACAAGGCCCTGTCCGAGTCCAACGCCATCAACAAGGCGGCGGAACACACCATGAACGTGTCCAGTTCCGCCAGCGCCAGCTACCAGCGCATGATCAGTGATTTCGAGGAGAACCACAACCTGCTGACCCGCATCACCGCTTCCGTCGAGGAAATTTCCGCGGCCAATCTGGAAACCCACGAACAGGTCGAGAACATCTATTCCTTAAGCACGGTTGTGGTTGAACGTACGGAAGCGTCAGAAGAAGTCGCCGTCAATCTGCAGAAAACCAGCGAGAGCCTGCAGCAGCTGGTCTCCCGCTTCGTCACCGGCGAAGGGGCGTTTGAGCAGATTCTCGAGGTTGCCCGCACCTTCCGGGATCAGACCACTGACCGGATTGATCAGCTCTACAAAGGCGGGGTCAACGTCTTTGACACCAGCTACCGCGAGGTCCCCGGCACCGATCCCGTCAAATACCAGACCTGCTACGACAAGAGCCTGGCGCAGCAGATTCAACCCCTGTGCGACAGAACCCGAGACGACGTTGAATCCGGCATTTACGCTATCTGTGTCGACGTTAATGGCTATGCCCCGACCCACAACAGCAATTTCACCAAGCCCCTGACCGGCGACCCTGCCGTCGACACCCTCAACAGCCGCGACAAACGTCTGTTCAACGACCCGACCGGCGCCCGCAGTGCCGCCAACAAGGAGAAATTCCTTCTTCAGACCTACATGCGCGATACCGGCGAAATCCTCAGCGACCTGTCCATGCCCATCCATATCGAAGGCCGTCACTGGGGTGCTATCCGTATCGGCTTCGATCCCCAGGCCCTGCTGGATTCCTGATTCTGTCATCGAGGTTGAACTTAAATATAGCCAAAAAAACGTCGCTCCGGCAATTTACCGGGCGACGTTTTTTATTGGAACTGTTCAGCTTGCTGGGCAGATCAGCGGCAGTCTGGGCGCCATAGACAGGTCGGCTGACCACAGTCATTGACGAAACCCGTCATAAAACAGGCTGGATTCCCTTCCGCCTGCTGGATCGCCCGCACCAGATCGACCTTCTTCAATTTACCCGGCCGAACGCCACGCTCCGCAGCTATTTTTTTGATCTCGTTCATATTCATCACGCTTCTCCTGATCCTTGAGGTTCTGCTGTTATGGGGCATTGTCCGGCACAGCATACAGCAGAAACCGAGAAAACCGCCAGCAGGAAAGAAAGGTCATTCCCACTCTATGGTGGCCGGTGGCTTGCTGGAGATATCGTAGACCACCCGATTGACGCCCTTGACTTCGTTGATGATGCGGTTGCTGATGCGGGCCAGGTCCGCGTAGGGCATGGGGTACCAGCCGGCGGTCATGAAATCCCTGGTTTCCACGGCACGCAGGGCGATCACATATTCGTAGGTGCGCCCGTCGCCCATGACCCCGACGGATTTCACCGGCAGGAAGACCGCAAACGCCTGGCTGATCTTGTGGTAATGGCCGCTGTCGAGGAGTTCGTCGATATAGATGGCGTCAGCCCGCCGCAGGATATCGCAATATTCCTCCTTGACCTCCCCGAGAATCCGCACGCCCAGGCCCGGCCCTGGAAAGGGATGGCGCCAGACCATCTGTTTGGGCAGACCCAGCTCTTCACCGATGGCCCGTACTTCGTCCTTGAACAGCTCGCGCAGGGGCTCCAGCAGTTTCAGTTTCATATACTCCGGCAGGCCGCCGACATTGTGATGACTTTTGATATTGTGGGCCTTGCCGGTTTTGGCGCCGGCAGATTCGATGACGTCGGGATAGATGGTGCCCTGGGCGAGCCAGGTGGCATCTTCGACCTGGTGGGCCTGCTCTTCGAAGATATCGACAAACAGATTGCCGATAATCTTGCGCTTGTGCTCCGGATCCGTCACCCCCTTCAGGCCGTCATAGAAACGCTGCCGGGCGTTGACCCGGACCACCTTGACCCCCATGTTGCTGGCAAAGGTGGCCATCACCTGATCCCCTTCGTCAAGGCGCAGCAGCCCGTTGTCAACGAACACACAGTGGAGCTGATCACCGATAGCACGATGAATCAGGGCGGCGGCGACGGAAGAATCAACCCCGCCGGACAAGCCAAGAATCACCTGCTCTGATCCGACCTGTTCACGGATACGGGTAACGGCGTCCTCGACGATCTGCCCCGGTGTCCACTGGCCGCTGCACCGGCAGATTTTGCGGACGAAGGTGTTGATCATCAACGCGCCATGGGGGGTATGGTTCACTTCAGGGTGAAACTGCACCCCGTACAGCTGCTCGTCCGTTTTCTGGATAGCACAGACCGGGGCATTGTCCGTTGCGGCAACCACCTCGAACCCGTCGGGCACCACCGCGACATGATCGCCGTGACTCATCCACACCGAGCTGGTCCCTTCGGTAAAAAAGCCGTCAAAAAGCTCCCCCGGCCGGCCGACACTGCGCACGACAGCGTGGCCGTATTCGCGCTTTCCGGCAGGGACGACCTGACCACCGAAGTGGCGACTCAGCAGCTGCATCCCGTAGCAGATGCCGAGAATCGGCACCCCGAGTTTGAAGATTTCCGGGCTGACGGGCGGCGCCCCCGGCTCATAAACGGACTTGGGCCCGCCCGAGAGGATGATGCCGTCAGGCGCAAAAGCGCGGATCTGCTCATCGGTCATGTCAAAGGGATGAAGTTCGCAATAAACCCGGCATTCCCGCACGCGACGGGCGATGAGCTGGGTATACTGGGAGCCGAAATCGAGGATGAGAATCCGCTCAGCGTGAATATTGGTCATCTTATCTTCCCGTTCCTTCAATCCGGTAGTTGGGTGCTTCATGGGTAATATTCACATCGTGGACGTGGGACTCCCGCAGCCCGGCGTTGGTGATCCGCACAAACTCGCCGTTGCGCTGCAGTTCACCGATGGTGCGACAGCCGGTGTACCCCATGCCGGAACGCAGGCCGCCGATGAGCTGATGGATATTGCTCGACAGGGGCCCGCGATAGGGAACCCGCCCTTCGATGCCTTCCGGCACGAGCTTGACGTCCTGCTCGTCCCCCTGGAAATAACGGTCCTTGCTCCCCTGCTTCATGGCGCCAAGGCTGCCCATACCGCGATAGGACTTGTAGGTTCGCCCCTGGTAGAGGATGGTCTCGCCGGGAGATTCTTCCGTACCGGCAAACAGGGAGCCGACCATGACCACGTCGGCACCGGCGGCGATGGCCTTGGGCAGGTCACCGGAAAACTTGATGCCGCCGTCAGCCACCAGGGGAATGCCGGCGGCCAGGGTCACCGCGGAAACCTGCTGGATCGCCGTTATCTGCGGCACGCCGACCCCGGCCACAATCCGGGTGGTGCAGATGGAACCGGGGCCGATACCGACCTTGATGGCATCAACTCCGACCGCGATGAGGGCTTTGGCGGCAGCCGCCGTGGCAATGTTTCCCGCCATCAACTGCACGGCGGGATAGGTCTGCCGCAGCCGGCGAATGGCATCAAGAACCCCCTGGCTGTGGCCGTGGGCCGTGTCCACCACCAGGATATCGACCCCTGCCTGAATCAGGGCCGCAGCCCGCTCATCGAGATCCGCACCGACACCGACGGCGGCCCCGACCCGCAGCCGTCCGAAGTCATCCTTGCAGGCATTGGGATACTTGCGCACCTTTTCGATATCCTTGATGGTGATCAGCCCCTTGAGGGCAAAATCATCATCGACCACCAGCAGTTTTTCAATACGATGCTTGTGCAGGTGCTGCTTCGCTTCTTCAAGGGTGGTTCCCGGCGGCACCGTCACCAGCTTGTCCTTGGTCATGACATTGGCGATGGGTTGCTCCAGATTGGTTTCAAAGCGCAGATCGCGGTTGGTCATGATTCCGACCAGCTTGCCGTTTTTGGTGATGGGCACGCCGGAGATACGGTACTTGTTCATCACCGCCAGGGCATCGGATATCTTCTGATCGGGGTCCATGGTGATGGGATCGACGATCATGCCGCTTTCCGACTTTTTCACCTGATCGACCTCCACGGCCTGGGCCTCCGGCGTCATGTTTTTATGGATGATCCCCAGGCCTCCCTCGCGCGCCATACAGATGGCGGTACGTGATTCCGTCACTGTATCCATGGCCGCGGACAACAGGGGGATATTGAGTTTGATGGATTGTGTCAGCCGCGTCGACAGATCCGCCTCCTTGGGCAGAATCTGTGAGTGGGCGGGCAGCAGCAGGACATCGTCAAAGGTCAGGGCGACAGGGATATCGGTGTTTTGCATAAACAGCTCCTTACCAGAGGGTAGGGTTGTAACGTGTTATCAATCAAAAAAAACCGCCTTTATGGCCTGAACCTATGAGCCGCGCAGCAGGTAGGCCTCAATAAAACCATCCAGATCGCCATCGAGCACGGCGTCGGTATTGCCCGTTTCAAAACCGGTGCGATGGTCCTTGACCATGCGGTACGGGTGCAGCACGTAGGAACGGATCTGACTGCCCCAGCCGATCTCCTTTTTATCCTCGGCAAAGGCCGCGGCTTCCTCCTCTTTCTTGCGGATCTCCATCTCGTACAGGCGCGCCTTGAGCTGCTGCAGGGCGGTGGCCCGGTTGGCGTGCTGGGAACGCTGGTTCTGGCAGGCGACAACGATGCCCGTCGGCAGGTGGGTAATACGGATGGCGGAGTCGGTTTTGTTGATATGCTGCCCCCCGGCACCACTGGCACGGTAGGTATCAACCTTGATATCCTTGTCCTCGATCTCGACCTCGATGGAATCGTCCAGCTCCGGAAAGATAAAGACGGAACAAAAGGAGGTATGCCGGCGGGAATTGGCATCAAAGGGGGAGATCCTGACCAGCCGGTGGATGCCGCTCTCCGACTTGAGATAGCCGTAGGCATAATCGCCGGTAACGCTGAAGGTCGCGCTCTTGATCCCGGCGTCGTCCCCTGGCTGATATTCGGTAAATTCCGTTTTAAAGCCCTTCTGCTCGCAGTACCGCAGGTACATCCGCAGCAGCATGTCCGCCCAGTCCTGGGCCTCGGTGCCACCGGCACCGGCATTGATACTCAAGGTCGCGTTACTGGCGTCGTGGGGCCCGGACAGCATCCGCGCAAACTCCATGGCGGCCACCTGCCTGGACAGCCCCGGCAGCAGACCCATGACTTCATCGAGGGTTTCCTGATCACTGCCCTCCTCCCCCATTTCGATGAGTACAGTGATATCCTCGAGCTGCTGTCTGACGTCGAGGCAATCCTCGACGATCTTCTGCAGTCGGGTGCGTTCCTTCAGCAGGTCCTGCGCCTGCTCGCCGCGATTCCAGAAATCCGGCCGGGCGATCTCCGCTTCCAGCTCCGCCACCCGCTCCTGCTTGCCGGGAACGTCAAAGATACCTCCAGAGTTCAGCAAATTTCACTTCTAATTCCCTGACAGTTTCCTTCGGTTCACGAAACATGCAACGCTCCTTGTCTGCCGATCACTATTGAACACTCCGCCAGCAGCTGTCCGTGGCGGAGGGCGACGAATAAAAGTCAGACAGTATAGCCAGATTGCCGCCTGGATTCAATCGCCTTTT
>CALFFB010000091.1 GCA_937958075.1 uncultured Geobacteraceae bacterium | reverse complement strand
ACGGCGTCAGCTGGCGCAGCCTGGCCCCGGCGGCGGCCTTGATGGTATCACAGATCCTGACCCGCGCTTCCTGAAGAAACTCCTTGGTGCCCAGGCGCGGTTTCTGGATAATCTCGACAGCGCCGTATTCCAGGGCTTTCAGGGCGGTTTCCGAGCCGCTGTCGGTAAGGCTCGAACACATGACCACCGGCAGGGGATGCTGACTCATGAGCTTCTGCAGAAAGGTGAGTCCGTCCATGCGCGGCATCTCGACATCGAGGGTGATGACATCGGGCACCCCCTCCTTGAGGCGCTGCGCCGCGACAAAGGGGTCAGAAGCGGTGGCCATGACCTCGATGTCGGGATCGGACGCAAGAATCTCCGCCAGGGTCTGGCGGACAACGGCGGAATCATCGACAATCAGAACCTTGATTTTGTCACGTGGCATAATCACATCCCGTTCATTACGCGATCAGCAGCACATCAAAGGCAGCGGCCTGATTCAGGCAGGAGGTGTTGCCGGTTTCCATGACGAGGGCGTCTGGCGCCAGGGATGGCGACAGTCGAATGGCCATGGAGGGCGAAAAATGTCCCGAGAAATGGAAACCGGTAATGCCTCCTGTTCTCGAACCGACTGTTCTCGAACCTCCTGTGCGTGAACCGGCCCTCCTGCGCCGCGTCACCGCCATTGTCCCTTCATCCGCTTCAGGTAGACATCCCCCGTGCGGGAACAGAAAATAATCTTGCGGCCGCTGCCGCCGCCGACATCGCTGGCGCTGATGGTCAGTCCCTGCCCCTCCAGCAGGCTGCGAGCGGCGACGATGTTCTGGCGCCCGACGGTGCCGCTGGGCGACGCCTTGCCGGGCTCGAACATATCCGCCCCGCCGAACAGCTTGACCTGCAGCTCGCCGCGCGCCACCCGGCGGCGGCGAAATTCCTCAAGCATGTACGCGACCGAACGGTCGACATACTTGAATTCATTGACATCGTCCCCCTTGTGGTAGGGGAGCATGGCGTGGCAGATGGCCCCCAGATGCTGACGCCGGGCGAAAAACACTACGGCGACACAGGAGCCAAGGACCGTGACCACTTCCGTCGGCTGCTCACAGACGACCAGCTCGCCGGGATTCAGATAGATTTTCGGCAACTCGCCGCAGGGTTTCACCGGGGGAGTTTCCGGTAAATGGTCGGCGCCACCTGGGTCACCGGCACCGTGCAGCCGTGCAATGATTCGGAATGACCGAGGAACAGGTAGCCGCCGTCGTTGAGATAACGGCACATCTTGTTGATCAGGCGCTCCTGGGTTTCACGGTCGAAGTAGATGATGACATTGCGACAGAAGATGATGTCCAGCTGATGGGGCAGGCCGAAGTCATCATCCATGAAATTCAACCGCCCGAAGGTGACCATGGCCCGCAGTTCCGGCACGATGCGCACCAGGGGGTTGTTTTTGTCCTTGTTTTTCAGCAGGTACTTGCGCCGCATCAGCGCCGGGACCGGGGCGATACGATCCGTGTGATAAACCGCCTTGCGCGCCATATCGAGGACCCGGTTGGAGATATCCGTGGCCAGAATCTGCGGCTTTAAGTGCAGTTGCGGATTCTGCTCGGCAAGCTCCCGCAGGACCATGGCCAGGGTGTAGGGCTCTTCCCCGGAGGAGCAGCCGGCGCTCCAGAGCTTGAGCTTGCCCCCTTCGACGATGCGCGCGGACAACAGCTCCGGAATGGCGGTGCGCGTCAGATAGTTGAAATGTTCCGGTTCACGGAAGAAATCCGTTTTGTTGGTGGTGACGGCGTTGACCAGATGGATAAGCTCCTGCTCGCGCCCTTGCGGACTGAACAGAAAATCGCAGTAGCTGCCGTAATCCTGCAGTTTGAGCTGCCGTAGACGTCGGGACAGGCGGCCTTCGAGCATGGTGGTTTTGGTTGACGGCATCTTGATGCCGAGCTCGGAATAGATAAAACGGCTTAAACGATCAAAATCCTTGGTCTGCAGATTCATCCTGATGATCCTTTTGCCGCATAAGCTTTGATAGAAAAATCATTTAACCATTGCACAAACCGGGCACAGCGTCAGGAGGCCCATTCCAAGGGACACTTTGCGCCGTCCATGGCCGTTCGACTGTCGCCGTCCATGGCGACAGACGCCCTTGTCACGGGCCTCCTGACGCTGTTCTGACCAATTAAAGTTGCCAACAGGATGAAACAAACTTTCTTCTCTTTCGCCATCCCGGTGCGGCAAAAGCCGTACCGGGACAACACTCTTCACTACAGCTTATTAAAAGCGCTCAAACTCGTCGTCCAGTTTATCTTTTCCGCTTCCCATATCA
>CALFFB010000090.1 GCA_937958075.1 uncultured Geobacteraceae bacterium | reverse complement strand
CCCCGGCAAAGCCGGCCCTGCTGTTTCCCGAGGATGGCGCCCGATTAAACGGGGAGGATGAGGTTCTGTTGCGGTGGAGCCGGGTGGCGGATGCCGACGGGGACGAGGTTGCCTACACCCTGCTGGTCGCCGATAATCCGGCTTTTGTTGATGCGAACCTTTACTCTGTTGCGGCCACGGGGGCGTGGCTGGCAGGGATCGCGCTGCTGTTTGGCGTTCGCCCGTTGCGGCGGCGGGTTGTCCTGCCCCTGCTCCTGGTCACCCTTGTCTATCTGGCTTCCTGTGGTGGCGGTGGCGGTGGTTCCGGAGGGGATGACCAGACCCTGAGTATCAGCCTGGATGATCTGGAACCGGGCACGACCAACTACTGGAAAGTCCGCGTTGTAGATGCCAGGGGCGGTGTTGCCGAAAGTGCAGTTCGCTCATTTTTTGTCGAGTGACGCGGCCTTGTCCTTTTCTTTTTTTGCCGTGCCCGGCAGTTTTTCCGAGCCAAAGCGGATGCCGAGTCTAGGCAGGAGGCCGCGGTGGATCAGCAACGTCAGGGCAATAATGACCGCTGCTGCGCCGAACAGGGTGAGAATGCCGGACAGGCTGCCCAGGGCATCGTAGGCAAAGACGATCCCGTAGGCGAGGACCAGCATGATGACGCCGCCGATCAGTTTGAGGACCCGGCCATGTTTCTCCTCGAAAACGCTTTTCTTCAAGGTCACAACGGCAACGGTCAGGATGACGATTTCAATGCCGAGATAAATGATCAGGTAGGTCGCGAACAGCAGGGCGAATTCCAGGGTTTCGACACCATGCAGAGCGACGATGTTCGTCCAGATGACAGGGAAACCGGCGGTGCAGGGGAGTTCCACCAGGGTGATGCCCAGGGCCATGGTGACGGTGGCGCCAACCATGCCAAGGGTTGACATGTCCTGATGGATGATGTTGCGCATTTTTTTGAAAATGCCCGGCTTGTGCTTATCGGAAATGGTAAAACTCAAACCCTGCTGAAACCAGAAATAGTCCTTGATGTTGACCAGGGCGAAGGTCAGGGCCAGCAGTCCCACGACAATTTTAATCCAGTCGACGTATCCCACAAACATGAAGACATTGAGCAGGCCAAGCATGAAGGCGCCGTAGCCGGCGGCGGTGGTCAGCAGAAAGGCCAGGCCGACAATGATGATTTTTCGGCGGGAATGGGTATGAAGAACAATGCCGAGAAGGATCGTCAACAGCCACAGAGAGCAGGGGTTGAACCCGTCGACAAAGGCGATCAGGAAGGTCGCCAGCAGCAGAGGCATGGTGCCGAGCTGGATGTCGCCCAGCAGGGGGATGCTGATCACCTCGGCAGCATTCGTTGCGGGCGCCGCAGGTGGGTCAAGGCTGAGCAGCCGGTCGATTTCCGTCTTCATCTCATCCATAAAGATGTCACGAAAGCCGACCCAGTGGCGCTCCCCGATAAAGGTCATGGGCACGCTGCGGGAGGTGACCCCGTGTTGGTTGATCAGGTCGAGGAACAGGGCCTGGTTGTCCCGGTCATGATAGACCTCGTAGGATTTGAGTTCGACCTGGGGATACTGCCCTGCCAGCTGTTCAATGAGGGGTTTCTGGGCCTCACAGAAGGGGCAGCCGACTCCCCAGAAGAACAGGATCTGAAGGGGGGGGGCAGCTGTCGTAACCGGTGCTGCTGCCGTTGTTTCAGGCTCGGACCAGAGCTGCAGATCCACCAGCGGCCCGGCGAGGAGGTTGATGCCCGTTTCCTGACACAGGCCGCTGTCGGCCTGGGGGGTGTCGCTGTTAAAAATATCCGTAGGGCAGGCGGTGCTGGCCTCGCAGCGCTGGGTCTGCGGGTTGTAGGTGTGCCCCGGTGCGCAGTTGACGGTGGCTTTAGCGCCGGTCGAAATCGCTGGAGAGAGAGAGCATAACAGAATAACAAGACTGACGAGAATCCGGACTAGAGGCTGCATGGTGGTGGTTTGTGCTCCCAGAAAGTAAATCCCTCAAGTTATGCTGATGGTCAAAGCCGCATGTCGCGGTAGCAATAACCATAAATCGCAGCGCATTTCAAGGTGGCTTTGACGGAAAATGTCTTTTTTGACCGGCGGAAAATGTTACACTGACCCGCCATTGTTTCCACTTAAGATGGGCAATGCCGGGACGACATCCGGAGCGGGAGGCGTTTGTGTTCAGTTTTCTACATGCGGCGGACATTCATCTTGATAGCCCATTGCGCGGACTCGAGCATTTTGCCGACGATTTCGCCGGTCAGGTTCGTGGTGCCGTGCGCCGGGCCTTTGACAATCTCATCGACCTGGCGCTGCGTGAGCAGGTGGCTTTTATGTTGCTCGCCGGTGACATTTATGACGGCGACTGGAAGGATTTCAATACCGGACTCTACTTCAATCAACGCATGACCATGCTGAAGGATGCGGGCATTCAGGTGTTCATGGTCTCCGGCAACCATGACGCCGCCAGCCAGATCAGTAAAAGTTTGCGCCTGCCCGACAATGTGCATCACTTTTCCGCGCGTAAAGCGGACAGCCATATTATGGAGAATCCGGGGGTTGCCATCCACGGCCAGAGCTTTGCCGGACGCTTTGTTGCCGACGATTTGAGCGTCAACTACCCGCAGGCGCTGCCACACCTGTTCAATATCGGCCTGTTGCATACCGCCTTGACCGGACGGGAAGGGCACGAACCTTACGCTCCCTGCAGCAGCGACGGATTGTGTGCCAGGGGGTATGACTACTGGGCGCTGGGCCATGTCCACAAGCGGGAAATTGTCAACCGGGAGCCCTGGATCGTTTTTCCCGGCAATATCCAGGGTCGCCATATCCGGGAGACCGGCGCCAAGGGGGCGACCCTGGTGCGGGTGGCCGATGGCCGGGTTGATCAGGTCGAAGAGGTGGCTCTTGACGTGTTGCGCTGGGAGCTGTGCCGGATTGAGGTCACCGGATGCGATACCCTGAGTGCTATTTATGAGCGGATCCGCCAGCAGTTGGCGGCTGTTCTCGCCGCAGCCGATGGACGACCGGTGGCGGTGCGCCTTGAACTCCATGGACACACCCGGGCCCAGCATCAACTGCAGACGCAGAGTGTCGGCGTGACCGAAGAGATCCGCTCACTGGCCCTTGATCTTGGCGGTGCCGGACTGGGGCTCGAAAAGGTGCGCTTCAATACCGTCGCGACCGGACGTCTGGATCGCTTGCTGCACCGTGATGACGCCCTGGGCGGACTGTTGCGCAACCTCCAGGACCTTGACCTGGATGCCGGACAACTCAGGGAACTGGAACCTGAGATAGATGCCTTCTTCAATAAATTGCCGCCGGAACTGCGTGCTGGTGACGACCCCTTCGATCCCGCTGATGCCGACCAGTGGCAGCAGCTTTGTGATGACATCAGACAGCTCCTCACGGCTCAGCTGTTGACCGCGGGAGATGAGCCGTGAAGCTTGAACGTCTGGAGCTCAAAGCATACGGACATTTTACCGACAAGGTCCTCGATTTTTCATCGGCGACACCGGGGCTGCATATCGTCTACGGCGCCAACGAGGCCGGCAAAAGCACCGCCCTGAGGGCGCTGTACGGTTTGCTCTACGGTATACCGGTGCGCACCGACGATAATTTTCGCCACGATTACAGCCGTCTGCTCATCGGCGGCACCGTGAGCGCCGCCGGGAGGCCGAACTTGACCTTCCGGCGGCGCAAGAAAAATGTCGGCGATCTCCTCGACGAAAATGGCCAACTCCTCGACCCAGCTTCTTTGAATCCCTACCTGCAACAGGTTGACGAGACCTTGTTCCGGGCCCTGTTCGGCATCGATCATGAAACCCTGGTTTCCGGCGGGCGCGACATTCTGGAGCAGAAGGGGGATGTCGGTCAGGCCCTGTTTGCGGCGGGCGCCGGATTGGCGTCTCTGCACGGTCTCATCGACGGGCTGGACAGGGAATGTGACGAGTTGTTCAAAGCGGGAGGCAGCAGGCCACAGCTTAACCAGGCACTGAAAACCTATCAGGAGATCAAAAAAGAGATCCGCTCTCTGGCCCTGGCAGCGTCCGTGTGGAAGGAGGCGCAGCAGCGTTACGAGACCATTTCTGCCCAATTGCAGGAGGTCGAACAGCAGCGTCTGACGGCCCATACCGAGCTGGAGCGACTGAAACGCCTCAAACAGGCGCTGCCCTATCTTGTCCGCCGTGAACATCTGCGCCGGGAGATCGACTCCCTTGGGGAATTTCAGCACCTGCCGTCCGACTTTGCCCGGCAGGTGGGCGATGCCTTCACCGCCCGCGACCGGTGGTCGGAACAATTGCAGGAGATGGACATGCGTCAGGAACTGCTCCATCAGAAGCAGAGCCGGACGCAGTTGCGGCAGGATATTCTGGATCAGTCAGCAACCATCGATGCCCTGCATCAGCGGCTGGATACCCGTCAGAGCGCTTTGCGTGACCAGCCCGCTCTCCATGCTGAACTCATTGCCTGCCGTACCCAGGTCGCGACCCTGCTCAGTCAGACCGGAATCGGCCTGGACGCCGCAGATTTCCGTCAGATTGAAACATTGCTGCAACGCCGTCAGGTGATTCTGCCTTTGGCGAACCGTTACGCCGGGATTGAGCAGCAATTACGGCAGGCGGAGGAACGCCGGCGCGCCCTGGAGGCCGAACAGGAGCGTCTTGCCGACCAGCTGGAGATGTGTCCCGAAAGGGGGGATCTGCAACCACTGGCGGCGGTGATCACAACGGCCCGGCGTGCCGGTGATCTGGATGGACAGATGCACCAGGTCGATCAGGCCCTCGGTGTCCTGCGCGATCAAAGTGAAAGCCTGATGGCCCGGTTGGGTTTTTTGTCATCTCCCGAGGAGGACTTGCGTGCTTTGCCGGTGCCGTCATCGGCGACGGTAGACGCTGCGCTGGAGCAGGAGCGTGATCTGTCCGGGGCGGCGCGGACCCTGGAGGCGCAGCAGCAGAGGGTGGAGGATGAGCTGGAACGGCTGCAGCGTGATATCAGTGTCATTGAACAAACCGGAGCGGTGCCGACGGAAGATGAGCTGGCGCAGGTTCGTCGGCAGCGCGATCAGCGATGGCAGCGGGTCAAACAGCTCTGGCTGGCGGAAGAGCCGGTCAAAGGACAGCAGGAGGATATCAGCAGCGAGGTATTGCCCGGCGTTTTCGAACAGGACATGCAACGCGCCGACGAGGTGGCGGATCGCCTGCGGCTGGAGGCGGATCGGGTGCATCAGTATGCCGGACTGCGGGCGGCCCTGGAGCAGCAACAGGGGCAACTCCGGCGCCTGCAGGCCGAGGCCCGGAGCCTTGATGAACAGCGGCAGCAGTTTGAACTGGACTGGCAGCAGCTGTGGCAGGGGTGCAGGCTGACGCCGCGTCGCCCGCGGGAAATGCGTTCCTGGCTCGAACAGTATCAGGAATGCTGCCGCATCCTGCGTGACATCCACCAGAAAGACAATGAGCGACAATCCCTTCGTGAGCAGATCCGGCGCCTGCGTGACACCCTGCTACGGTCAGTCAC
>CALFFB010000089.1 GCA_937958075.1 uncultured Geobacteraceae bacterium | reverse complement strand
TGGCGGCACATTCTTCCGAGGTGGCGGTGGTGCGCTGGTTGACGTCGTTCAGCTGCACCAACCCTTCATTGACCTGGGAAATTCCCTGGGACTGCTCCTGGCTGGCGGCGGCGATTTCCGCGACCAGATCCGATACCTTGGTGATATCGGTCACGATTTCATTGAGGGACTTGGCCGTATCTTCGGCAATGCTCACGCCGTTGTTGGTGCGTTCCACCGAATCCTGGATCAGGGTCGCCGTTTCCCGCGCCGCCTTGGCGCTGCGCGCCGCCAGGTTGCGCACCTCTTCGGCAACGACGGCAAAGCCTTTGCCGTGCTGCCCGGCCCGGGCCGCCTCGACGGCGGCGTTCAGGGCCAGCAGATTGGTCTGGAAAGCAATTTCGTCGATGACCTTGATGATCTTGCTGATGTCTTCGGCCGAGCTCTTGATGCGATTCATGGCCGAGACCATGTTCTGCATCTGGCCGTTGCCCCGCTCGGCCGCGCTGCGGGCCTCCACCGACAATTTATTGGCCGTCGAAGCGTTGGACGCGTTATTGGCCGTCTGTTCACTCATTTCGGTCATGGAGGCGGAGATTTCCTCCAGGGCTGCTGCCTGCTGGGTTGCCCCGTTGGCCAGGGACGAACTGGTCTCGGAAACCTGTTCGGCGCCGGAAGAAATCTGATCACTGGCTTCGCGCACCGTGAGCAGGGTGCCGGTCAGCCCCTGCGTCGCCTTGGCCAGGGGAGCCGCAATCAAGCCTCTGGCGGTAAAGGTGAAGTCCCCGGCCGCCAGACGATTGAAGGCTTCCAGGACTTCATCGCGCAGGTTGTCGGCAAAGTTGTTGAGGGAGTTGGCAAGACGGCCGATCTCGTCCTTGCGGTTGACCTTGATGCGATGGTCCAGCTTGCCCTGTTCCAGCCCTTCGATCATGCTCATGGTTTCGCGGATAGGGTTGACCACGGCCTTGGTGGCAAACCAGGCAATAACAACCCCGGCCGCGCCGAGGAGAATCACGAAAATACCACCGGTCCAGGAGATGGTTTTTGCCAGGGCGGCATCGGCGGCGTCGAGGGAGTGGATAATTTCAAAGGCGCCGTGCATCTCACCGGCTTTCCAGTTTTCCATGCGCACGCCGGTGGGATCGAGCCCCTGGTCGTTGCCCCAGAATTCCTGGGAGCGCTTGGGGTCACCGTGACAGTAGAGGCAGGTATCGGACAGGTAGACGGCGCGGAAATAATGGACGGAATTGGTGTCTTCGTTGATCTCGTAATATTCCGCCAGATTCTGCTCGCGCATCAGGTTCAGGACCCGCGCTTCCATGGCGTCCGGGGTGTTTTTCGGATTGCGGGGCTGAAATTTCGGCACCTTGAAAATGTAGTTGCCTTCATCCGCCTTGCGCATGGCCGCCTGCCAGGCCGACACCACCGGGACCGCAGCGAGGATCTTGTCCTGCTGGTTCTGCTGCGCCCAGTCACGCAGCATGTCAACAGAGAACAGCCCCTGTTTCCACTTGTCTTCCATCTCCATGCGCGTCGACTCCACGGTGCGCGCGAGAATCTGTGATTTTTCAACAACGGTATCCAGTGAACTCTGCTTTTCGTAAAGATAGAATCCGACAAACAGGCCGATCAGCAGGATGGCCGGAAACAGAACGCCCCCCATTATCAATTTGGTGCGCAGGGAAAAAGAGCTCATGGTGATGGTCTCCACAGGGAAAGGAAAAGGCAAGGAGCAGCTGACTTGATTTGTCGAAATTAACAGTAATGCTGTTTTGCTACAAGGGAAATATCAGCAGGTTAGGAGGGAAATAGGGAT
Organism: uncultured Geobacteraceae bacterium; assembly: GCA_937958075.1. Taxonomy (GTDB): domain Bacteria; phylum Desulfobacterota; class Desulfuromonadia; order Desulfuromonadales; family Geopsychrobacteraceae; genus Pelovirga. Next base: position 440 of record CALFFB010000089.1, on the reverse strand, counting down.
CAGGACGGTCTGGTGGGAAAACCTGATTCGCGATCCATTTCAGGGAAGGTCTGATCATGAACGCTGTTTGATGTGTTCGATGAGCTGGTCTTCATGGCGAACACATAGGGCTCCGTGGTGCTGCAGTCGGGAAATTTTTTCCCAGGCCCGGCCATTGGTGTAATCACAGGCGGGTTGCGGGTCGATGAGGTAAACCGGCTTGCCGGACCGTTGCTCCTGTACCGCCAGATCGAGGCAGGCGAGGTTGCCCGCACCCCAGCAGCTGGCGGCGATAACAATGATGTCTGCCTGACCGGCGGTTTGCCGCGCCTGTTCCAGCACTCTGGCCGAATAGGGGTGAAAGGGGGCCTCGGTGATGACCGGAATATCCAGGGCCATGGCCAGGCTGTGATCGGAGTCCCCCTGATTCAGGGGGCCAACGGTCAATTGCGCCCGGGCCA
>CALFFB010000088.1 GCA_937958075.1 uncultured Geobacteraceae bacterium | reverse complement strand
TGATATGGGAAGCGGAAAAGATAAACTGGACGACGAGTTTGAGCGCTTTTAATAAACTGTAGTGAAGAGTGTTATCCCGGTGCGGCAAAAGCCGCACCGGACAGCTAAATCATAAGGAATGCGTTTCAACAGGTACCGGATCAGGACCCCCATTCCAAGGGACACTTTGCGCCGTCCCTGGCGACAGACGCCCTTGTCATGGGGGTCCTGACGCTGTGCCCGGTTTGTACAGTGGTTAAATGATTTTTCTATCAGAGCTTATGCGGCAAAAGGATCATCAGGATGAATCTGCAGACCAAGGATTTTGATCGTTTAAGCCGTTTTATCTATTCCGAGCTCGGCATCAAGATGCCGTCAACCAAAACCACCATGCTCGAAGGCCGCCTGGCCCGGCGGCTGCGGCAGCTCAAACTGCAGGATTACGGCAGCTACTGCGACTTTCTCTTCAGTCCGAGCGGGCGTGAGCAGGAGCTTGTTCATCTGGTCAACGCCGTCACCACCAACAAAACGGATTTTTTCCGTGAACCGGAACATTTCAATTATCTGACGCGCACGGCGATTCCGGAGCTTTTGTCCGCACGGATTATCGAAGGGGGCAAACTCCAGCTCTGGAGCGCCGGCTGCTCCTCCGGAGAAGAACCCTACACCCTGGCCATGGTTCTGCGGGAGTTCGCCGAGCAGAATCCGCAATTGCACCTGAAGCCGCAGATTCTGGCCACGGATATTTCCAACCGGGTCCTCGATATGGCCCGCAAGGCGGTTTATCACACGGATCGCATCGCCCCGGTCCCGGCGCTGATGCGGCGCAAATACCTGCTGAAAAACAAGGACAAAAACAACCCCCTGGTGCGGATCGTGCCGGAACTGCGGGCCATGGTTACCTTCGGGCGATTGAATTTCATGGATGATGACTTCGGTCTGCCCCACAAGCTGGATATCATCTTCTGCCGCAACGTGATTATCTATTTCGACCGTGAAACCCAGGAGCGGCTGATCAACAAGATGTGCCGTTATCTCAACGATGGCGGTTATCTGTTCCTTGGTCATTCCGAATCATTGCACGGTTGCACGGTGCCGGTGACCCAGGTGGCGCCGACCATTTACCGGAAGCTGCCTCGGTGAAGCCCTGCGGCGAGTCGCCGAAAGTCTATCTGAATCCCGGCGAGCTGGTCATCTGTGAGCAGCCGACGGAAGTGGTGACGGTCCTCGGATCCTGTGTCGCCGTGGTATTTTTCGCCCGGCGGCAGCGTCTGGGCGCCATCTGCCACGCTATGCTCCCCTACCACAAAGGGGAGGATATCAACGAATTCAAGTATGTCGACCGCTCGGTCGGGTACATGTTGGAGGAATTTCGCCGCCGCCGGGTGGCGCGCAGCGAGATCGTCGTCAAGCTCTTCGGCGGAGCGGATATGTTCGAGCCCGGCAAGGCGTCGACCAGCGGCACCGTCGGCCGGCAGAATATCGCCGCCGCCCGGAACCTGCTGGAAGGACAGGGACTGACCATCAGTGCCAGTGATGTCGGTGGCGGCAGTGGCCGCAAGATTGTTTTCTGTTCGCGCACGGGTGATGTCTACCTGAAGCGGATGAAGGGACAATGGCGGTGATCCGGTGCAGGAAGGCCGATTCACGCGCAGGGGGTTCGAGAACAGTCGGTTCACGAACAGGAGGCATTACCGGTTTCCATGTCTCGGGACATTTTTCGCCCTCCATGGCCATTCGACTGTCGCCATCCCTGGCGCCAGACGCCCTCGTCATGGAAACCGGCAACACCTCCTGTCTGAATCTGGCCGCTGCCTCAGCTGTACAGTTGATCGCGTAATGAACGGGATGTGATTATGCCACGTGACAAGATCAAGGTTCTGATTGTCGATGATTCGGCCGTTGTCCGGCAGACCCTGGCGGAGATTCTGGCGTCCGATCCCGATATCGAGGTCATGGCCACCGCCTCCGACCCCTTTGTCGCGGCGCAGCGCCTCAAGGAGGGAGTGCCCGATGTTATCACCCTCGATGTCGAGATGCCGCGCATGGACGGGCTGACCTTTCTGCAGAAGCTCATGAGCCAGCACCCCCTGCCGGTGGTCATGTGCTCCAGCCTCACCGACAGCGGTTCGGAAACCGCCCTCAAGGCTCTGGAATACGGCGCTGTCGAGATTATCCAGAAACCGCGGCTGGGTACCAAGGAGTTTCTTCAGGAAGCGCGGGTGCGCATCTGTGATACCATCAAGGCCGCCGCCGGGGCCAGGCTGCGCCAGCTGACGCCGT
>CALFFB010000087.1 GCA_937958075.1 uncultured Geobacteraceae bacterium | reverse complement strand
ACTGTATCGGCTGTGCCTCCTGTGGTGTCGCCTGCCCGAAGAAATGTTTCAGCTTCAAGCCGATGGCCGCCTTCTGAGTAACTTGAAAAAGCGCAAGCTGTGTCCCCCTTCAGCAAAGGGGGAGCTCTGGCGTCAACGATTCGTGTGAGTTACTCGATGAAAAGTCGCCCCTCGGGGCGTGAGTCGCTGAAAAGGAATAACGTCATGCTCATAGCCGTTGCTTCAAAATACGGCACCGAGGTCGATCAGCATTTCGGTCATGCCGAACGCTTTCACATCTACAAATACCGGTCACATCATCCGGAGCTGATCAAAACCGTCGAGGTCGACAAATACTGCTCCTTCGACCCTGATCATCCCTTCAGGCACCCGCAGTTCGAGGCTATTGTCAAAGCCCTTGGTGACTGTCGTGCGCTGGCCGTTTCAATGATCGGTGATCTGCCAAAACAGGAACTACAGAAAGCCGGCATCACCCCGGTCGTCACCAGCGGCTCCATTGAAACCGCCCTGAAACTGGCTCACGACAGCGTTTGCGGTGGCACCTGCAAAGGCAAAATGCAACCACAGCAGGATTGCCCGCATCAGTAGCCGTCATTCATCCCTCCCCCTTGATAAGCCGTTCCTTCAGCAGAGGGATGTCGAATATTCAAACTCTCAGCTCCGCTGAGCGGCTTTTCTGCTTGCGTCACTGCAGCTGTTGCAGGTAGGATTCGGACCATTATGCGGGGGTGACAAAAGGGGGGATTTCAGTTTCTGACGCCGGAGGGGTGGGCATGAGGAAAATCCAGACTTCGCAGTTTGTTAACGCCACCGCCTCGGTATCAGCCGGGCGGTGGCGTTTTTTTGTTGGTGTGCTGATAGCAGATAAGGGGGCAGCCATGGATGGGGATTTGCCAGTACCGTCTACGAGGGACAGAAACCCACCGAAGTTGCTGGAGCAGATGCGTGAATCCATGCGTGCCAGGCATTATCGTACGCGCACGGAAGACACTTATTGCCAATGGGTGCGGCGTTACATCCTGTTTCATAACAAACGCCACCCGGCAGACATGGGTGAGCCCGAGATCAATGCCTTTCTGACCCACCTGGCTGTCAAGGAAAAGGTCAGCGCCTCGACCCAGAACCAGGCATTGAGCGCGATTCTTTACCTGTATCGGAACATCATCGGCAGAGATGTTGGCGATCTGGGTGACGTCATTCGGGCACGCAAACCGAAACGGTTGCCCGTGGTCATGACCCGCGACGAGGTCAAGGCGGTTCTCAACCAACACGGTGGCGATAAATGGCTGATGGCGAGTTTGCTCTACGGTTCCGGGCTGCGGTTAATGGAATGCCTGCGGTTGCGGGTACAGGATCTGGACTTCGCCGGACAGGAGCTTCTGGTTCGTGACGGCAAGGGAGGAAAAGACAGGCGCACTATGCTGCCACAGTCGTTGATTCCTGCTTTGCAGGAACACCTGATTCATGTCAGGAAGGTTCATGACAAAGACCTGGCCGAGGGCTGGGGCAAGGTGTCATTACCCAATGCTCTGGATCGGAAATACCCGAAAGCCCCCTGGGACTGGCGATGGCAGTGGGTCTTTCCGCAGGAGAACCGCTGGAAAAACCTGAAAACCGAAGAAGAGGGGCGGCACTACATTCATGAAACAATACTCCAGAAAGCAGTCAGGGCTGCCGTTACAAAAGCAGATTTGACAAAACGGATCAGTTGTCACACCTTCCGTCATTCTTTTGCTACGCATCTGCTGGAAAGCGGTTATGATATCCGGACAATTCAGGAGTTGATGGGGCACAAGGATGTGAGTACGACCATGATTTATACTCATGTATTGAATAAAGGTGGCAAGGGAGTCAGTAGCCCTCTGGATGGACTTTGAACCGGTATAGACAGATCTGCCTATACCGGGAAGGTCAATGAGCATGGCGATTGTAACATGTTGAAGTATATGGTAAAGACAGATTTTTCGTCATATTAGTAGGAAATTATATATAGCTCGGACCTTCTGTGTTTGCAGTTTTATACAGAAACTGTCCATTTATTGTTATAGC
>CALFFB010000086.1 GCA_937958075.1 uncultured Geobacteraceae bacterium | reverse complement strand
AACTTCACGTGGAGCCGGGGATCCCACTCCAAGGGACACTTTGCGCCATCCATGGCCGTTCGACTGTCGCCGTCCATGGCGACAGACGCCCTTGTCATGGAATTCCCGACCCCACCTGCTGAGTAGAGAAACGCCATCACTCATCGGGAGACTCATCCAGAGAACCACCGAGATTCTGCACCATCTCCAGTAACTGCTGATTGCGGCGGGTGAGCTGATCGATCCGCAGATGACAATCCGTCACCACGCCGTTCAGTTCTTCCAGCAGCTGATCCTGGTAACTGATGCGGATTTCCAGTTCATCAAGCCGTTTATTCATATCCGACATGCCATCTCCTCATAACCTGATATTCTCATCTCCGTGCTCTCAGATTTACCTGACAGATTGCATCATTTCCAACTCCAGGACAAATTGAAAAAGCACCATTTTTCCTGGTCGCAGGAAAAATGGTGCCCCGTTCTGCTCAGGCTGTCCCGGTGAGTTGAGTTATTTTACATCATACTCAAATTCATACTGCCGGGCCTGATCGTCACCGATACGCGTACCGACTTCGAACCTGTAGGTTCCCGCTTCCTTCAGCTCGACATCGGCGCCGAAATGGCCATCCATCTCCTGCAGGGCAATGGCGGAACGCGTCTGGCCGGATGGAGTTATCACCCGCACCGCAACGCGCCCGCTGGTCAGGGGCGCACCTTCCGCGTCCCGCTCAAAAGCGACCATGAAGTGATGGGTCTGCGGCATGCCGGCCTCAGCCATGGCTTTACGCATATCGGTCACATGGGCCATAGCCTTGACCCCTTCGCGCGTCTGTGACCCGATCATTTCCATGCCGTCGGTCATGCTCATCCCCATGTGCTCTGAGCCATGTCCGGTGTTTTCGCCCATGCCGCCATGGGTGTCGTGGGCTGATTTGCTGTCGGCCGTGCTGCCGTGCCCGCTGTGACCACCACCGTGATTCATGGCAAATGCGATTCCGGAGCCGAGGAGCAGAACCCCGGCGGTGAGAATAAGGGCGTGTTTCATCTTTTTCATGTCGTTTCTCCTTTTTTGTGAGGTTCGGATGAATAAATCATCCACGAAGGGTTCTGTTCAAATGATGTCAGCATAAGGATCGCAACTCCCATTCTGAGGGACGCTTTTCGTCATCCCTGACCGCTTGACTGTCGCCGTCCATGGCGATAGTCACCCTCATCATGGGAGTCACGACCATGCTTACCGATTAAATTATTTCATCTCCCCATCCGGCACCGTCGGTTCCGGGCTGGCATCGAGGGAACGTGCCCGCCAGAGATAAAAGAAAACGGGATACATGAGCAGCTCAAGAACCAGGGAGCTGACGGTACCGCCGATCATCGGCGCGGCGATGCGTTTCATGACATCGGAACCGATGCCGCTGCTCCACATGATGGGCATGAGGCCGGCGATAATGGTCACCACCGTCATCACCTTCGGCCTGATGCGCCGCACTGCTCCATAGTGGATGGCCTGGATCAGATCGCCACGGGTGCGCATGCGTCCCTCTTCGCTCCAGCGCCGATGGGCCAGATCCAGATAGAGGAGCATCACCACCCCGGTTTCCGCGTCAAGACCGGCCAGAGCGATCAGCCCCACCCAGACACCAATGGAGAGATTGTAATCGAGCAGATACAGCAGCCAGAAGGCACCGATGAGGGAAAAGGGAACGGCCATGAAGACGATGGCGGTTCGGACCAGGGATTTGGTGCTGATATAGATCAGCACGAAGATCACCAGCACCGTCAGGGGAACAATGACCAGCAGGCGCTCACGGGTGGATTCGATGTACTCGTATTGACCGCTCCACACCACATTGTATCCCGGCGGCAGGGTGACGCGTTCACTGACCCGGTCCCGGGCGGCGGCGACATAACTGCCGATATCACTGGTATCAAGGTCGACATAGACCCAGACCGTGCGGCGGGCGTTCTCGCTCTTGATGCTGTCGGGGGCCTGGCGCACCACCAGTTCGGCCATCTGCGCCAGAGGAATGTGACGACCACCGGGCGCCGGAACCAGAACCCGCTCAAGCCACTGCGGATCATCACGAAAATCACGGTCATAACGAACGTTGATGGAGTAACGCTCCAGCCCTTCGACGGTTTCAGCGATCTTCATGCCGCCGATAGCGGTCTGCACCACCCGGGTGATATCGCCGATGTTGATGCCGTAACGGGAGGCCGCGGCCCGATCGATTTCAATATCGAGGAAAAAACCGCCGACAGCGCGCTCGGCAATGGCCGAGCGGGTACCGGGCAGCTCCCGCACCACCGCTTCAATCTCTTCCGCCAGCCGGCTTAAGGTGGTCAGGTCATCCCCCATGACCTTGATGCCAACCGGTGTCTTGATGCCGGTGGAAAGCATGTCGATACGGGTTTTGATGGGCATGGTCCAGGAATTGGTCAGCCCCGGAAACTGCACCGCACGATTGAGTTCATCCGTCAGCTGATCGATGGTCATCCGCTGCGATTCAGGGAAAATCCGGCCCAGAAGGTCTTTGGCAAAACCGAGACTGTCCGGCCAGCCGCTGTAGAAACGGTCCGCCGGCAGGTAGCGCCATTCCTCCCGTGGCTTGAGGAGAATGGTGGTTTCCAGCATCATCATCGGCGCCGGGTCGGTGGCTGTCTCCGCCCGGCCGATCTTGCCGAATACCCGCTCCACCTCGGGGAAGGAGGCGATAATTTTATCCGTCTGCTGCAACAGTTCCTTGGCCTTGGTCACGGAAATACCCGGCAGGGTCGTCGGCATGTAGAGCAGATCCCCCTCGTAAAGTGGCGGCATGAATTCCGTACCGATACGGCTGATGGGATATGCGGTGGAGATCAGCAGCACCAGGGTGATCAGCAGCACCATCTTGCGGCGCTTGAGGACAAAATCAACCAGCGGATGGTAGAGGCGGATCAGTGCCCGATTGACGGGATTGGCGGATTCACCGCGGATACGACCGCGGATGAAGAATCCCATGAGCACCGGCACCAGGGTAATGGACAGCAGCGCCGCCGCCGCCATGGCGTAGGTTTTGGTGTAGGCCAGGGGCTTGAACATGCGTCCGGCCTGTTCCTGCAGGGTAAAGACCGGCGCGAAGGAAACGGTGATCACCAGCAGGGCAAAAAAGATGGTCGGCCCCACCTCCTTGGCCGCCTCGATGATGATCGGTCTCCGGGCCGCATTGGGCGGGGCTGATTCCAGTCGCTTGTGGGCGTTCTCCACCATGATGATGGCCGAATCGACCATGGTACCGATGGCGATAGCGATCCCGCCGAGGCTCATGATGTTAAAGTTGATCCCCTGCAGGTACATGATGACAAACGACATGAGGATCGCCACCGGCAGGGCCAGAATCACGACAAAAGCGCTGGGCAGATGGAACAGGAAGAGAATGATCACCAGGGCGACGACGATACTCTCTTCAACCAGCTTGTGCTGCAGATTATCAACCGCCCCGGTAATCAGCTCGCTGCGGTCATAGGTCGGGACAATCTCGACCCCATCCGGCAGACCGGCCTGCAGTTCAGCCAGTTTCTGCTTGACGCGGTCGATGGTTTTGAGGGCATTTTCACCGGAACGCATGACAATGATGCCACCGGCCACCTCGCCCTGACCGTCCAGTTCGGCGATCCCCCGACGCATTTCCGCCCCCAGCCGCACAGCGGCCAGGTCACCGACCCGCACCGGCGTTCCGTCAGCGGTTGCCCGCACCACGATATCGGCCAGATCCTCCACCGAAGCGATATAGCCTCCGGTGGTGCGTACCATGAATTCGGTTTCCCCCATCTCCATGGCACCGCCGCCGACATCCAGGTTGGCGTTGCGGATGGCGCTCATCAGCTCCGTCACCGGAATATCGTAGGCGAGGAGGCGATTGGGATCGACCGCAACCTGATACTGCTTGACGAAACCACCGAGACTGGCGACTTCCGAAACACCTTCCACTGAAGAGAGTTCATAGCGCAGGTACCAGTCCTGAAGACTGCGCAGTTGCTGCAGATCGTGACGGTCGGAGGTCAGGGCGTACTGGTACACCCAGCCGACGCCGCTGGCGTCGGGGCCAAGGGTCGGACTGACTCCCTGGGGAAGTCGTCCCGCTACCGAATTGAGGTATTCGAGGACCCGGGAACGCGCCCAATACAGGTCGGTGCCATCTTCAAAAATGACGTAGACAAAGGAAAAACCGAAGAAGGAGTAGCCCCGTACCGTCTTGGCCTCCGGCACCGCCAGCATCTGGGTGGTCAGGGGATAGGTCACCTGATCCTCCACCACCTGGGGCGCCTGCCCCGGATACTCGGTAAAGACGATCACCTGAACATCGGACAGGTCGGGAATGGCGTCAATCGGCGTGTTGCGCAGGGCGAAAAGCCCACCGGCCACCAGAAAGGCGGT
>CALFFB010000085.1 GCA_937958075.1 uncultured Geobacteraceae bacterium | reverse complement strand
GCCGTCGCCATCGTCTCGCAGCTGGTGACCAGCACCGCCGATGCCAGTTCATCGTGCTCAGCCTGGGAGAGCATATCCGCTGCGATGTGAGCCGCGTTGCCGCTGCCGTCGTTGATGACCAGGATCTCACTGGGTCCGGCGATCATATCGATGCCGACCTGCCCGAACACCTGCTTTTTGGCTGTGGCCACATAGATGTTGCCGGGTCCGGTGATCTTGTCGACCCTGGGGATACAGGCGGTACCAAAAGCCAGAGCGGCAACCGCCTGGGCGCCGCCGACCCTGAAGATCCGATCCACTCCGGCGATATCCGCCGCCGCCAGCACATAAGGATTGGCTTCACCGCCGGGCATGGGCACCGTCATGATAATTTCACCCACTCCCGCCACTTTCGCCGGAACGGCGTTCATCAGGACAGAGGAAGGATAGGCCGCCTTGCCACCGGGCACATAGATGCCGACCCGATCCAGAGGTGTGACCATCTGCCCGAGGAGAATATCGCTCTCTTCGGTGGATAGCCAGGTCTGCTGTTTCTGCTTGGCGTGGTAATCGGCGATGCGCTGCGCTGCCAGCTCCAACGCCGCCAGGGAGGATTTGTCGATGGCGTTTCGCGCGGTCGCAATTTCAGTGCGGGAAACCTCCATGGTTTCAGCCGTCAGTACCAGTTGGTCAAATTTTGCCGTCAACTCAAACAGCGCCGCGTCACCACGCCTGCGCACATCAGCGATAATGGCACTGACGGTGTCCTCAATCCCGGCAGGAATCTCTTCAGCGCGTTCTTCAATACGCCGGAAGCGCTCGGCAAAATCACTGTCTGAGAACTTAAGTATATTGATCATCACCGGGCTCCGTTAATGCGTTCAGGGCAGGGATGGGGTCCTTGTGACAAGGGTGTCTGTCGCCCGGATGGCGACAGTCTAGCGGTCAGGGATGACGAAAAGCGGCCCTTGGAATAAGGATGCCATCCCTGCCCAACATTAAAGCGAGATTTTAACCTCATCACCAATCACCTTCTCCAGCCCGCTAATGATAGCGCTGATACGCTGATGTTTGGTCTTCAGGCTGGCACGGTTGACAATCAGGCGGCTGGTGATCTCGGCGATGGTCTCGACTTCCACCATATTGTTGGCCTTCAGGGTTCCGCCGGTAGACACCAGGTCAACAATCCGCTCGGCCAAGCCCACCAGGGGCGCCAGCTCGATGGAACCGTAGAGCTTGATCAACTCCACCTGAATCCCCCGGGCGGCGAAATAGCGTTCGGTGATATTGGGATATTTGGTTGCCACCCGGATATTCGACCAGTTCAGCGGATTGTCGGAATTCTGCAGATGTTTCGGCTCCGCCACCACCAACCGGCAATATCCGAACTTCAGATCGAGGGGTTCATAGAGCTTTTTCCCCTGTTCCAGCAGGGTGTCCTTGCCGACTACGCCAAGATCAGCACAGCCGTACTCGACATAGGTCGGCACGTCGGTGGCCCGCACTGCCATGAAGCGCAACTTCTGCTCGGAATTTTCGAACACCAGCTTGCGGCTGTCATCGCGCATCTCCGGACAGGTGATGCCGATTTTACCGAAGAGCTCCATGGAATCCTGCATGATGCGCCCTTTGGGCAGGGCAAAGGTGATCCAGTCATTCATAGGTGTTACTCCCGTTCGCGCCGGATGTCAGCTCCTAAAGCGGCGAGTTTTTTTTCTATTCCCTCATAACCGCGATCCAGATGATAGATGCGTGATATCTCCGTGGTGTTATCCGCCGCCAGCCCGGCCAGAATCAAGGAGGCGCTGGCCCGCAGATCCGTTGCCATCACCGGTGCTCCGGTGAGCCGTTCAACCCCGCGAACAACTGCACTGTGCCCGTCGATAAGGATATCCGCCCCCATGCGCTGCAGTTCACAGACATGCATGAAACGATTTTCGAAAATCGTTTCGGAAATACGGCTGGTACCTTCGGCCACTGTCATCAGGGCCATGAACTGGGCCTGCATGTCGGTGGGAAAACCGGGAAAAACGCTGGTGCGCACATCTACCGCCTGCGGACGCTTTGGCCCGACCACGTGCAAGCCTTCGGCAACTTCCTCGATCTTCACCCCCGCTTCGACGAGCTTGCTGATCAAGGCGGCGAGGTCGCGGGTCAGAGCGCCCTTGACCAGGACATCACCGGCGGTCACAGCGGCGGCAATCAGAAAGGTTCCCGCTTCAATACGATCGGGGATCACCCGACACTGCAGCGGCTTTAAGTAATCGACGCCCTGGATGCGGACAATAGCCGTTCCGGCGCCTTCAATGTGCACCCCCATGCTTTGCAGAGCCTCGGCCAGCTGCACCACCTCCGGCTCACGCGCGGCATTTTCCAGCACTGTTTCCCCCTGTGCCAGAGCTGCGGCCATGAGCAGATTTTCCGTACCGCCGACCGTCGGCATATCAAAGGAAATACGAGCGCCGCGCAAACGGGGGGCGGTTGCCTCGATATATCCATGGTCGATACGGATTTTGGCGCCGAGGGCCTCCAGTCCTTTCAGATGGAGATTAACCGGACGGGCTCCGATGGCACAGCCACCGGGCAGGCTGACCCGGGCATGCCCGCAGCGCGCCAGCAGCGGCCCGAGAACCAGCACCGAAGCGCGCATGGTTTTCACCAGTTCATAGGGCGCTTCGATGCTCTGGATTTTGCTGCTGTCGATACAATACCGACCCTCATTTCCCTCAACCCCGGCCCCCAGCACCCGCAGCAGCTTTGCCGCGGTGGCAATATCGCGCAGATCAGGAACATTGCTGATTTCACTGACGCCGTCGCTGAGCAGAGTTGCAAACAGCAATGGCAGGGCCGAGTTTTTCGCACCGCTGACCTGCACCGAGCCCTGCAGGGGACGCCCGCCTTTGATGACAATTTTATCCACGTAAAACCCTTTTTATCGGCAACAAGGTCATACTACCGCAGCCCCTGTCGCTATGAACGCCGCCCGCCAACCACCCGCGGGTTGCCGCCGTAATCGCGCCTTATGAAAGTTTCCGTCAGTCCTGCCCCGTCGAACAGGGCCCTCACCGTGTCCGCCTGGTCAAACCCGACTTCCACCAGCAGCCAGCCACCCGGCTGCAGACAATCCCCCACCTGCGCAACCAGGTGACGGTAACAGTCAAGCCCGTCTGTACCGCCATGCAGGGCCATGACCGGTTCATAATCGCGCACTTCCGGCATAAGATCAGGCAACTGCTCCGTCGGGATATAGGGCGGGTTACTGACTATCAGCTCAAAGGGGCCCTCGGGCAACCGGCTCAGTTCTCCGACAACCAGCTGCAGGCGATCCGAAAGTTCCAACGTATCCCGATTGCGCTCGGCGACACGCAAGGCTTCTTCAGAGATATCGATCGCCAATCCCTGCCAGCCGGGCAACGACCGCAATACGCTGATGGCGATAACGCCGCTGCCGGTTCCCACATCCAGCAGAGATCCGATTTCACCGCAGCGCTTCAGCGCCTCCTCGACCAGCACTTCGGTATCAGCCCGCGGAATCAGCACCGCCGGGGTGACTTCAAACGCCAGGGACCAGAACTCGGTGTGGCCGGTAATATACTGCAAGGGCTCGCGCTGGCCACGGCGTTTCACCAGCGGCCGGATGCGATCCAGCTCAACAGCCGTTAACGGCCTGTCGTGGTTGAGGTAAAGGCCGACGCGATCAAGTCCCAACTGATGAGCCAGCAGCAACTCAGCATCAAGGCGCGGATTGTCGACGCCCTTATCCGTAAAATAACCCGTCATCCAGCGCAGCAGTCGCAGCAGCGTCCAGGCTTCTTCACCCAAGTCAGGACTCCTGGCGGCTCATCAATTGCGCCTGGTGATGGGTTATCAGCGCTTCAATGATTTCATCAACATCGCCCTGCATGATCATGTCGAGCTTGTACAGGGTCAGGCCGATGCGATGGTCGGTACAGCGCCCTTGCGGAAAATTATAGGTCCGAATACGTTCGCTGCGGTCACCGCTGCCAACCTGGCTTTTGCGATCAGCTGCCATCTCCGCCTGCTGTTCCGCCAGCATCTTGTCGTAAATGCGTGATTTCAGGACCTTCATGGCCTGGGCTTTGTTTTTGTGTTGCGATTTTCCCTCCTGGCAGGCGACAACCACCCCGGTGGGAATATGGGTCAGACGGACCGCCGATTCCGTCTTGTTGACATGCTGGCCGCCGGCGCCCGAGGAGCGGAACAGGTCAACGCGGATATCCGCCGGATTGATATCGATATCCACATCCTCGGCTTCGGGAAGCACGGCCACGGTGCAGGCTGAAGTATGGATTCGCCCCTGGGTTTCCGTCTCCGGCACCCGCTGCACCCGATGGGTGCCGCTCTCGAACTTCAACCGCGAATAAACCCCCTCGCCACTGATCAGGGCGATAATCTCCCGGTAGCCGCCGCCATCGGTTTCCGACAGGCTCATCAGCTCGACCTTCCAGCGGTGGCGATCAGCATAACGGCTGTACATACGGTACAGATCCGCGGCAAACAGCGCCGCCTCATCGCCACCGGTTCCGGCGCGGATTTCAAGGATGATGTCCTTGTCATCATTGGGATCTTTGGGCAGCATGAGAATTTTCAGCCGGCTCTCCAGCTCGTCCTGCTGCTGTTGCAGGTGTTCAAGCTCCGCGTCCGCCATCTCGCGCATTTCCGGGTCAGGGTCGGAAAGCAGCTCCTGATTGCCCTTGATATCGCTGCAGACCTGACGGTAATGCTGATACACCTCGACAATTTCGCGCAAGTCCGCGTGCTCCTTGGTCAGGGCCCGGTAGCGCGGCTGATCGGCGACAACGGACGGCTCCGAGAGCAGACCCTCAACCTCGCGAAAGCGGTCGACAACATTTTCCAGACTGGCAAACATAAATGATCTTCCAGAAGGCTTACTGCCCGGCTACCGGCAGAGAAAAAAAAAGCGGCCCCCTTAAGTGCGGGCCGCCGTTTTCGAGATTTACCCGTTTACTTCTGGGCGTATTTTTTACGGAAACGCTCGATACGGCCGGCCGTATCGACCAGCTTCTGCTTCCCGGTGTAAAAAGGATGGCAGGCTGAGCAGATCTCCGTGTGGATTTCGCGACACAGGGTTGAACGGGTCTCGAAGGTGTTACCGCAGTCACAACGGACAGTAACATCCTCATACTTGGGATGGATTCCTTCTTTCATAGCTTTTTCTCCTTGCGGCCTGGCTTTTGTACAGACCTGTAAATTGAGGCACAACCAGTTGGGCTAAATACCACTTCCCCGCGCATCAGGCAAGAACTTTTCTGCTCATGCCCTTTTTGCGCTTTTCATTGATTCATGGAATCGAGGAATTCTTCGTTGGTCTTGGTTTCCGCCATCTTCTCCAGCAGGAACTCCATACTGTCAACCGTGTTCATGGATGACAGCACCTTGCGCAGCAGCCAGATCCGCTGCAGATGGTTTTCATCGACCAGCAGTTCTTCACGACGGGTGCCGGAACGGTTGATGTCCATGGCCGGGAAGGTCCGCTTGTCCGCCAGGCGCCGGTCCAGATGCAGCTCCATGTTACCGGTACCCTTGAATTCTTCGAAAATCACCTCATCCATCTTGCTGCCGGTATCGATCAGGGCCGTGGCGATAATCGTCAGGCTGCCGCCCTCCTCGATATTACGGGCAGCACCAAAAAAACGTTTCGGTTTATGCAGGGCGTGGGCATCGACCCCGCCGGACAGAATCTTGCCGCTGGAGGGAATAATGGTGTTGTAGGCCCGCGCCAGGCGGGTAATGGAATCGAGAAGAATGACGACGTCACGTTTATGCTCGACCAGACGCTTGGCCTTTTCGATGACCATTTCGGCAACCTGCACGTGGCGGTTGGCCGGTTCGTCAAAGGTCGAGGAGATCACTTCGCCCTTGACGCTGCGCTGCATATCCGTCACCTCTTCGGGGCGCTCATCAATCAACAGCACAATCAGATAAACTTCCGGATGATTAACTGCAATGGAGTTGGCAATATTCTGCAGCAGAACGGTCTTGCCGGTCCGGGGCGGAGCAACAATCAGTCCCCGCTGCCCCTTGCCGATGGGCGCCAGCAGATCCATGATTCGAGGTGCCTGGTTGTCCGGAGTCGTTTCCAGGTTCAGACGCTCTTCCGGGTACAAGGGCGTCAGGTTGTCAAAGAAGGTCTTTTCGCGCATTTTCGCCGGGTTTTCAAAATTGACCTCGGAGACTTTCAACAGCGCGAAATAACGTTCCCCTTCTTTGGGAGGGCGAATCTGCCCCGAGATGGTATCGCCAGTGCGCAGGGCGAAGCGCCGGATCTGCGAGGGTGAGATATAGATATCATCGGGACCGGGCAGGTAGTTGGCATCCGGGGCCCGCAAAAAGCCGAAACCGTCCGGCAGGATCTCAAGAACCCCCTCCCCGAAGATGGCATTCTTCTGGGCCGCCGTTGCCTTGAGAATATTGAAAATCAGATCCTGACGGCGCATGCCGCCAATCTCTTCCAATCCCAGGTCTTTACCGAGAGCAATCAGGTCGGCAATTTTTGTCTGTTTCAGTTCTTTCAAATTCATTGAGGGGTTCTCCGGAAATGGCCTCAGAAATCAGCCGTTTGGCGGCAGATCACTGTAGATGACCGCGTGCCGTAAAGCACTCGGCCAATTCAAGAACAGATTTTCGATATTTTTAGTGAATAATATTTTTATGTGGCTGATGGCTGGTTGGGCGTTCGATTTGGGTTCTGTATTATCAAATAAATTTACTGCGTTAACGCAGGGAGACAAAACGGGCAGGTGCTCTGAACATCGCTCTTTGGCGTCCAGTAAAGGTGCTTTTACCCGCTTTTGCTCCCCGTGTCAACACCACAATAACGGATTTTTTTCGTGCACGAGGCTATTTACTGTGCCGGTGCAGACCGTCCGGTACGGATTACGGTTCCTAACGCAGGGAATCCAGCAACCCCGGACTGATGGCCGACACGATGCCGGAAAACAGTTCCTGGTACATGGGTGATGGCATGGCCGCGTCAAGGGCTGCTTCTCCGGCAATGATCCGCTGTGCTCCATCTTTGGTAATATTCTTCACCCGGACCGTCTCGCTGCGATTGTAGTAGGCCTCATCAAAATCGGGATATTGCAGAACCACCGCCGTATACGCCTTGTCGCCGGCCATCTCCCACAAAACATCCCCCTCGCGATCAACCACAAAGGCGGTGGCGACGACATTGCTGTAACGGGTGCGCAGGGATTCAAGTTTTGTCCGGGAACGCCGGTTTTCTTCGATCCGGGCGCCGGACAGGACCACCACCAGCAATGCGTCGACAACGTTCTGGCGGGTCAACTCCGTCACCGTGGCCTGATCCAGATCGTAACCGACAGGGCGACCGGCCTCATCATAACGGGCGCCACCTGCCAACAGCGACAACGTGATCAATTCTGGGTTGATATCCAGAGGCCGGACATCAAAATATCCTTTTTTCTGCCGCAGCTGTTCGGTCAGGTGGAAATGCTTGTTCTGTGCCGAACGGCGCAACATTGTATAAAGGGTATCGGTATCGGGATAATTCATGGGTCGACTGCTATCGACCAGGATCGGCACGACACCCAGAACCTGCACCCGTGACTGATATTCACGTTTGGGCACATGGTAAGTGCCACTGCTGCAGCCGACCAGAAAAACAAACAACAGGCTCAAAAGCAGACCTTTTCTCATGACCGTCTCCTGTAAAAAAATGGACTTCGTGTTTCAACGCAATCAACTCAAACCTATGGGCGCGTCCTCTCAGGCGTAGCACGATGTGTGCGAGGAATCCGCGTCGGCGAAAAATGCTCCACCCCCCACCGCAAAATATTCGGTGCATCTGCTGACAGCAGCTCCGGCGGCGGCATCTGCCCCAAAAAATCCAGGGCCAGCCACATCATTTTTCTGCTGTTGTCAAGGATAACAGGTTCATACCCTCTGTGGCTTTTACTCAACTTTCTCCCATCCGCGCCCAGGGCCAGGGGATGATGAAAAAAAGCCGGTGGTTGTGCACCGAGACAACGATAAAGCCAGATCTGCCGCGGTGTTGATGACAACAGATCGGCACCGCGCACGACCTGATTGACGCCGGAATCCAGGTCGTCGACGACCACCGCCAGCTGATAGGCAAACAAGCCATCAGCCCGACGCAGAATAAAATCACCCACTTCCCGCTCTAAATTCTGCGCAAAGATTCCGTAAATCCCGTCATGGAATACGATTTCCTCGTTCGGCACCCGCAGCCGCACCGCATGCTCCGACCTTTGCCCCCGCATCCCGGAACGACAGGTTCCCGGGTAAACCGGCCCATCGTCCCCTGACGGCCCGGAGGATGCCTGAATCTGACGCCGCGTGCAGTTACAGTCAAAGGTATTGCCCTTGTCACGTAGCTGCTTGAGGACTTCATGGTAACGCCAGATGCGATCACTTTGATAAACCACCGGCCCGTCCCACTCGAACCCCAGTTGTTCCAGAAGCAGCAGCAAAATCCGGTCGGCACCGGCAACCACCCGCGGCGGGTCCAGGTCCTCAATGCGCAGCAGCCAGCGCCCGCCAAGGGTGCGGACCAGCAGATAGCTGGTCACCGCGGCCAGCAGGGTGCCGAAATGCATCGGCCCCGTCGGACTGGGGGCAAAACGCCCGATGACTTTCTCTTGCGAACCATGTATAATAGATTTTTTCATCGTATTTTCATGTTGCTGTCTCACAACGTGCGTGGCATAACAGCGATCATCGTGAACTGCGACAAACACCTGAACAAAAGCCTTACTTTGGTTTTGCCTCGAATCGGTTCAGCCGTATCCTGTTTTCAGGAGGTTACACAGTGGTCATAACACGTGCAACAGAATATGCCGTCCGCACCGTCATCTACTTGGCACAGCAGCCTAAAAATCAAATCGTTCTGAAAAAGGACATCTGCCGTACCCAGCAGGTCACTCCGGCTTTTCTGACAAAGATTCTCCAGCCCCTGATCAAATGCGGCATCGTCAGTTCCCAGCGTGGTGTCGGTGGAGGCTTTCATCTGGCGCTGGAAGCAGACCAGATCACTATTCTGGATATCTACCAGGCCCAGGAGGGTGACCTGAAGCTCAATCACTGCCTGCTCGATGGTGACTTTTGTGACCGCGACGCTGTCTGCGGCGCCCATGAGGTATGGGAAAAGGCACAACAGGCTCTCACCGATGTGTTGAAAGACTACAGTATTGCCGATATTGTCCGCATGCAGCAAGACAAACAGGGCAAACTGGTAAGTAACGCTCTGTAGTTTACGTCCGTCGTCCTGCCGGAGCGGACTTGAAAGGCCCGTATTGACAAATCTCGGGTCGCTGATCTAGAGTGCCGAGTCAAGAAAACACCCATAAAGAGTATTCGTCTTTATCCAGAGTGGCGGAGGGAGAGGCCCTGCGAAGCCACGGCAACCGGGCTCGTCAAACCAGGAGCTGATCGGTGCCAATTCCTGCCCTGGGCAACATTATTACCAGGGACAGATGGGGACGGTGCCAGCAGATACCAACAGCGATAAGACCAGAGTATCTGTATCGGCCCTCCACCACGGAGGGTTTTTTTTTGCCGTTCGCACGGCACAGGATGCCATTGACGCGCGAGGCGCTGGAGACAATCACTTGGAACAGAGTGTCGGCCTGGTAACAACGGAGTATGCTCACATCAACAGGGAACTGCGGCTGGAAAGCGGCCGCGTCCTCGGGCCGTTGACTCTCGCCTATGAAACCTACGGCACCCTCAACCCGGATGCCTCCAACGTGATTCTTGCCACTCACGCCTGGACCGGTGACGCCCACGCCGCCGGCTATCACTCAGAGGAAGACCGCAAACCCGGCTGGTGGGACAACATGATCGGGCCCGGAAAAGTCCTCGATACCGATCACTATTATGTGATCTGCAGCAACACCATCGGTTCCTGCAAGGGCTCGACCGGCCCCACCAGCATCAACCCGCAAACGGGAAGACCCTACCGTCTGAGCTTTCCGGTGATCATGGTGCGCGACATGGTCCGCGCCCAGAAACTGCTCCTCGACCATCTCGGCATAGCCTCCCTCAAGGCGGTGATCGGCGGTTCCATGGGTGCCATGCAGGCCCTTGAATGGGGCATCCACTATCCGGACAGGGTCCGCTCCATTATCCCCATCGCCGGCACCGGCCGTACCTCCCCCATGGCAATCGCCCTCAACGCCCTGGCCCGGCAGGCGGTCTATAACGACCCCCTCTGGAAAAAGGGCAACTACCCGCCCGAACATCCGCCAACCGATGGCCTGGCCCTGGCACGGGCGGTGGGACACATCTCCTTTTTGTCCGACGCCTCCATGTGGATGAAATTCGATCGGCGCTTTTCTGTCCGCGACGGCATGTTCGACTTCTTCGGTCAGTTCGAGATTGAGCGGTATCTCAACTACAATGGCGGCACTTTCACCGGCAAGTTCGACCCCAACTCCTTTCTCTATCTGGCCAAAGCCCTCGACCTGTACGATGTCGCCTGGAATTTCGAATCCCAGAGCGACGCCTTAAACCAGCTGACCTGCCCCTCCCAGTGGTTCGCTTTCAGCTCCGACTGGCTGTACACTCCGCAGCAGACCGAAAACGTTGTTAAAAACCTGCAGCAACTCGGCAAAAACGTCGAATACCATTGCATCCAGTCCGACTACGGTCACGATTCCTTCCTGGTGGAACCGGAAAAATTCATCCCCCTGATCAAGGATTTCCTCAATCGGGTAGAATGACTTTAACGAGTTAACTTTTCAGCCCCTCTTTTTTCAAATCCTTTGTAAACCTGACTACCCAGCCATTTGGAAACCACATCCTGAAGTTCCGGCTTGCTCATGTAGTCGGTGAACAGTTCCTCGTTGAGTTCCATGCGCTCGACAAACAGAGACTCCAGCACCTGTCTAAAGACCAGCTGGAACTTGTCGAGGGAATTCACCTCTGCGGCCTGGCGCAAGGATTCGTTCTGGCTTGCTGCCTCGGCGATCTGATCGAAGAAGAGCTGATCGGCTTCGCTCAACTCCGCACCGAAACGCTCGTTGATGATGTCGATGAGGCGTGAGAGCGAGACGTATTCTTCGCGAACCTCTCCGGTGCCGACCTCACGCGGCCCGTCGAGCGGCTTGGCATAGCCCTCGGCCAGGTTGATCGAGCCTTCGCTGATCTTCTGCAACCGGTAGTAGTCAAGCTCCACCTCCTCATCGAACTGATATCCCGGCCCGATCTTGCGCTTGGGCAGTTTCAAGGCCAGATGGCGCAGATAGGTAAAGAGCTTTTCCAGGTCGCTGTCCTGATAGGGAATGACCTGACTCAAAAAGCTGTAGAGATTGCGAAACGCCTGGGTTTTGCCGCGCCATAGCTCGGCCTCGTCCTCTTCATTGTTTTGTAGCTGGGCAAAGCGGGCCACCGCCTGATCTAGCAGGGCGTTCATGTTCTTGTGGTCCGCTGGGCTTTGGCGGCGCTTGGGCGCAAAGAAGATGCGCGAGAATTCGTTCACCTCGTCTTGCCGGTAGATGCCCGACCCGTCCAGCTCGGCCTTTACCTCATACAGCCGATCCGGATCGACTTCCTCGCCCATCATGGAGCCGTCGTAATACTGGCGAAACGCCTCCTGAATCTCATCCGGGTCGTTGACGAAATCGAGCACGAAGGTGTCGTCTTTGAGCGGATGGGTACGGTTCAAACGCGAGAGGGTCTGCACCGCCTGAATCCCGGCCAGGCGCTTGTCCACGTACATGGTGTGCAACAGCGGCTGGTCAAAGCCGGTCTGGTATTTCTCCGCCACCAGTAGCACCCGATAGTCAGGCTTGGCAAAGGTCTCGGGCAGCTCCTTTTCCTTCAATCCGTTATTCATCTCGACTTCGGTGTAGGTGATCGAAGGCACCTTGTCGTCTTCCACCGTGCCGGAAAAGGCCACCAGGCTCTTGATGGGGTAGCCCTTTTCGCTGATGTAGCGGTCGAACTCCTGCTTGTAGCGCACCGCCTCCAACCGCGAACCGGTGACCACCATCGCCTTGGCGTGGCCGCCGATCTTGTGGCGGGTATGCTGCTGGAAGTGCTCGACCATCACCTCAGTCTTCTGGCCGATGTTGTGCGGGTGCAGACGCATGAAGCGCGCCAGCGCCCGAGCCGCCTTCTTGCGCTCGACGTTGGGGTCGTCCTCGGCCTTCTTGATCAGCTTGTAGTAGGTCTGGTAGCTGACGTAGCTCTTCAGCACATCCTCAATGAAGCCTTCCTCGATGGCCTGCCGCATGGTGTAGCGGTGGAAGGGCTCGCCACCCCGGCCGAAGATCGCCAGGGTCTTATGCTTGGGCGTAGCAGTGAAGGCGAAAAAGCTCATATTGGGCTGGCGGCCGCGCTTGGCCATGGCGCGAAACAGCCGCTCCAGTTCCGCTTCGCCTTCCTCCTGCGCGGCTTCGCGGGCCTTGCGGATCAGCTCGGTACCACCCAGCACGCCTTTCAGTTCGGTGGCCGTCTCCCCCGACTGAGAGCTGTGCGCCTCGTCGATGATCACCGCATAGTTACGCGTCGGCAGATGGCTGTTGCCTTCCCCGCGCTCCTCGGCCAGTTTCATCAGCTGCCCGGAGACGAAGGGGAATTTCTGCAAGGTGGTGATGATGATCGGCACGCCCGATTCCAGCGCCTCGGCCAGTTGCCGCGAATCCTCGTCGATCTTCTGCACCACCCCTTGACGGTGGTCGAACTGGTAGATGGTGTTCTGCAACTGGCGGTCGAGCACCACCCGGTCGGTGATCACCACCACGCTGTCGAAAATACGCTCGTCCTGCTCGTTGTGCAGGGAGGAGAGCCGGTGCGCCAACCAGCCGATGGTGTTGCTCTTGCCGCTCCCCGCCGAATGTTCGACCAGGTAGTTGTGCCCGACGCCCTCGCTGCCCGCCGCCGTCACCATCTGCCGTACCGCCTGCAACTGGTGATAACGCGGAAAGATCATCGTCTCCTTGCGCACCTTCTTGCCTTCGTCGCTGACCTTCTCTTCGATATCCAGGTGAAGAAAACGCGCCAGCAGATCCAGCAGGCTATCACGCTGCAACACCTCTTCCCACAGGTAGGCAGTCTTGTAGTTGCGGCCTTGCTTGTCCGGCGGATTGCCCGCGCCGCCGGATAAGCCCTTGTTGAAGGGCAGAAAATGGGTGCTGGTCCCGGCCAGGCGCGTGGTCATGTGCGCTTCTTCGGTATCCACGGCGAAATGCACCAGGGTGCGTTTGGTAAAGAGAAAGATCGGCTCGCGCGGGTCGCGGTCGTGACGGTACTGGTGAATGGCGTTGGCCGCCGTCTGGCCGGAGAGGGGATTTTTCAGCTCCAGGGTCACCACCGGAATGCCGTTGACCGACAGCACCACGTCCAGCGATTTCTTGTTCTTGCCGCTGAAATAGAGCTGCCGGGTGATGCCCAGCCGGTTGGCACGGTAGCGCGCCTCCAGCTCCGGGTTGAGGCCATGAGCCGGGCGGAAAAAGGCAATGCGCAGGGTTTTGCCGAAGCACTTGAAGCCGTGACGCAGGGTAGTCAGCGCGCCGTGGGTGTCCAGCCACTTGGTGAGCGCCTGCAACACCCGCTCGCCGGTCTCCGCCCCGTGCAGGGCTTCGAGTTTCTCCCAGGTCTTGGCCTGGGTTTCGCGGATAAAAGTCAGCGCCTCGTCGGGGAAGATGGCCCGTTCGGTATCGAAAGCGCCCGAGGCCAACTTGCAGTAACCGTCATTCAGCAACACCGTTTCGATGGCGGTTTCAAAGGCGGCTTCGGAGGTTTGTTTCATGGAGGCGTCCCTTTACTTGATTGATACCTTAGTTAAGGTTATGGCATTTACTTTAACTTGAGAATAGTCTTAGGTAAGGCTCAAAGGAATACATCCGTCCGCGCTGTTGGCCGGTGATTTCGACCAGAATATTTTTTTCGATCAATGTCTTGATCAATGCGTTGGCCGTAGGGGTTGATATGGTCAGCGTCCGCTCTAGGTCGCTTGCGTCAATGACCGGTTTGCGGTAGAGCAGATTCAAAGCCTGCCGTGCGCTTGCTGCCCGCTTGCCCATGCCCAGGGCAACCTGCTCCACTTCGGTTCTCAGAGAAAGAATCTGCCTGAAAGTATCCCGTCCCTTGGCAGCGGTTTGCGCCACGCCGTTGAGAAAGAAGCGCACCCAGTGAATCAGATCGTTGCTCACTCGCACCCTCATCAGGGCATCGTAATAACTGGCCCGATTGCGCTCGAAAAAATCGGACAGGTAGAGGGATGGCTTGGCCAGCAAACCGTGGCTCACCAGATAAAGCGGGATCAGCAGACGACCAATACGGCCGTTGCCGTCCAGAAATGGGTGGATGGTCTCAAACTGGTAGTGACTGATGGCGGCGCGGATCAGGTGGGGTACTACGACTTCCTCATTATGCCAGAATTTTTCCAAATCCCCCATCAGGTCCGGCACATTTTCATGATGGGGTGGAATGAAGGTGGCATCCGTCAGATTCGAGCCGCCGATCCAGTTCTGGCTGCCGCGAAATTCGCCCGGCTGCTTGTGCTCGCCTCGCACACCCTGCATGAGAATGGCATGGGTTTGCTTCAGCAGGCGGTTGGAAAGCGGCAGCGTCTGCAAATCGGAGATGGCCGTATTGACCGCCTCGATGTAGTTGCGCACCTCGCGCCAATCATCCCGCTTTTCCGGGCGAATGTGCTCTTCCGACATCAACGCCTCGTCAATGCCGGTCTGAGTGCCTTCTATCTTGCTGGATGTCTGCGCCTCTTTGACCACATGCATTTCAATGAACAGGTCAATATCCGGTACGATGAGGGAAAAGGCGTTTAACTCGCCCAAGGTACGGGTGGCGTTTTCCAAGAGGGCGTTGATGGTAGGGTCTTCCCATATCCAGTCATGGTTGACCGGCACTGGCTCGAAGCTCTGGTACTGGTAGCGCTGCACCCAACGGCCAGCCTTGAAG
>CALFFB010000084.1 GCA_937958075.1 uncultured Geobacteraceae bacterium | reverse complement strand
CAGGGAGGCAAAAGCGATGAGTATTCCGGTGGCTTTGTTGCTCGATTGACTCATAGGTGCCCTCCCGGGGTTCAGCCCTTCAGGGTGCAGCGCAGTAGTTTGACCCCCTGTTTAAAGACGACCTCCATTTTGTTGGGGCGGATGACGCCCGCAACCTTACCCAGACCGAAGGTCGGGTGGTCGATCAGGTCACCGTTTTTCACCGGAGTTTGCAAGCTGTAGGGAATGGCCGTGGCGACATCCATTTCAGCGATCAGGTTTTCCCAGTTTTCCTCGCTTTTGCTTCTGCGTGGCTGGGCCGGGCGCCTGGTTCCCTCTTTGCGGGCTGGTGGTGCCGATGCGCGATGATTGTGCAGGCTGCCGCAGACATTGCACTGGACGCGCGCGATCCGGCTGCCGACCATGGCGACAATGGTATGGTTGGTGGTGTCTTTACACTTGCTGCAGCGGGACAGGGTATGCTCACCGGCTGCTGGAACCTTGACAGACATTGAACCTCCTAGGGAAAACAGCCCTTGTAACCTTTTGTCCGGCGACTGTCAAAGGGAATATATCTCCTGCGCCCACTTGACGGCTTCGGCATAGGCTGCCGGCAGCTGTTGTTCTTCAATCTTCATGGCGGAGGTCAGGGTGGAGACGCTATCCCAGTCGCCTTTTTCCATGGCGATGACCAGGTGCAGGATGTCCAGCAGTTTCCCCTTTTCGCCGAGAAGGGCGGCCCGCACCTCGTTGTCAATGGTGATCTCTTCAAGGATTTCTTCGAGGGGGCGCGACATGATGACATCGAGCAGGGAGAACAGCCCCATGAGAAACAGATCGGACTGCTTGTCCTTGAGCCTGCAGGGGGTCGCCAGATGTTCGCAGAGGCGGGCCCGGATCAGGGAGCTGACCACCAACTCCGCCGGCTTGTCATTGGCCATGGACGAGATGGACAGCAGGGAGATCCAGGAGCGGACTTCCTGCAGGCCAAGCAGGGACAGGGCCTGCAGGATGGAGGTGACCCGGTTGCGCAGGGCAAAGGCGGCGGAATTGATGAGCTTGAGGAGCTTGTAGGAGAGGGACACCTCGCTCTGGATCGTCTGCGCCAGCTTTTTGAAATCGACATCCTGGGCATGTACGTCTTTGAGGATGCGCAGGAACTGGATCTTGTTGGTGGGAATATCCTTGCGCGAGATGATCACCGGCCGGGCAAAGAAATATCCCTGAAACAGCTGATACCCCATGGCCTTGGCCTGTTCATAGACCTCGTGGGTCTCCACCTTTTCCGCCAGCATCTTGATGCCGCGGGGGATCAGCTGCCGGGCCAGGCGTTCCTGCTCTTCCACCGGACTGAGGAGGAAATCGACCTTGACGATGTCCGCCAGTTCCAGCAGGGAATCGTAGTTCTCGTTGTAGACGAAATCATCCAGGGCCAGGATGTACCCCTTCTCCTTCAGGCGCCGGCAGGCAGCGATCAGGTCGGCGTCGGGCACGACATCCTCTAGGACCTCGACGACGGCCTGCTGTTGCGGCAGGGTGGTCATCAGGTCTTCCAGCAGAACCCGGCGGGTGCAGTTGATGAAGGCCTTGGTGCGACCGGTCATCTCTTCCAGGCTGAAGAGCAGGTGGCTGTTGGCAATGACGCTGGCGGCGGCCTGGTCGGGATTGTCGCTGTCAAAGTAGTTGTGGAGCCCGGAGCGAAACAGCAGCTCGTAGGCGAATACGCGCCCGGCAGTGTCGAAGATGGGCTGTCTGGCGATGAAATGTTCCATGGTCCTGGGCTGGCTCCCCTCCGTAACGGGTGCGATTGTCAGTGCTGCCTGCCAAGTGTAGACGGTTTTCAGAAAATAATAAATGGAATAAAACCGCTGGCCAGTTGACCTGAGCGCCAGGGGTTCGCTACAATCGTCTTGCCTTTGTTATGTGTATCCGTGGCTTTTATCAACCCGCTTGTAAGAGGAGTTATCTGATGAAAAAGATCCTGTTGTTGCTCTGTATTGCGCTCCTGTGCGCGGTGACCGCGGCCGTTGCTGTTCCCGCCAATCGCTCCCTGACCTTTGACCAGAGTTCCATGGGTGTGGTTGAGTTCTCGGGCAAGGTTCACAGTGATGCCGGCTTCAAGTGTGCCGACTGTCATAACCCGGACATGTTCCCGCAGATGCGTAAGGGGACGGTCGACATTACCATGGAAAAGATCTACGCCGGTGAGCAGTGCGGGGTCTGCCATAACGGTGACAAGGCCTTCGCCGCTAAAACCAGTTGCAACAGGTGTCACGTCAAGTAAGGATTGATTGAGGCGCCAGACGCCCTGATCATGGGAGCCCCGACCTTGTCTGAAGAATTTCCCGGAGGCTGACCGTCGGTTACGTCAGCCTCGCAAAACACTAAGAAAAAAGCCGGTCAGATTGAATTAATCTGACCGGCTTTTTTTATGGGTAACTGGTCAGCTAAGGGGGATAAGGGGTCAATGCCCGGCCAGCAGGAGCAGTAGCAGAAGCAACAAGTACAGTACCCCGGCAACGGGCAGGCGCCTCAGGGTCAACTCTCCATGGCGCAGGGCCAGCAGCAGGGGGAGGTTCTGCATAGCGAAGGGCGCGCCGAGCTGCAGCCGCCGGGGCAACCGGGGCCGCCGGAGCCGTCTTGCCCGTGGCCGCAGGTGGCGCAGCCCTTGTTCGCAGGGAATAAGGAGATCTCCGGGCGGCAGATAGACTGTGACGGCGAAGGTGCGACTGAGATACCAGGCCCCCGCCCCCAGGAGGATGCCCACGGACAGGGGCCAGAGATGATCCATGGGATGACGTGACAGACCTTCCGCCGTCAGCGTGAGCCCCCTTGGCAACCCTTGCCATCCCGCTGCCAGAACCGCGCCCAGAGGCAGCAGCCAGCCCAGCCACATGCAGGGGGACGGTGCGTGTTCAGGGTCTGGTGCGGCAAGCAGGCAGAGGAAAAAGCGGATCATCAGCAGGGTCGTGCCTACCGCCGCCAGGGACAGCAGCAACAATAACCAGCCATCAGGGAGCAGCAGGTTGTCGGCGACAAACGCCTTCAGTCCGCTTTTGGCCAGGGCGCCGCTGGTCAGGGGGGCACCGGCCAGGGCCAGGGCGGGCAGGAGCAGGCCGGCGCCGATGAGCCACTTCTGCGGGTGACGCGGCGGGGCGCCGGAGGCCATGCCGGTACCGAGAAACAGTGCTCCCTTGGCGAGTCCGTGATGCAGACAGAAAAAACTGATGACCGGCAGCAGCTGCGGCCAGTTGCCGGGGTCGCCCAGACCGATGGCGATGGCGATCAGGGGAAAGCCCATCTGGCTGATGCTGGAATAGGCGAGGACGGCTTTTGCCCGATCTTGCAGCAGCCCGAACAGTACCCCGTAAAAGGCCATGAAGAGGCCGACGCCAAGGATTGCCTGCGACCAGCCGACAAGAGCCGTCAGCCCCAGGGGCAGACACTGCAGCAGCCCGAGGAGACCGGCTTTGATCATGGTGCCGCTCAGTACGGCGCTGGCTGGTACGGGCGCCGCCGGATGGGCCAGGGGCAGCCAGATGTGCAGGGGGACAATGCCGGCCTTGATACCGAAGGCGGCCAGCAGCAGGCCGATGATCAGGTTCTGCCGCTCAGCACCGGCAACAGTGCGGGCGACATCAGCCAGCAGCAGCGAGTCCCCCGCGGCAGCGATCAGCGCCAGGGCGGCAAAGAGCAGAACCTCGCCAAGCATGACCAATGCCAGATAGACCCTCCCGGCCCGCCGGGCAAAGTCCGAGTCGTCGTGGACAATCAGGCCGTAGGCGGCAAAACTCATGAGGGAGAAAAAAACATAAAAGCTGATCAGATCGCGGGCGATGATCAGCCCCAGATTGCCGCAGGCCGTCAGAAGAAAGAAAATCCAGTAGCGTTGTTTACGGGGATCGCCTTGCAGGTAGCCCTGACTGAAAAGGGCAGCTGCCAGCCACAACCCTCCAGCCAGCAGGAGAAAAGTACGTCCGGTTGCGTTCAGACCGAGGGAACTGCCGAAAAACAGCCAGGGCAGATCTGTCGCATCAATGGTGCCGGTGGCGGCGGCAAGCAGCCCCGGCAGCAGGGTCAAGGGAGCCAGTCTGATGGCCGGGCCCGCAGTGGCCGGGTGAAGCAGGGCCGGCAGCAGCAACAGTGGCGTTCCGGGGATGAGCAGCAGCAGGACCTCGGTCATAGGCCGTACTCCCGGCTCAGGATCCATTTGACCCAGTGCAGGGGGCTGCCGGAGGATTCCGCCAGAACCCCGAGGAGCACCACCAGGGTGGCCGTCACCAGGGGCGGCATGAGCAGGGCCCAGGTTGTCTCCCGGCCGCTGGCGAAGGGACTTGTCGGCCAGGGGGCGGCAGCTGGTCGAAACCAGGCACGGTGGATGACGGGCAGGAAATAACAGGCGTTAAGAAGACTGCTGGAGAGCAGCAGCAGGATGACCCAGCTCTGGCCGCCCGCCAGACCGCCCAGACCGAGATACCATTTGCTGACAAAGCCGACCAGCGGCGGCAGACCGATCATCCCCAGAGCGGCGATGGTGAAGGCCGTCATGGTTGCGGGCAGACGCCGCCCGACGCCGTCCATGGCAGTGATTTTATGGATTTCCAGGGTCTCCGCCAGGTTGCCCGCGCAGAAAAAGAGGGTGATCTTCATCAGTCCCTGATGCACCAGATGGACCAGCCCGCCGATCAGGGCCAGGGGCTGGGCCAGGGCGATACCGAGGACGATATAGGACACCTGGCTGACGGTGGAAAAGGCCAGCCGGCGCTTGAGATCATCCTGATTCAGCGCCCGTACCGAGCCGTAGATGACGGTCAGGGCTGCAACCAGGGCCAGGGGAGACAGCACCCCGAGGACGGTGCACAGGCCGGTTCCGTAGATGTCCTGGACCACACGGACGATGCCGAAAGCGCCTGCCTTGACCACGGCCACGGCGTGGAGCAGGGCGCTGACCGGGGCCGGTGCGACCATGGCTGTCGGCAGCCAGGAATGCAGGGGTACCAGGGCGGCCTTGACCCCGAGGGAGAGCATCAACAGCAGAAAAATCAGGGTCAGGGTCGGGTGCAGGGTCGGTGGCAGGATGCTCAGGATGCCGCCGGGAATAAAGTCGAGGGGGCCGGCGATGGCCCGCAGCCACACCGTTGCCGCAAACAGGACAACGCCGCCGCTGAGGGTATAGGCCAGATAGATCCGTCCGGCGCGCAGGGCGACGGGGGTGCCGCGATGCACCACCAGGGGGTAGGTCGAGAGGGTCAACAACTCGTAAAACAGGACAAAGGTGACCAGGTCGCCGGCCAGGGCGACGCCGGTTGTGGCGCAGACGCAGAGACTGAAAAAGCCGAAAAACCGGCTGCGGTGCGGGGCTCCTTCGAGGTAGCCGATGGCGTAAATGGTGGTGACCAGCCAGAGAACCGCCGACAGGCTGAGGAACAGCAGGGACAGGGCATCGGCGCGCAGCAGCAGATCCATCTCCGGCAGCAGGGTCAGGCGGAACTCCGCGGTTCGACCGGCGAGCAGATGAAGAAAAAGCAGGACAACCAGGATCACCTTGAGCAGGGCTCCGGCCAGATTCAGGGTTGTTCGCAGGCGGATCATCGGCTCCGGCAGACTGAAGATGATCAGCCCCGGCAGCAGGGAACTGGCAACAATCGCCAACAGCAGCAGATCACCGCGCATGGCTGATCTCCAGCATGACCCGGCCCGCTACCGGCGCGTCGATCAGCGCCAGCTGCAGGGGCTGATGGGCGATGAGTCCGAACAGCAGGGAGATGACAGCGAGGAGCAGCGGCGGCCACTTCATCACCCAGGGGATGACGGGATAGTGGCTGCGTTTGACATCGAGAAAGGCCCAGCTCAGAACCCGGACGATGTAGGCGGCGGACAGCAGGCTGCCGCCGAGGATCACCAGCAGATAGAACCACTGGCCGGTGGCCAGGGCCGCGCTTAACAGCAGCCATTTGGCAAAAAAGCCACCACTGGGCGGCAGTCCGATGATGGTCACCGCGGCCAGGGCGAAGACCACGACCAGGACCCCGACGGGGCCACCGGCACCAGCCAGTTGGGAAATGCGATCATGGCCGGCGGTGTGATGAATGGTGCCGGCGACCAGAAACATGGCGGCCTTGCCGCAGGCATGGGCAAGGATCAGCAGGACGCAGCCCGTCCAGGCGGCAGCGGCGGCGTCGCCCCGGGCCAGGGGAAAAACCAGAAACAGATAGCCGATCTGGGCGACGGTCGAATAGGCGATAAGCAGCTTCAGGCGTTCCTGACGCAGGGCCATCAGCGAGCCCCAGATGATGGCACCGCTGCCGAGAAGACCGAGAATCTGGCCGGTCACGACCAGGTCAAGAGCGGGAAAGACCATGAACCACAGACGTAAAAGGACAATAAAGGTGGTTTTGACGATCAGGGCGGAGAGCAGGGCGCTGACCGGGGCCGGGGCCATGGCATGGGCCTGGGGCAGCCAGAAATGCATGGGAAACAGGGCGCTTTTCAGGATCAGGCCGCTGACCATCAGGGCCATGGCCACATGGTTGAGGCGGGTATTGGTCAGGGCGTCGCCAAGCAGTCCCAGATCAACGGTGGCGTAGGTCCCGTAGAGGATGGCCACCCCCAGCAGATAGGCCAGAGAGCCGATCAGGCCGATGAACAGGTAGCGCAGTGCGGCGTTCAGGGCCTTGTTCCCCCCTTCCAGAGCAATCAGGGCCACCGACGCCAGGGTGACCAGTTCCAGGGTGACGTACAGATTGAACAGGTCACCGGAGATGAACAGGGCGTTGCAGCCACCCCATAAAAACAGCCACAAAGGCCAGAAATAATGAGGGCGATCCGGTTTGTGCCGGCGCGCGGAAAAGTAGGCGGTGGCGTAGCAGCTGATGATAAAACCGACTCCCGCGGTCACCGCCAGCATCACCAGGGCCAGACCATCGTTGCGCAGGGCGATTCCCAGGGGTGCGTCCCAACCGCCGGCATTCAAAAACAGCTGATGGGGCAAGGTGCCCTGGCGGACGGCCAGCAGGGCGCAAAAAGGGAGGATCAGGGCTGTGGCAAAGCCGACGAGATGGGCCTGTCGCGGCAGGACAAAGGCGAGAATGGCGGCCCCCAGAGGGATCAGGGTCAGCCACAGGAACCAGGGTTGCTGCAGTATCGCATCAGTCACCTGCGGCCTCCTGGTCCTGGACAAAGGTCGTACAGCCGGTCAGGCGATGGATGCGCACGGCCAGCACCAGAGCAACGGCCGTGAAGCACAGGGAGACAACGATGCCGGTCAGGACCATGGCCTGGGGAACCGGATCGGTCACGCCGTCGGAGCTGCGGGCGCCCAGGGCAACGAAAACCATGAAGACACCGCTGCCCATAATGTTGGCCGCCAGAATTTTACGCAGCAGATGGGGATAGACCAGCAGGGCATGCAGGCCGATAAAAAAGAGCAGGGTGCCGCCACCGGCATAGAGCACAGAGACAGACATCAGGCGCTTTTCCTCTCGTCAATAGCTGTCGGTTTCGCCTCCGGCACCGGGTGGCCACCGGCCATGGCGGCCGCCAGCAGAAAGGCGATGGAGAAGGTTGCGGCGATTTCAATGAGCAGAATCAGGCTGCCGGCAAGGTGTTCAGGATAAAGCAGGGGCACGCCGGAACGGGCCAGGGTGACAGCAGCAGCCAGCAGAAAGGTCGTAAAGCCGCAGCTCAGGGCCAGGCGTAACAGCAGACCCTGATGGCCGGGGGGTAGCCTGTGTCCGCACAGGGCCGCCAGGATGATGCCCGCCGCCAGCAGGGCTCCGGCCTGAAAGGCTCCTCCCGGCCCCTGGGCTCCCCGCTGCAGGATATAGCCGGCGACAAGAATCAGCAGCGGCAGCAGCAGTCGCTGCAGGGTGAGCAGGGCGGCGGGAATCTGATCACGGGCAAAGGGGTGGCGGGCGCGATCCAGAGACCAGATGGAGAGGACCGCCAGCAGCAGCACGCCCATTTCCAGAAACGTATCGTAACCACGGAAATTCAGGAGCACGGCGGTGACCGGATGGTCGACACCCGCATGTTCGAGGTGGGCGGCGACGAGCTTGATCTGTCCTGACGCAACGATCGGCAGGGTGAACAGTTCGACGAGGACAACGGCGGCGATGGACGGTAGCAGCAGGCCGACGAGCAGCGGGGCCGAGAGGCGCTGCAGCGGGGTCGTGCGCACGGGTAGCGGCCGGCAGCGTACGGCCGAGCCGAGGCGGCCGAGGCCGACCAGCAGCAGGGCGCCGGTGATACCGGCACCAATGATCGCTTCCGCCAGGGCGATATCCGGAGCCTTGAGGCGCAACCAGGCCAGGGCCAGTAACAGACCGAAGGAGATAAAGAGCACAATCGCCCGGAACAGGTCTTTGCTGGCCAGCAGCACCCAGGCCAGAATCACAAGCAGCAGCACCAGCAGCCCATCGAAGAGGGTCTGGGCACCGGTCATGGTCGCCTCCAGGGGCGGTGGCCGGCGGCAAGAGCCTTGCGGGCGATCAGGTGGGCCACCGTTGCTCCGGCAATCAGCACCAGCAGCCAGATCAGCAGCAGACGCAGAACCTGCAGCCAGCTCTGGGCCTGCAGCATCAGCGCCAGCACCACCAGGCCCAACCCGAGGTTGTCGGCCTTGGTCAGGGCGTGCAGGCGGCAGTACAGGTCGGGAAAACGCAGCAGACCCAGGGTGCCGGCGACAAAGAAGGGCAGGGACGCAAGGATCAGGGCACCGCTGAACAGGTCAATCAGGGACATCATCAACGTCCTGTTCCGGCGCCATTGGATCGACCTCGGCTCGTCTGACAAAGGTGACGGCGGCGACGGCCGTGAGCAGAGCGAAGACCAGAGCGACATCGGTCATCACCGGGCTGTGGGTGGCGAATCCCAGCAGCAGCAGAATGGCAACGGCGGTTGTGCCGAACAGTTGCGCGGCGAGCATCCGGTCCGTTGGTGTCGGTCCACGCAGGACCCGGATCAGGCCGAGGGCGATGGTCAGCAGCAGAATCAGGGCAACAATCAGCGACAGGGAGGTCATGGTCTCTCCTGCAGGCTGATGGCGAAAAGACCGGCCACCCGTTGCTCCAGCTGCGTCAGCTCCGGGTCACGCTGTTTGTCGAGGAGGTGTACGCAGAGGGTGTCGGCGCTGACATCGGCGGACAGGGTGCCCGGCAGCAGGCTGACCGTATTGAGGAGAAAGATGCGGGCACTGCCCGGCGGCAGGCGCAGGGGATAATGGATCAGGGCCGGATCCAGGGGCAACCGTGGCGTATAGGCGCGGCGTGCGACATCGATGCCGCCGCGCAGCGATTGCCATAGAAAATAGGGAATAAACAGCAGCAGGCCGACAGGGGAAATGCGCAGGGCCGCCGCTGGCGCGGGCAGGCTCAGGGCTACCGCCAGGGCGAGACCGACGGTGACGCCGCCAACAAGCCAGGAATGCCGGTCGCCACCGGTCAGCAGCCACCACAGCAAGAGATAGGCTGCAAGCAGTTGAGCTGTCCGGCGCCACATATCGCCGCGTTGCATCTCGATAATCCTTTGCGGAAAGTGGATGGTTTCCAGTTCAGTCCGCGAACTGCCGGTAAACGACAAGGTCGGCAGCGCGGCCGCTCATTCAGCCGAGGAGTCTCGCCATCATCGCCAGGGCTGCCCGGCGCCCGTCGGCCGCCGCCGTCACCACCAGATCGGCACCCCGCTGACAATCACCACCGGCATAGATCTGTGGATGGCTGGTGGCTCCGGACGCCGCATCGATCTCGATCTGCCGCCAGCGGTTGCGGGCGATCTTCGCCTCGGCGAGAAAGGGCTGTTCCTCGACATCGAAACCCAGAGCCATGATGACCTTGTCCGCCGGGATACAGTGAGCGCTGTCCGGAATGATCTCGACGCTTTGGCGGCCATCGGCGGCACGCTCCCCCATCTGCGTTTTTTCCACTTCGATACAGAGCAGATTGCTGGCTTCACGGCGGATTTCACGGGGGCTGACGTTGAAATTGAAATGAACCCCCTCTTCCAGGGCGTTCATGAACTCCTTGTGGCTGCCCGGCATGTTGGCTTCGTCCCGGCGATACAGACAGGTGACATCCGCCGCGCCGTCGCGCATGGCGGTGCGCAGGCAATCCATGGCCGTGTCCCCGCCGCCGATGACCACAACCCGTTTGTCCTGCATGGTGTAGCGCGGGTCGGCCTGTTTGCCGAACAACTGCTTTTGTTTTTCCGTCAGGTAAGCCATGGCCGGCAGCACCTCCGGCATATCTTCTCCCTTGATGCCGGCCAGCCGTCCCCGGGTCGCGCCGATGCCGGTAAACACCAGGTCATGACGGTCGAGCAACGCATCCAGGGTGATATCGCGGCCGACATCCTGCCCCAGGTGCAAGGTCAGCCCTGCCTGTTGCAACATCTCAAAGCGGCGGCTGACAATCTGCTTGTTGAGCTTGAAACCGGGAATCCCGTAGGTCAGCAGGCCGCCGGGGCGTTGGGCGCGTTCGTACATCTCGACCCGGATACCGGCGCGCAGCAGAAAGTGGGCGCAGGACATTCCCGCCGGGCCCGAGCCGATGACGGCAACGGAATGATTGTGGCGGATGCCGGGAAAGGGCAGGGTCATGCCGGCTTCAAAAGCGAGGTCGGTGATGGAGGCCTCGATGGCGCCGATGGTAATGGCACCATAGCCGTCATCCAGGGTGCAGGCTCCTTCACAGAGATGCTCCTGGGGGCAGATGCGCCCGAGGATTTCCGGAAAGGGGGAGCTTTCGTTGGAGAGCTGAAAAGCGCGCTGCAGATCCCGGTCGGCGATGGCCTCCAGCCATTGGGGGATATAGTTGTGCAGGGGGCAGCCGATAGTGGTGCAGAAGGGATCGCCGCACTGTACGCAACGCTGGGCCTGTTTGCGCACCGCCCGATTATTGAAGAAGCTGTAGATCTCGTCAAAGTTGAGCAGTCGCTGGGGAGCCTCCGCTTTTTCCGGCTCGTGGCGGCTGGTTTCGGTAAAGCTCTGCATATCAGTCCCCTTCTTTCGGGTTGAGCGGTGCTTTCATGTCCTTGGGTGTCACCATCCAGAAATAGGCCAGCTCCTCGCGGAAATCCGCCAGAATCTGTCGGGCCCTGGGGCTGGCGGTGCGGTTGAAATAGCTGTTGAGGATACTCTTCAGATAGAGTTTGCCCTCATTGTCGTCATCGACGTCGATGCGTCGGGCGATGACCAGCTGCTGGTTGAGGCGGTCGATAAAGTTTTTGTTGCGGTCATAGACAAAGGCGGCGCCGCCGGTCATGCCGGCGCCGAAATTGATGCCCGTTTCCCCGAGAACCACCACCGTGCCGCCGGTCATGTACTCGCAGGCATGGTCGCCGGTGCCCTCGACCACGGCCAGGGCGCCGGAGTTGCGCACGGCAAAGCGTTCGCCCGCGGCCCCGGCAATGAACAGCTTGCCGCCGGTGGCGCCGTAGAGGCAGGTGTTGCCGACGGCCGAGGAATAGGACTGATAGATGGGGGGAGTGATGATGATACGGCCGCCGTGCATGCCTTTGCCGACATAGTCGTTGGCGACACCGTCCAGCAGCAGGGTCATGCCTTCCGACAGAAAGGCGCCGAAGGACTGGCCGGCGACGCCGTTGAGCTTGAGGGTCAAAGCGTCTTTCGGCAGGCCGGTGTCACCATAGAAGCGGGCGATTTCGCCGCTGATGAGGCTGCCGAAACTGCGGTTGGTGTTGCGGATGGTACGTTCGGCGACCATCTCCATCTGCGGATTCTTGATGACCGGATAGATTTCCTTGAGCAGCTCCTTTTCAAAGGCGTTATCGTCAAAGGGGGGATTGTCGCGGCTGCCGATATTGGCACCCTCGACCTGCTGCAGGACCTCGGAAAAATCAAACTTCTGCACCAGGGGGGAATCGATTTTCTCCAGCAGATCCACCCGGCCGATGATTTCATCAAGGGTACGGAAACCCAGGGCGGCGAGGATTTCCCGTACATCTTCGGCGACATTTTCCAGGTAGCTGATCACCTTGTCGACGGTGCCGATATAGTGGGCACGCAGGTTTTCATCCTGGGTGGCGATACCGACAGTACAGCGGTTCAGGTGGCAGACCCGCAGCAGCTTGCAGCCGAGGAGCACCAGCAGCGGCGTGCCGAAGCCGAAACTCTCGGCGCCGAGCATGGCGGCCTTGACCACGTCGCGCCCGACCTTGAGTCCACCGTCCGTCTGCAGGGTCACCAGCTGGCGCAGGTTGTTGGCCTTCAGGCTCAGGTGGGCTTCACTCAGGCCCAGCTCCCAGGGATTGCCGGCGTGCTTGATGGAGGTCAGGGGGGCGGCGCCGGTACCGCCGTCATGGCCGGAGATGGTGATCTTGTCGGCGTAGGCCTTGGCCACCCCGGCGGCGATGGTGCCGACCCCTTCGGTGGAGACCAGTTTGACGCTGATTTTGGCCAGGGGGTTGACCTGCTTCAGATCGAAAATCAGCTGGGCGAGATCCTCGATGGAGTAGATATCGTGATGGGGCGGTGGCGAAATCAGGGTAACACCGGGAATGGTGAAGCGCAGACGGGCGATCAGGGGGGTCACCTTCTCCCCCGGCAGCTGCCCGCCTTCCCCCGGCTTGGCGCCCTGGGCCAGCTTGATCTGGATCTCCTCGGCGCTGCGCAGATAGCCGGGGGTGACGCCGAAGCGGCCGGAGGCGACCTGTTTGATCCTGCTGTTGCGCGGCGTATCAAAACGGGTGGCGTCTTCCCCCCCCTCGCCGCTGTTGGAACGGCCGCCGAGGCGGTTCAGGGCTTCGGCCAGGGCCTCGTGGGCTTCCGGCGACAGGGCGCCCAGGGACATGGCCGCTGAGTCGAAGCGCCGGGTAATGGCGCTGACCGGCTCGACCTGCTCGATGGGCAGGGGCGAATTGGGGCTTTTAAAGCCAAGAGCATCACGCACGTACTTGATACCGCGGCCGTCCATCATGTTGCGGAACTTCAGGTACTCTTCGCGGGTTCGGTGTTCGGCAAAGCGGTGCATCTGGGTCACGTGCCAGGAATTGAAATCGTGATACTCAAAGCCGGGATTGTCGCGG
This sequence comes from uncultured Geobacteraceae bacterium, assembly GCA_937958075.1. Classification (GTDB taxonomy): domain Bacteria; phylum Desulfobacterota; class Desulfuromonadia; order Desulfuromonadales; family Geopsychrobacteraceae; genus Pelovirga. Next base: position 11,590 of record CALFFB010000084.1, on the reverse strand, counting down.
TAGTAGCCGCCGACAGCCAGGGGATAGACGGGCTGCATGTAGCTCTGGCAGAACACCTTGCGGTGGACCCTGGTGAGGCGTTCCTCGATGTCGCTGAAATCGAGCCCCGGCAACAGGCAGGCCGAGCCTCTGAAACAGGCGTCCGTCACTTCCCGGGCCAGGCCGATAATGTCGAAGAGGGCGGCGTTGCGATAGCTGGAAACGGTGCTGATCCCCATTTTCGACATGATCTTGAGGATCCCCTTGTTCAGTGCCTCGTAGACGTTCTGCAGGGACTGGCGCTGTTCCTTGGCGGTCTGCTCACGTTTCTCGCCCAGCTGCACGACGCTGGCGTAGAGCAGCCAGGGGTAGATGGCAATGGCGCCGTAGCCGATGAGCACGGCCGCGTCATGGGGGTCGGTGACCTCGCCGGTGACAGCCACCAGGGAGACATGCTGGCGCAGCCGGGTCTTGAGCAGCTGCCGGTTGATAAAACCGACAACCAGGGCCATGGGGATCGGTTTCTCCGTCGCCGAGAGAATGCGGTCATCAAGGATGACGATGCGCACACCGTCGTTGCTGACCGCGTCGAGAATGTCCGTGGCCAGGCGCTGCAGAGAGGCGTAGAGGTCGTCGTGAAAGCCGGTGGTGAAGACCCGATATTTGTAGCAGGGCTCAAAGCGCGGCAGTTTCGGGTCACCGAAGGAGAGCAGGGCCTGATAGATCTCAAAGGACAAAAAGGGCGAGACACTCTTCAGGCGCATGGCGCGGTCTTTGGTTTCCACCAGCGGGTTGCCGATGCCGCCGAAGCCGATGGTCGTCGACATCACCGCTTTTTCGCGCAGGGGGTCGATGGGCGGGTTGGTCACCTGGGCGAACTTCTGTTTGAAATAATCACTGAAGCTGCGCTGCTGATCGGAAAAGGCCGCCAGGGAGGTGTCATCCCCCATGGAGCCCACAGGTTCCTTGCCGTCGGCCATCATCGGCCGGATGACCAGGTCCACCACCTCCGAGGTGATGTTGTGATAGCGCTGGGCCGTTTCCAGATCCTCATGATGATAGTCGCGATTGTCGTTGAACTGCCGGTCGATAAACTCCTGCAGATAGAAGGTGTGATCCGTCAGCCACTGATTGTAGGGCTGGGACCGCATCAGGTAGCGGTCGATGTCGCGGGTATAGAAGATTTTCCCCGCCTTCAAGTCAGCGGCGATCATCTGGCCGCTCTGCAGCCGGCCGCGCTCGCGTATCTGTTCCGGCGGGGTGTCGATGACGCCGTACTCGCTGCTGATAAGCAGCCGGTCGTCGGTGGTGATGATGTATTTGGCCGGACGCAGGCCGTTGCGGTCGAGGACACAGCCGATATAGCGACCATCGGTCAGGCTGATGGCCGCCGGGCCGTCCCAGGGCTCGTAGGCGGCGGAGGAATACTCATAAAAGGCGCGCAGCTTGGCCGGCATGTTGGCGACGTTGTGCCGCGCCGGCGGCACCAGGGAGCGGATCGCCTTGAAGAAGTCAACGCCATTGGCGAGCATGAATTCGAGCATGTTGTCGAGGCTGGCGCTGTCGCTGACCCCCTCTTCGAGGAGCAGGGGCAGGATGCGCGTCAGTTCATCCTCGGAAAAGATCGAGCTTCTGGCGTCGGTGAACTTGTAACGGGCCTTGAAGCGGTTACCCTGAATGGAGTTGATTTCCCCGTTGTGGGCGATGACGCGCAGGGGCTGCGCCAGCTTCCACTGGGGCAGGGTGTTGGTGGAAAAGCGCTGGTGGAACAGGGCAAAGGAGACCTCAAAATCCGGATCGACCAGATCCGGGAACAGGGTCTCGATGTAGGTCGGCATCACCAGTCCCTTGTAGCTGAGCAGGGTCCGGGAGAAGCCGGCGATATACACATCGGGGTTGTCGGCAAAAGCGTCTTCCAGTTCCTTGCGGGTCAGGTAGAGGAGGGCGTCAAAGCGCCGGGTGGCGATGAGGGCCGAGGGGACGACAAAAGCCTGGACAATCTGCGGCAGCTTGCGCAGGGCGTATTCCCCCAGGGCGTCGGTGTTGACGGGAACAAGACGGTGGAACAACAGGCTGATGTCGTTTTTTTCGCAGTTGCGGGTAAAGATCGGCAGCTGCTTTTTGACATCCGTGAGAAACAGGGTGGCCACGGCAAACTGTTCCGGCAGGGAGACCCCCTGCTCTTCGGCGACCTTGCGCAAAAATCCCGTTGGCATAGAGCACAGCAGGCCGCTGCCGTCGCCGGTTTTGCCGTCGGCGGCGATGGCACCCCGGTGCATCATCCTTTTCAGGGCCTTGATGGCGTCCTGAAGCAGACGGTGACTGGGCTGATTATTGATCTGTGCCAGCAGGCCGAAGCCGCAATTGTCGCGAAACTTTTCAGCAGGATTCATAGAAGCTGACCCTTCGTAGAGCAGGAAAATGGGATAAATGTCATCCGAAGATTAACCTTGAGTGGAGCGATAAAGCAAACAAATCTCAGGTCAGGTCGGTGCCGGGTAACACAATAAACAGTAATTGCAAAAACCGTGCAGCGTCAAACAGGGCGCACATCCATGAATTCCTACGCATCATCATCCGGGTTGTGCTATAAAAATCGGCACTTGATTTTGTCCCGCATCAGGGATGATGAAGATTTGATCATTTGCCATCGGTGAATTCAAAGGAGCAGGTCATGGAGGAGTCACGACGGGTTTCAACGGGTTACGCTGAACTGGATAACATTCTTGACGGATTGCGCATTGGTGACAATGTCGTGCTCAAGGTCGAGACCATTGAGGACTATCGCTATTTTGTGCAGCCCTTTGTCGACCAGGCTCTGCGCGATGGCCGGCAGATCAACTATATGCGTTTTGGTGATCATCTGCCGCTGCTGGGGGAGTCGCCGCAGATCAGGGTGCATGTCCTCGATCCCAAGGAGGGATTCGAGTCCTTCGCCAGCAGTGTCTACCGCATTGCCACCGAGCAGGGCAAGGGCGCCTTCTATGTGTTTGACTGCCTGTCGGAGCTGCTGTCCGCCTGGGCGACGGACCACATGGTCGGCAACTTTTTCCGGGTGACCTGCCCCTATCTGTTCGAGCTCGATACCATCGCCTATTTCGCCCTCATCCGCAGCCGCCACGCCTTCCGCACGGTGGAGCAGATCCGCGACACGACCCAGGTGCTCATCGATGTCTTCAGCCACGAGGATCATTTTCACATCCAGCCCCTCAAGGTCTGGCAGCGGCGCTCGCCCACCATGTTTCTGCCCCATCACAAAATCGGCGAGCGCTTCATCCCCCTGACCAACAGCTTTGAATCGACCCGCCTCTACAAGTCGCTGGCCGAGCGCACCAGCAACAGCGGCCGCCGCCAGCTCGATCACTGGCATCGCCTGTTCATCGAAGCGGAGGACCTGTGCCGGGAGAGCGCCGCCGGTGCCGAACGCGCCCAGATGGTGCGGCATATCTGTCGCCACATGCTGGCGCGGGAAGAGCGCATGCTGAAGCTGGCGCAGGACACCTTTACCCTGGCCGACCTGCTGGAGATCAAGGCACGGATCATCGGCACCGGATTTATCGGCGGCAAGGCCCTGGGCATGCTGCTGGCGCATAATATCCTGCGCCGTGACGAAGAGTTCGACTGGGATCAGCATCTGGAAAAGCACGATTCCTACTATGTCGGTTCCAATGTCTATTATTCCTTTATCGTGCATAACGGGCTGTGGAAGCTGTTCATGCAGCAGAAGACGCAGGACGGCTACTTCGCCGTTGCCGCCCAGCTGCGCGAAGCGATGCTGGAGGGGACCTTCCCGCCGGAAATTCGTGAAGAGTTTCAGCAGATGCTCGAATATTTCGGCCAGTACCCCATCATCGTGCGCTCCAGCTCCCTGCTTGAAGACGGCTTCGGCAACGCCTTCGCCGGCAAGTACGACAGTTATTTCTGTGTCAATCAGGGCAGTCCGGAAGAACGGCTGGCGGAGCTGGAAAACGCCATCCGCAAGATCTTTGCCAGCGCCATGAGCGAAGACGCCCTGAGCTACCGCCTGCAGCGCGGGCTGGACCAGAAGGATGAGCAGATGGCCCTGCTGATCCAGCGCGTATCAGGGTCTTACCGGAAGCATTATTACCTGCCGGAGCTGGCCGGGGTCGCCGTTTCCTACAATACCTTCGTCTGGGACAAGGGGATGGACCCGAAGGCGGGTATGCTGCGGCTGGTCATCGGCATGGGCACCCGCGCCGTGGATCGCTCGGAGATCGACTATCCGCGGGTTGTCGCCCTGGATGCGCCGGCCAAGCGTCAGCACAAGGGGTTCGAGGATGTGCGCAAATTCTCCCAGCGCGATGTCGACCTCCTCAACGTCAACGAAAACTGCCTGCAGACGGTGTCCCTCTACAAGCTGGCCCAGGAGGATATCGGTATCCCCTGGGAGACCTACGCCATCCGTGACTATGACACCATCAAGCTCCTTGAGGAGCGGGGGCGCAAGGTCAATAACGTGTGGATGCTGACCTTTGACGAGTTTCTCGAAAAAACCGATTTCACCAGGCTGATGCAGCGTCTGTTGAAAACCATCGAAAGCGCCTATGGCTATCCGGTTGATGTGGAATTTACCGCCAACTTTACCGCCGAGCGGGCGGTGAAGGTCGATGTCGTTCAGTGTCGTCCCCTGCAGACCCGGGGGGCCGACAAAACCCTGGAGATTCCGCAGGATGTGCCTGAAGAGAAACTGTTTTTCCGTTCCCAGGGCAATTTTATGGGCGGCAATATCTCCCACGCCCTGGACTGGATTATCTGGATCGAGCCGTCAGAATATCTGCGTCTTCCCCTGGGCGAAAAGCATGAAATCGCCCGGCTGATCGGGCGTCTGAACAAGCGCATCGCCAACCGGGATCAGGGGCGGACCATGCTCATCGGTCCCGGCCGCTGGGGGACCAGCACCCCGTCCCTGGGGGTGCCCATCTCCTTCTCCGAAATCAATAATCTCACCGCTCTGGTGGAAGTGGCTTTTCCCACCGGCGGCCTGATGCCGGAACTCTCTTTCGGCTCGCACTTTTTCCAGGATCTGGTCGAGGCCGACATCTTCTATCTGGCCCTTTTCCCCGAGCACAAGGATTGTACCCTCAACCTGTCCTGGCTTAACAACCGCCCCAATGCCCTGGATGGCCTGATCCCCTCCTGCAGCCGTTACAAGCCGGTGGTCAAGGTCTGCCGCCTGGCCGACGCCAGGGTGCATCTGATGGCGGACATCGTCTCCCAGGAGCTGGTCTGCTTCGGCGGCTAGCCGGCAAAAAAGTCGTGCAGGTATAAAAAAGCCCGGCGTCAGTGCCGGGCTTTTTTATAGTACAGTCTGTTGCTGGGCAGGTTCTAGACCAGACCCATGGCCAGCATGGCGCGGGCGACCTTGATGAAACCGGCGATGTTGGCTCCGAGGACATAGTCACCGGGTGAACCGTATTCGTCGGCCGTTTCAAAGCAGTCCTGATGGATGTTTTTCATGATGGCGTGCAGGCGCTCTTCCGTGTATTCAAAGGTCCAGGAATCACGGCAGGCGTTCTGCTGCATTTCCAGGGCGCTGGTGGCAACGCCGCCGGCGTTGGCCGCCTTGCCCGGACCGAAAGCGACGCCGGCTTCCTTGAAGACCCTGGTGCCGTCGGGCGTGGTCGGCATGTTGGCGCCTTCGCCCACCGCGATACAGCCGTTTTTGACCAGGGTCTTGGCGTCCTTGCCGTTGAGCTCGTTCTCCGTGGCGCAGGGCAGGGCGATCTGTGTGGGCACATCCCAGATGCTGCCCTTTTCAATATGGCGGGCATGGCTGTGATAGTTGAGATAGTCCTTGATGCGCCGACGCTCGATCTCCTTCAGCTGCTGCACCAGTTCCAGGTCGATCCCCTTTTCATCGTAGATATAACCGTTGGAGTCGGAGCAGGCAACGACCTTGCCGCCTAGCTGCTGAATTTTTTCGATAGCGTAGATGGCGACGTTGCCGCTGCCGGAGACGGTGCAGGTTTTGCCGTCGAAGGACTCCTTGCGCGCTTTGAGCATTTCGTCAACGAAGAAGACGGTGCCGTAGCCGGTGGCTTCCGGACGCACCAGGGAGCCGCCCCAGTTCAGCCCCTTGCCGGTAAGAACGCCTGCCTCCCAGCGGTTGTTGAGGCGCTTGTACTGCCCGAACATGTAGCCGATTTCACGGCCACCGACACCGATGTCGCCGGCGGGGATATCCGTATGCTCACCGATATGGCGCTGCAGTTCGGTCATGAAGCTCTGGCAGAATCGCATGATTTCGCCGTCGGTCTTGCCCTTGGGGTCAAAGTCGGAGCCTCCCTTGCCGCCGCCGATGGGCAGGCCGGTCAGGGCATTCTTGAAGATCTGCTCAAAGCCGAGGAATTTGATGATGCCCAGATAGACGGACGGGTGGAAGCGCAAGCCGCCTTTGTAGGGCCCCAGGGCACTGTTGAACTGGACACGGAAGCCGCGATTGATCTGCACGTTGCCATGGGTGTCCATCCAGGGCACGCGGAAGATGATCTGGCGCTCCGGTTCACAGATGCGTTCGATGATCTTGTGATGGGCAAAACTCGGGTTTTTCACCAGCACCGGCCCGAGGGATTCCAGGACCTCACGCACGGCCTGGTGGAACTCCACCTCACCCGGATTGCGGGCAAGAACTTCCTGATAAATGGGTTCAATTTTTTCGTCGAGTTGTCTCATGGAATCGTCCTCCTGTGTGAGAATGCCTAAATATTGTTCAAAAAGTCTGCGGAAAAAGCCTCAAGAAAAATAACGACACATTATTTGAGCAACATTGGTGCCAATGCGTAAAAAATAGTCAGAACGGTTGTGCAAAGGGAACCCGTGGCTTGTTTTTGGGCAGTTGTTGGCGGGCAGGTGCGGACGACAAGGGTCTGGGCTGCGTGCAGGGCCGTGTTTATTGTGTTGGTGTCAGCTCAAAATGAGTATGAATTTACAGTGAAAGGTCGGTTCCGGCTTTCTGCCGAGACTTGATCTGCTGACAGAGCAGTCCCGCGACAATGAGAATCAGGCCGACAAAGGTCGAGACCAGGATCTTCTCGCCCAGCAGGTAATAGATAAATACCAGAGACAGGAAGGGAGAGAGGAAGATCAGGTTGCTGATGCGGGCGGTATTGTCGGTCAGTTTCATGGCCATCAGCCAGAAGACGAAGCAGGCCCCCATTTCAAACAGGCCGATGTAGGCCGCGCCGAGCAACCCTTCCAGCGGCGGACGGCGAACATCGCTGGTGAGCAGATAATAAGTGAAAACAAAGGGAAAACTGAAAACAAAATTGACGAACAGAGCAACAATGGGGTCGCGGCCGTCGCGGGTATTGAAAATCCAGTAGAGGGCCCAGATGACGGTGCTGACCAGTGCCAGGGCGACACCCAGGGGGCTGGTGAACTGCAGGCTCAGCAGATTGCCTTCGGTGGAGATAACGACAACGCCGGTGTAGCTGACAAACAGGGCCAGCCATTGCTGCCAGCGGATCTGTTGTCCCAGCAGGGGCACGGCCAGCAGGGAGAGGACGATGGCCCAGGTGTAGTTCAGGGGCTGTGCCTGCTGGGCCGGGAGCAGGTCGTAGGCCTTGAACAGGATCAGATAATAGAGAAAAGGGCTGAGCAGGCCCATGACCGCCGACAGCAGGTATTCCTGACGGCTGCACTGCAGGGTGAGTTTCAGCTTGCCCTGGTACAGCAGGATGGCGCCCAACAGGATGGTGGAGAAAACCCCGGAGTAGAGCAGCAGCTCAATGGGGGTAAAGTGGCGCAGGGACAGCTTGAAGGCGGTGGCCACCGTCGACCAGAGGAGCACGGCAAGCAGGCCGAAGAGCAGGGCTTTGGGCTCATTTTTCAAGGCAGGCGACCTCGTCTGATGCCGAGGCGGCAGCCGGAGCCCTGATCATCAGCACGGCCAGTCCGGCAAAGATGAGAAAGATGCCGGAGAATGCCTGCAGATTAAGGACCTCACCGAGGATAAAGATACCGAGCACCGCCGCGGTCATCGGCTCGGCCAGGGTCAGGGTGACGGCCCGGGAAACCTGAACCAGCCGCAAGCCGCTGGCAAACAGCCAGTAGGACAGGGCCATGGTGGCCAGACCCAGATGGACGATGACCAGCAGGGATCGCGGCTGCACAATCCAGTCCGGGTCGATGCGCAGCAGGGCCGGCGACAGCATCAGGGCTCCCAGGCAGACCACCAGAGCCATGACGGCAGTGGGTGAATGTTTGTCGAGCAGTCCTTTGATCATCAGGGTGTAGGCGGCATAGGAGGCGCCGGCGCCGATGGCCAGGAGAATGCCCAGGGGATCGACGGCGACCTCGCCGCCGCTGAAGCCGAGGAGGGCACAGCCGGCAATGGCCAGGATGGTCGCTGCCAGCCAGCGACGGCCGGGCTTTTCACCACGGAAGAACAGGCCCAGCAGGCCACCGGCGATAGGAGCACTGCCGATGCCGACGACGGTGCCGACAGCGACTCCGGTTTTGGCCACGGCACTGAAAAAGCAGAGCTGATAGGCCGAGGTGAAGAGCGCCGCCAGCAGCAGCGCCCGCAGGTTCCAGTCGGCTAGGGAGCCGATCTCTTTGCGCTTCAGCGCCAAAAGCAGCAGGGCGACACCACCGATGAGCAGGCGCAGGGCGCCGATGGCGGCCGAGTTGTAGCCGGCCGGAGCGAAAGCCTGGGCGGTACCGGTGGTGCCCCACAGGACTGCGGCGCCAAGCACCAGCCAGGAGCCGGCAACGGACGCGGAAGCAGCAGGATGTTTAATGGGATCAGACATGATATTCCTTATGAATCTGGTTGCTGACCGGACGCAGCAGCAGGGCAACGGCAGCGAGTCTGCCGATAACATAGGCGCCGGCCGCCGCAACCGCACCAGTGAACGACAGATAGCTGACGGCGAGCAACAATAAACCAAAAATCGTCAAGGCTTCAAGGGCGGTGGCGACGGAAACGGGTCGGGTCAGGCGGGTAACGATCAATATCGAACGCTGAAAACAGACCAGCACTGTCAGCGCCGGAAAGAGGGCCATGAGTTGCAGCGGCAGGGCGGCGAAGGACGCCAGGGCCGGTGTCAGTCCGGAAACCCCTTCAAACCAGATCCGGTTCAAGGGGGTCAGGGCGATCAGTGCCAGGCAGGTGCTGGTTGCGATGCCCAGAGCAACAGCGAAATTTTTCACCTTGGGGTAGTTGTCCCGGTTTTCGCCGAGCAGGGCGATGGCGATCTCCTGATAGGAGAGACCGACAGCGCGAAACACAAAGGTCAGCCCGTAAATCACCGGCATGACCGCCAGGGACTCCACCGGGTTGGGGGCGCGGCTCAAAAAGAAGGTGACCAGAGGATGAACCGCCAGGCCGATGAGGGGTGTCAGGGCCAGGGGGAGATAGTGGTCCCAGATGGCCCGGTAATCGGGTGCCGGCGCCAGGGGGGGTGTGGCGAGCAGGGCGCTGATGGCCCGGCCTGCCATGATTCGGGTCATCAGGGCTTCGGCGACGACGCCGCTGGCCATGGCCAGGCCGCCGATGATCGCGCCGCTGAGGGTGGTGGCGGCGAAACAGAAGAGGGCGGCTCCCCCCATGAACAACAGGCGAAAGACGGTGGCAAAGGCGACACTGCGGGTCTTGTGTCCGGCGATCAGGACCCCCTGATAAAAGCGGCGCATGCCGATGGCTCCCGGCCAGGGGAGCAGGCACCAGAGGGCCACATAGGTCAGTTCGGCAACCTCCGCAGGCAGTTTGATGAGGCCGTAAATGACCGGATTGTAGATGGGCGGCAGCAGAAACAGGGCCAGCCCGGCGGTGACGCCCAGACTCAGGGTGATGGAGAAGTTACGCAGGCGGCGGTAGCTGTCACGGTCGCGACACAGGGCGGTGGCGGAGCTCATGAGCATGATCACCGGCGCCTCGGCCAGCAGGGCAAAGGCCACAGCGACCCCGTAGGCGGCCAGGTTGACGGCTTCGGCCCCCATGCGTGCGATAATCGCGGCAATGAACGGGCCTTCGACGGCCATCATCAGCCAGGTGGCGGCCAGGGGCAGCCAGAAGCGGATGATCTGTGGATAGGTGACGGGGTGTTGATCTGTGGTCATAATCAGGGGTGTTCCACTAAATATTTATAATTCTTATTCGGGATGAAAAGTTAAGATCACGAGCCCCTTCTCCAGGGCCGCTGTGCGCCATCCCTGGCCGCTAGACTGTCGCCATCCGGGCGACAGACACCCTTCCGAAGGGAACCCTGATCTCAACTTTTGTCCATAGCTGAAGCTGGGAAGAATCCTGAAAGATGAATATGCTATTGTCGGTTGTTACCCACCGACCGTCGCACATAATCCATGCTCGGCAAAGCAGGAAATAGTGCGATCGACATCGTTCTGCGTGGGGGTTGCCAGGTCCTTTCCCTGATAATCACCACCCAGCCTGCTGTACTTATGGGTGGCAATGTCATGGTACGGCAACAGGGCGACATCTTTTTTCGGGCCGTCAAGCGCGGCAACGAAGGCGGCAGTTGCTTCCAGGTTGGCGGTATCGGTGTTGATTCCGGCAATCAGGGGGATGCGGATCTGGATGTCGGCACCGGTTGTGGCCAGGAGTTTGAGGTTGTCGAGGATGCGCTCGTTGCCGACCCCGGTATACTGTTTGTGGCGGGCGCTGTCCATCAATTTCAGGTCATAGAGAAAGAGTTCGCAGTTTACGGCCGCGGCCAGCAGCACGTCTCTGGGGATATGCCCGCAGGTATCGATGGCGCGGTGAATGTGGCGTTGACCACAGGCCGCGAGGAGCGGCAGCACAAAATCCGGGTGCAACAGGGGCTCGCCGCCGGAGAGGGTGACGCCGCCGCCCGACTGATCAAAGAGGTGCCGCTCCCGTTCGATCACTCCCAGCAGCTCGTCCAGGTTTTTTTCTTCCCCCGATATCTCCATGGCCCGGGTCGGACAGATGGCCGCACAGGCCCCGCACAGGTCACAGCGGCTGTTGTCGGTGACGATCCCCGCATCCGTCATCGTCAAGGCCTGGCGCGGGCAGACCCTGACGCACTCACCACAGCCGATACATTTTGCCGCGCTGAACAGTTTCTGCCGTTGCGGCGAGATGCTTTCCGGGTTATGGCACCAGCGGCAGCGCAAGGGGCAGCCCTTGAAATAGATGGCGAGGCGGATGCCGGGGCCGTCGTTGATGGCGTAGCGTTTGATGTCGAAAATCAGTGGTTGGGGCATGGCTGGTGCCTGTCAGGAAAATTGCAATTCATGTGTTGAGAATGCCCCATGATCGGGATATTTGAATGCCGCGACAACTGTTTGAGGCGATAGCCGAGTTTTGTTCGCAAATGAAAATATTCCGATCATGGGCGACTGATTCTTTCGTGCCGGGACGACATGAAGACTGCGGAGCCGGAATTTCCATGGTCAGGGACGCGATTGTTCCCCATAGGGTCATCCCTGATCGCTCGAAAGTCGCCATCCAGGCGACTTGACGCCCTTTTCATGGAAACACCGCCTCCACGCAGGAGAGCAAATTGAAAAGATGGTGTCATGTCATTTTTTCTTCACTAAAACGCTTCGTTCTCCGTGCGTTCGATGATCTCCTGCTGCAGATCGGCGTTCATGTCATTGAAATAAT
>CALFFB010000083.1 GCA_937958075.1 uncultured Geobacteraceae bacterium | reverse complement strand
ACAGTCCACAGTAGAATATTATCTCTCCTTTTATTAGGGTTTGTAGGAAAGCATCATTAACCCCGAAAATGGCATCAAATTTAATGCAAGACAAGAGGTGAGAAATCCACCCCTGACGTGGTGATACATGGTGAAGCTGTCTCGCTATCCCGGGCCACCTAAAACATTTTCGGCCATACAGAGGGTTGTGCTGCGTTCATTATTGTCAAGCAGATTTATCCAAGCTAGACTTGTACAACTTTCTTCACCCAAGTTTCCATACGTCATCCAACAGTGCGGTTTAGAGAAACATATTTTTCCAGCGGCGGCGCATCTTAATAACTCTCACGTCGTGAACTTATTTTATAAAATGGCATACTGCTTCGATGACAAAAGAGTTAAAGAATTGCTCAAATCGTCATTCCACCTAAAGCCCGCCCACGAATGATTGCATCGAATGGCGGGAATCCAGTGAAGCTTTAGGCTGTTAAGCCACTTTATTCTTTATGGTTCCTCCGTCACCAAGTACGGTGGGACATAGCATCTCGCATGGAATTTTCATGGCAACTGTTTATCTCATAGTCCCACTTCTTCTGCTCGGTGTTGTCCTTGCGGCGGTGTGGCTTGATCGCTGGAGCGTCCCGGTGATTCTGGTTGCCCTCGGCATCGGGATCGCTGCCGGAAGTGACGTCCTCGGTATCTGGCACTTCGATAACGTGGAGGCGGCCAACAACCTGGCGAACGTGGCTCTGGTTTTCATCCTCTTCTATGGTGGACTGGCGACCAAACGCGCCGATTTCAAAGCAGTGGCGCTGCCGGCCGGAGGGATGGCGACCTGGGGTGTGGTCCTGACCGCTGCGATGTCCTTCTGCTTCCTCCATTTCGTGCTGGGCTGGGAAACAGAAAAATCGCTGTTGCTCGCGGTACTGATCTCTTCGACGGACGCAGCCGCAACCTTCTCGATTCTGCGGCGCCAATCCCTCCCCTCCAAACTATCATCGACGATCGAAATCGAAAGCGCGGCCAACGACCCGATGGCTATCCTCCTGACGCTTGTCGTTGTGGAGAGTTTAACGTCCGGTGCAAGTGGCGGCCTGTTGATTCTGCCGTTGTTTTTGTGGAAATTTCTGGCCGGACCGCTGATCGGATGGTTGATGGCAAGCGCTGCTCTAGGCATTTTCAACCGACTGAACCCGCAAGAACGCGGGTACTATTACGTGCTTCTGCTCGCTGTCGTTCTCCTCACTTACGGCGTCTCCGATTTGGTCCAGGCTAGCGGTATGCTTGCGGTGTTTACCGCCGGCTTTGTTATGGGAAACCGCCGCTTCATCTACAAACAGGGTGTTCGTAACTTCTCGGCCGCCTTGTCGATGATTTCCAATATCGGTGTTTTCGTGATGATGGGCTTGCTGGTCTTTCCCCGCCAATGGTCAGAATTATGGTTTAACGGCCTTGTTCTATTTCTGGTGTTGACCTTCATTGCACGTCCCGCTGCCGTGTGGATCGGCACCCTCGGCATGAAGGTCGGTTTTCGCGAACGTCATTTTATGAGCTGGGCCGGATTGCGTGGAGCGGTTCCCATTGTTCTCGCGACCTACCCCATGGCCGCCGGTCTGCCGATCGGCCAAGAGGTATTCAATCTGGTTTTTTTCGCTGTTTTGCTGTCTATTTTGACTCAAGGTTCGACGCTAGGTGTCCTGGCCAAGCAACTTGGTTTGTCGGAACCTGCTCGTCCCCAGCCGCGCTATGGGCTCGAACTGGTTGCCATGGGCCGCAGCGATCTCGATCTGTTTGTGGTTGACCTGCCGGGACCGCAGGGACAGCCGGGGCCAAGAATTCGTGAGCTGGTACTTCCACCCCGCGCCCTGATTACGTTGATCACCCGTGGCAACGAGATCATTCCTCCAACGGGTCGTACGCGGCTGCTCGGTTGGGATCAGGTAACAGTCCTGGCGCGCATAGACGATGGGGATGCGGTTCATGCAACACTGAAACAGCCGTTTAATCGGTCAATCGAGACAGAGGAGCACACGACCCGCATTCTCGATACCGAATTGAAGGAATCACTCGAAGCGATGGATGACATGACCGCCACCCACAAAAAGGTGGTACTGCTCGGCCACGGTCGTGTTGGCGCCGTACTGGCCCGCTTCTTGCGCCAGCGCAAGCTGCCGTTCATCGTGATTGAGCAGGATCTGATGATCGTTGAGAGGTTGCGCCACACGAGGGTTCCAGTTGTCCATGGCGAAGCTGATAATCCGGCCGTACTTGAGAGAGCCGGGATTGCCGACGCCCAGCTGCTGCTCATTACCTCTGCGGAGCCCATCACAGTGCGACGCGTTATTGAATACGCACGTCAGGTAAATCCAGACATTGAGGTTGTTGTCCGTGTCCACCAACCCGCCGAACTCAGACTGTTACGCGACTTTCCCAGAACCCAGTGCGTCTACAGCGAGGCAGAGATTGCCTACGCGATGGCTCGCTTGATGTTGCTTGAATTAGGCGTCAGCGTTGTTGAAACTGAGGCCATTTTGTTGAACACCCGGCACGATCAGAGTGGACTGAGTGTCCCGCGCACCCGCATTACCGAGATCCATGTGCCAACCATTTCCCCAGTGCTTGGCAAGAAGCTCTCGGAACTGGGGCTTCCACGGGGAGCGCTGCTGATCACCATCTCCCGCAACGGTGAGTTTGTCGTGCCCAACGGCCAGACGGAAATCCTTGCTGATGATGCTCTGCTGGTTCTGGCGGATACAGAAGCGGCGAGAGAAATCGAAAAACTCGTTCTCTTTCCGCCTGCCGAGGATTTTTGAACAGATAGGAGCATCAACGGCATAACTTAAATGGAGTGAATTGTGAACCCATTCAAAAATATTCTTTACGTAGTGGAAGAGACAGCCGATCAATCATCAGAGCTGGCACGCGCTGTCTCGGTAGCAGAAAACAATCAGGCAGAACTGACCGTTGTTCAAGTGATTTCCCCCAATCCTGTTGCCGGCATTTCGGATAGAGAAACCTTTTACCGGAGCAATCTGGAACGTTGGGTTGGGCCGTTTCTGAAACGCATCAATATTCAGGTCAAGATATTATCCGGAACCGTTTTTCTTGAGATCATTCGTTCTGTTTTACGGAATGACTACGATCTGGTGATCAAGCCGGCGGAAAATACCGATGTCTTGAGGGGCTTGTTTGGCAGCGTAGATATGCATCTACTGCGCAAGTGTCCTTGTCCTCTATGGCTTATGAAATCCCCCGAAAAACCAAAGTACGCCAGCATATTAGCTGCCATTGATTTCGATCCATTGCAGCAGGCCGCATCTGAACAGCCATTCAACAACACAATTCTTGATTATGCCGCTACTCTTGCTCTGGCTGATGGCGCTTCACTCCATCTGGTTCATGCCTGGGAAGCTTATGCTGAAACGGCCATGATGGCTCACGGTGCCATCTCGACACAGGGTATTGCTACTCATGTTCAAAACCAGGAATCATTGCACAATAAGGGACTACATGGATTGGGAGAAGCTTTGTGCGGTCGTATCGGTACCGATGCTTACAATAAGCTCGCTCCCGGTTTTCATCTGCTCAAAGGTTCGGCCAAAAGGGTGATAGCACCTTTTGCCGCGGAACTACAGGCGGATCTCGTCGTGATGGGAACGGTCGCTCGAACCGGCATTTCCGGACTGATTATTGGCAATACTGCCGAAGCTATTTTAAATCAGCTCACCTGTTCCGTTCTTGCTGTTAAGCCACCTGGATTCCAAACGCCGGTGACGCTTTGACATGGAGAAGGTCTCTTCCGCAAAACATTGCGATAGATAAAAACGCGCACAGGGCGCAAGGAAAGACTGCTGGATTTTACCCACCGCTCGCAGTAAACTGACGGTGTCGCTTTGCTCCGGAAGATGGAGGGTCTGGCCGGCGCAATCCACAAGTAAATCGCAACGGATGTTAACGTCGTGCTTGCCGGAACTGTATGCTGAAGATCGCTGAATACCGCTTCTGGATCATCGTGGCTGGCCTGATCGCCTTCTGTTTGGCATCGGTGACACCGGAAGTGTCGAGGGCAGACGCGCCGGTTGATATTGCAGTTGCTGCCCCCAAAGTCTATTTTTCTTTTGCGACGACAGGTCATCACCCTTTTTTCAGTTGCGCCAAAGAACAAACGCGCCCCCTCGAACACCTTGACGACCAGCCGGGCATCTTACCGGACCTTAGTGGTCTTGCTATTGCCGGAGAACTTTATCTCCTGGCACCGATCTCCGGCGCACATCACACCAGACGCGCAAACCTCTCCATCCGGGCTCCTCCTCACCCTGTAATCTGAACCGCAGTATTTACCCTATGCTTTTGTCAACCTGACAACACCGCATTTGTGGTGTTTCAGTTGGTGATCTCTTTGGATTTATGCAGCACGAACGCGTGTATAAACGCTGTGGCCCTAGAGTCGTGATCCACCATTTTTCTGCGTTGGTGCTATAGGAGACCGTATGAACAAAAAAGATTCAGGATTGTCGACCGGCACAGAGACAAAAACGACATCCGAACAGATGATTGATTACGCGCCCAAAGAATATACTTGGAGTCAAAGCCTGGCGATCGGATTGAAATTTTTTCTGATTGTTGGAGCGGTTATGGGTCTGCTCTGGGGGGTTGAAAGGTTTCTTTACAAATAAGGTGGTTAAAAACGGATGC
>CALFFB010000082.1 GCA_937958075.1 uncultured Geobacteraceae bacterium | reverse complement strand
CGCCAACAAGCAACTGGAGGCCCTGGCCCATACGGATCCGCTGACGGGTCTGGCCAACCGCCGGCAACTGCTGACCGACGCCCGGACCTTGATGGCCCTGTCGCGCCGCAGCAACAGCCCTTTGTCATTGATTGTCTGTGATATTGACAGTTTCAAACAGGTGAACGACACCCATGGTCACGAGTTGGGGGATCGCGCCATCTGCCTCGTTGCCGACTGCATGCGCAAAGCGGTACGGGAGATCGACGTGGTCGCGCGTTTCGGCGGGGATGAATTCGTACTGCTGCTGCCGGGGATCGGCAGTCGTGAGGCTCAGATTGTCGCCCATCGGCTCAATGAGCTGGTGAGAACCGCCACCATAACCGACGAGAAGGGTCAGCAGCTCAAGCTGACTTTAAGTTGCGGTATCGGCCAATGGCAAAAAGAAGACAGCCGCTTTGAAGATCTGTTTCTGCGGGCCGACCGGAATCTCTATGCCGCCAAAAACTCCGGCCGCAACCAGACCGTCGCAAACATCAGCCCGGCGGCACTACAACCCTCCCCCTGATCAACACCCTTGCACAGACGGCCTGCCTTTTTAGCGACAGTCTCCCTGAAACCAGACCCCGCCGTTAAGCATGCAGTCGGCAATGGCCTGCTCTGCCGTCGGCATAACGCTGGAATGGGCCTCCAGGGGCACCCCAAAGGCATCGAGATGGTGGTCGGCATGGCGCGGCAGCATCGATGGCGGCAACCATTTGCGGTAGGCCGCCGCGAAGAACCCGTCCCTGTCGCGCAGAATCAGAGGATCAACGGTCGCGACAACCTCTTCGCCCAGTTCCGAGCGGGAACAGGCCAGATGATTCAGGGTATAGCCCGTCTCACCCGCGGCCTGAAAAAATTCATAGTCGTCCGTCAACACCGTATCGGCTAGAAAAAAGAAATATTCGTAGGGATAGAGCAGAGCCACCTCGGCCCGTTGCGCCGCCAGCAGGCCGATTTTACCTTCCACCGGACGATTGGTGGTAATCACGATCAGCTGCTTGCGCTCTTCCGCCTCGGCCACGACCTGATCCAGGGCACGTCCGTAGGAGCGACCACTCTGTACCACCAACCGACCTCCCGCCTCAATCAGCGCCTGAACATCAAGGACATCCTCCTCGATGTAACGGCTGAATTCGTCCGCCAGGCGCGATTTCAGGACAACCGCACCATTGGGAAACTGGGCGTGAAGGGGGGTAGCGTAGGCCATAAAGGCTTCACGCTCCGGGGTTTTAAGGAAGGCGGTATTGCAGATGTTGGGCTTGGTCTTGATATCGCTGAGCATCCGTTGCACGTTGGAGTTGCGCAGAACATGCCGATAACCATCCAGCCGGGCGATCAGCCGCCAGCGCATCAAATCGGTATAACCCAGACCGCGACTGTCGCCGGTGGCATTCTGGATGGGTGGCAGATCGATCATGTACCATTCAATCAACGGCACATCCTCAATAACCGGAGGGTCCGCACAAACCAGACCCGGCACCGTTATCAGCAGCAGCAATCCGACCATAAAACAGCGCATAAAAGGTCCTTTCGGGAAAATCATCACAGCCAGCATATCAAGCTGCCGGCAACGACTGAACCGGCACATCCCCCCCCCAACACGTAAAAATACCATAGATGTATGAACTGAACAACGTTCATGTGCATTTCTCGCCCGGAATCCATCTTCACCCTGAAAAAAAGGAGGCTCGACAACCCGCCGAAGTCAATTGACATTCCCCCTTAATCCTCTAGAATGGACCCGTTTTTATGCGTATCAAGGGAACAGAAAAGCGGCACAAGGTGCCGCCTGCCCCGGCAATGGACAGGGCGAGCAACGCATCGCGCGAGGAGGCTCCATGGAAAAACCGAAGTATCACACTGACATTGTCAGGAGCTTTATCAACTGGAGCATCCTGTGGGGGGTCGTCGCGGTTGTGGTCGGCGTGATCGCGTCGCTGCAGATGGTCAATGCCGACCTCAACTATCCGCCCTATTTCACCTTCGGTCGTCTGCGGCCGCTGCACACCAATGCCGGTATTTACGGCTGGGGGATCGGCACCATCTTCGCCATGTTCCTCTACATTGTCCAGCGCCTGTGCAAAACGCCATTGTGGAGCCTGGGGCTGGCGAAATTTCAGCTGTGGCTGTTCAACGCCACCATCATCGCCGCCGCCGTGACCCTGCTTCTCGGCTTCAACACCACCCATGAGTATCATGAACTGGAGTGGCCCGTGGACATCATGGTCGTGGTCTTGTGGGTGGCCTTCAGCGTCAATATCATCATGACGATCATGAAGCGCAAAGAGGAGCAGATGTACATCTCCCTCTGGTACATGATGGCCGCCATCATCGGCATCGCCATCCTCTATATCATTAACGGCCTGACGGTGCCGGTGTCGGCCTTCAAGTCCTATTCGATCTTCGCCGGCACCAACAGCGCCAATGTCCAGTGGTGGTTCGGCCACAACGCCGTGGCCATGGCCCTGACGGCGCCGCCCCTGGCCATGTTCTACTACTTTCTGCCGAAATCCACCGGGGTGCCCATCTACAGCCACCGGCTTTCCATCATCGCTTTCTGGTCGCTGATTTTCATGTATCTGTGGACCGGCGCCCACCACCTGCTCTGGACCCCGGTTCCCGACTGGATCCAGACCCTGGCCATGGCCTTCTCCATCATGCTGATCGCGCCGTCCTGGGGTTCGGTGATCAACGGTTATCTGTCGATGAACGGGCAGTGGCACCAGATGCGCGATAATTACCTGGTCAAGTTCCTCATCCTCGGTATCACCTTTTACGGTCTGCAGACCCTGCAGGGGCCGATGCAGGCGATCCGCACCTTTTCCGCCTTCATTCATTTTACCGACTGGATACCCGGCCACATCCACATGGGCACCATGGGCTGGGTATCGATGATCAGCTTTGCCGGCATCTACTACCTGCTGCCCCGCGTGTACGGGCGCGAGGTCTACAGCATCCCCCTGGCCAACCTGCATTTCTGGCTGATCCTTGTCGGTCAGCTCATCTGGTCGGTGAGCATGTGGGTCGCCGGCGTTGTCCAGGCCGGCATGTGGAATGCCATGAACGCTGACGGCAGCCTGACCTATACCTTCATGGAGACCATGGTGGAAATGTATCCCTACTGGTGGGCCCGTGCCGGTGGCGGCCTCATTTATCTCCTTGGCATCCTCGTCTTTATCTACAATATGTACATGACCGTCAACAAAGGGGAGGATCCCTCTTTGGCCCTGCTCAAAGCGGAAGGGAGGGTCTGATCATGTGGGAGAAGAAACCCATCCTGCTGATGCTGCTGGCCACGGCGACGATTCTGGTCGGCACCATCGTCACCATGGTTCTGCCCTTTCTCTGGGTCAATACCGAAGCCGACCGGATCGCGGAGGTTGTGCCCTATACCCCCCTTCAACAGGAAGGGCGCGATGTCTACATGCGTGAAGGGTGCAACAATTGCCACACTCAGACTGTCCGTCCCCTAGTGGCAGAGGTGCTGCGCTATGGTGATTATTCCAAATCGGGGGAATTCGTCTTCGACCGCCCCTTCCTCTGGGGGTCGAAGCGAACCGGCCCCGACCTGGCGCGCGTCGGCGGCAAATATCCGGATGCCTGGCACTATCAGCACATGGATTCCGCCCGCTCCATGGTGCCGAAAAGCAACATGCCCGACTATGTCTGGTTGCGTGACAACCCCCTTGATCCCGAGATGAGCCGCCGTAAAATGGCCGTTCTCGGGTTTCCCTACACCCAGGAGCAGATGGCTGCCCTGGAGGATAAAAATGAGATGGACGCCATCGTCGCCTACATGCAGAAACTCGGCAGCGACATTCCCTGGCGGCAGAGCGCGCGCACCGAAGTTGTCGGCGAGTTGACCAATCCCTACAGCGACAACGATGCCGACGAACAGACCCTGGCCGCCTGGCGGCAGCTGTTTTTAAACAACTGCTCCGCCTGCCACGGAAACAACCTTGAAGGCGGCATCGGGCCGGAACTGGTGGGCGCCAACTATGATGACAGCACCCTGTTCCAGATCATCTACGACGGCATCCCTGCCGGCGGCATGCCCGACTACGCGAGCCTGGGCCCGGACCGGATATGGCAGCTGGTCAACTATATCAAGCAGGTTGATCGCTCCGGGGAGCCCTAGGTGATGGATCTGGCCTCCCTGCTCTATCTGCTGGTGACCTTCGGCCTTTTTGTTGTGTTTGCCCTGATTGTCTTCAGGACCTACCGTCGCAAAAACAGGACGAAGGGGGAAGCTCCGAAGTACCGCATGCTGGACGATGACTAACCGCAAGACCGCATCAGAGAAAGGGCGCGCCCATGACCGCATCGCACCACAAGGATTCGCATGACGAACATGCAGACGGCATTGTTGAAGACCGCAGGCAGCCTCCACCGGTCTACTTCAACCTGCTGTTTTACGGACTGATCCTCTGGGGTCTTGTTTTTTGTGCCTACTACCTGCTGAGTGGCTGGAGTTCGGAAGGGGAGTTTGAACAAAAGATGGCGGCCTACACCCAGGCCCACGCACCGGAAAGCCCGGCACAAGCGCCGGACGCCGAAGAGCAGGCAGCGGCAGGCGAAGCCGGCGGCATCAACGCGGCGGCTATCTACACCACCAATTGTGCCGGTTGCCATGGCTCCGGCGGCTCGGGCGGCTTTGCCACCGACCTCACCGGCGATTATACCTACGGCCGGGACGTCGACAGCATTCGCACCAGCATCACCGACGGACGCGGCGACATGATGCCGGCTTTTGCCGGCAATCTGAGCCCGGAGGAAATCGACGCCCTGGCGAACTATCTGCTCACCCTCTGATTCAGGTTCGGTGCGGCAACCGGATCGGTCCGCCACGCTGTACCGCAGGAAACTCAAGCCCCGTGCACCAACAGATACTTGACGATATATACCATGCCATGGCCAAACGCAGCGACCGTGGCGAGGTCGCCACCTACATCCCGGAGCTGGCGTCCATCGATCCGCACCGCTTCGGCCTGGCCGTCGCTACCGCCGATGGTCAGCTTTTCAGTGTCGGCGATGCCCACACCCCCTTTTCCATCCAGAGTATCTCCAAGGTCTTTACCCTGGCCCTGGCCCTCGGCCGGGTCGGGGTGCAGCTGTGGAAACGGGTCGGACGCGAACCTTCCGGCACCGCCTTCAATTCCATTCTGCAGCTTGAACGCGAACAGGGTATTCCCCGTAATCCCTTTATCAATGCCGGCGCCATCGTCGTCACCGACGTCATTCTGGCCCGCAGTTCTCCGGCGGAAGCCCTTGCCGGGCTTATCAACTTTGTCCGCTATGCCGCCGATGACGACACCATCTACATCAATGACGCCGTCGCCCTGTCGGAAAAACAGACCGGCCACCGGAATTTTGCCCTGGCCCACTTCCTGCGCAGTTTCGGCAATCTGCAGCATTCACCGGAGCTGACCCTGGGCACCTATTTTCACCAGTGTGCCATCGAGATGAGCTGTCGCCAGCT
Organism: uncultured Geobacteraceae bacterium; assembly: GCA_937958075.1. Classification (GTDB taxonomy): domain Bacteria; phylum Desulfobacterota; class Desulfuromonadia; order Desulfuromonadales; family Geopsychrobacteraceae; genus Pelovirga. The sequence continues at coordinate 2,624 of CALFFB010000082.1, read as the reverse complement.
GGCCCTGGCCGGCCGCTTTCTCATCAACGCGCCGGGCATGCCGCAGCTGATTTCCCCTGCCCGGGTCCGGCGCATCAACGCCCTGATGCTCACCTGTGGCCACTATGACAGCTCGGGGGATTTCGCCTACCGGGTCGGTCTGCCGGGCAAGAGCGGTGTCGGTGGCGGCATTCTGGCCATTGTCCCGGGCAAGGCCTCCATTGCCGTCTGGTCTCCCGGCCTGACCCCGGCCGGCAACTCCCATCTCGGCACCGAAGCCATGCAGATGTTGGCGGAAATGACCGAATGGTCGGTGTTCGGCTAGCCTGTCCGGCTCCTCAGCTCACCCTAAAGATCAGCCCAACTTCCTGATATATCATGACATCGACCCGACATCGGGTGATGTTTGACCAGATGTCTGATGTTTTATCCTCCTGTTCGTGGAAAACTTTCCGCAACTGACCACTAACGGTCACATCACACACCAAGGGAGGTTTTCTCATGAAAAAAATGACTCTGCTCGCCATCACCATCAGCCTCATCAGTCTTGCCGCCACCCTGGCCACTGCCGACAGCGGTGCTCCGGCAGAACTGCAGTATCCGACGAAAATGGGTACCGTTACCTTTAATCACGCCAGTCACGAAAGCTTGATCGACTGTGCCAGCTGTCACGACGCGGTGCAGGGCATCGACCAGAAACAACGCAAGGACGCATTCCACGGGCTGTGCATCAGCTGCCACAAGGAACAGCAGCAGGGCCCGACCAGTTGCAAGGAGTGTCACGTCAGGTAGGACGTCATTCCTGTACTGAATTTTATTGGAAACTGATTGATCACATTTCAAACACAGGATCAGGATTCCATGAAAAGGGCTCTTCGCCCATGGACGTTGTATCGCATTCCCTGAAATGAGCCTGATCCTGTTCTTTCTCCCCCTCGCCATCGGGACTGTGCTCTCTGCCATTTCTGGCTCGAAAAGAAGAGCTGTGAGCGAACTGGAAAAGTACCAACAAATATTATAGAATGGTGTCAGCTTCCCAGAGGAGGACATCATGAAAAAAAACACCAGTGTGACTTTAGGCGAACACTACGAAAAATTTATTATTCATGCCATTGAGGACGGTCGCTACGGCTCTGCCAGTGAAGCGATTCGTGCCGGGCTGCGGTTGCTTGAAGAGCGTGAAACAAAGCTTAAAATTTTACGCAATGCCTTGATTCAGGGCGAACAGAGTGGTCCGGCACATTATTGCCTGGATAGTCTCAATCGTGAGCTTGATGCGAGCACGGGCTGATGCCGGCATTTTCACTGACAAAGCAAGCCCTTGAGGATCTGCGCGAGACTGGTCGCTATACTCAAGAACATTGGGGGCGAGGCCAGCGCCGTTACTACCTTGCCCTGCTGGACCGCTGTTTCCATGCTCTGGCAGAAAACCCGCAGCAAGGCCAGCGTTGTGACGAGATCCGTTCCGGGTACCGCAAATTTCCCACAGGTCAGCACCTCATCTTTTACCGCGAACAGACTACCGTTGGCATCAAAGTCATCCGCATTCTGCATGAAAGAATGGACCTGGAAGGCCATCTTTAAATGCTCATATCTTCAGTTTGACATTCACTGTGACCCGACCAATAAAAAATTCACGATCACCTCACGACCCTGTCGCCCTTGAGCATTGTTGTCAGGCACCGGAAAAGGATTTGAAAAAGCACCTGACGAGGTTTTTTCCATCCTCCGGCATCCGGTAAAGGTCGGGATAGCGCAGATAGTCGCTGTAAAGACCGAGCATGAAGCCGTACAGACCCGCCGCCAGCAGCCGCGGCTCATCATCGGGGCTGATATGCCCGGCCTGCTGCAGACGCGCGAAAAACATTTTCAGGTTCTGTGTTATTCTGATTTTTGACTCACGCAAACGGTCATTGAGTAGCCGGGTTTCTTCAGAATGTTCACATTTGAGGAGTAAAATACTGTACACCTGCCGAATATGCTCATCCGTATGCAGTTGCACCAGGGAATCAGCACAGTGTTTTTCAAGTCTTTTCAGGGCTTCGGGGGTATCTTCCGCGAGAATCTGCAGCAGAATTTCCTCCGCCGGCATCTGGATCTCCGCGTGAACGGCGTTGATCAGATCCGCCTTGTTCTCAAAATTCCAGTAGATGGCTCCCCTGGTGACCCCGGCGGCGCGGGCGATCTGCTCCAGGGTGGTGCGGGCAATCCCCTGATTGAAAAACACCCTCTGTGCCGCTTCAATAATCTTTCTGCGTGTTTCCCGGGCATCTTCCCTTGAGCGTCTCACAGCTGTCCTCCCGTTGCCGGCAGTTTGCCGGATACAGATAAAAGTCGTATGATTCAAGAGTTCAAAACCGAGCTGAGCACTTATGAAAAGTCTGACTTTTCCCTTTACAAACATACAAGAATGTATGTTAACATCGTTACCTATTATCAGCAACTGTTCTTTCACTGCTCGCACCATTCTCCATGCTGCCCGGCAGACAACCTTTTCGCCTGATACGGAGCAACCTATATGATGACTTTCCGGTCTATTTCCGGCCTTGGTACCGCAATTCTGATACTATCCCTGTTTCTGACGGGTTGCCAATCCGACACCGGCCAGGCGCCGCAACAACGGCCGGACCCGGCGGTGACGGTGC
>CALFFB010000081.1 GCA_937958075.1 uncultured Geobacteraceae bacterium | reverse complement strand
GCGTCCAGGAACTGGAAGCCGAACAAAAGGCGGCCGCCTGCCGCTCCCGGGCCAAAAAGCTGCTCACCCGTCTGGAGAAACAAGGGCTCTCCTTTGCTTCCGAGGAGGACCGGGAAGCCGAACTTAAACGCCTGGCCGAACTGTCCGACGAAGCCTTCGCCGCCACCGAGGCTGCTTACGAGCGCCTGCCTAAATCGGCAAAAGCGGACAAGGACAAGGAGGAGAAACCCGCCGACAGCGACCAGGGCGGCAAGCCCGCCGCCAAAGCATCGACGGAAACCCCGCTACGCAGCGACGCCGGTGTCCGGCCCCACGATGTGGACGACCGCAAGGTATCGCTCGAGGACCGCCTGCGCGACGGGTTCATGGCCGCTTACCGCAACCGTGTCGGCGAGGACTCTCCCGAACACTCGGAAATCAACGCATAAGGAGGAAACACCATGTCATTCATCAATCCGTGTCACCGCAGCCTCGCCTATGGCGACGGCCACATCCAGGGCGACGGCCAGCTCGGCCAGGTGGTCCGCGTGGTCGGCGACGACCTGTTCGCCGTCAACACCGATCCCACCAAGCGCTCCTTCGGCATCCTGATCAAGGACTACGCCGGTGGCGAAATGCCCGGCATCTACTGCGACGGCGGCGTCTACGAGACCGACGCCTTCGAAGGGACCGTCGTCGCCGGAGACGACCTGAAAGTTTCGGCGGGCGGTCGCCTGACCAACGGCGTCGCGGCCGGAGAGCACGTCGTCGCCCACGCCATTTCCGTACAGAGCGGCGTCCTCAAATTCCGCCTGCTCGTCTAACCCAAGGAGCCAACGCACATGAAAACCAATCAGTTGAAGATCCACTCCCAGGAGTACATGGAAACCATGGCGCGGCTCATGAGCGAGGCTCTCGAGTCGCCCGAAGGCATGCGGGCGCTTGCCGCCGCCATCGCCGCGCCCATCGAACAGGAGATCAAACGCAAGGAGATCTCCTCGCTGCTGCTCACCAAGCACACGCTGCCCAAGGGCGAACGTCCGGTCTACCAGAAGAAACCGACCGTCAAGGCCCACTGGATCAGCAAGGACGGCGACGCCCAGGAGCAGGAGGTGGGCAAGGACGAGGTCGAGTTCCCCACCAACCGCATCCACTCCAACCCGATGGTGGACGTTTCCGTTCTCAAGAACGGCAACATCGGCACGCTGATGGACATCCAGACCAGCGCCGCCGACGCCATCCGCAAGGAGATGGACCGCCGCACCATCTCGGTGCTCTCCTCGGCCATCCCGGCGACCAACACCATCGAGGTCACCGGCGACCTGCTCACCGAAGAGGCGCTGAACGAAGCCATCTCGATCATCGAGGACCTGGAGCTGTCGGTGAAGTACATCGTCATGCGCGGCCGCCGGTTCAACGACATGCGCGGCTGGAACCTCGATCCCCAGACCAAGCTCGAGCTGCGCCAGAAGGGTGTCATCAAGAACTACGGCACCGGCGGCATTCTGCTGACCGCCTCCATGCCGCTGGACGAGATCATCATCGTCCCGGATGAAGAGGTCGGAAAGATGCCGGTGCGCGAAAACCTGAAGACGGAGTCCATCGATCAGAAAACCCGCTTCAAGACCGGCTGGCTGGTGTGGTCCGAGATCGGCCAGGGCATTACCCGCCCTGACATCATGGCCAAGGTCAAACTGGTTCCGTAATCCGGGAGGTGACGTGAGATGAATCGAATCAAGAACATCCGTCCCGGCGTTCTGGTGATCCCCGACGCCGGGTTGAAACTCAAGCCCGGCCAGGTGGTCGAGGTGGAACGCCTCACCAAGCAGATCCAGGCGGCGCTCAAGAACGGCCGCCTGGCCATGGCCGACAAACCGAAGCAGGAACCGCTCGCCCCTCCAGAGCCCGACCAGGACGCGGAACCGGTGGACCTGAGCAAGCTCTCCGCCACCGACGCCATCTCCAAGGTCAACGAGGAGGCCAATCCGGAGACCCTCAAAGGCTACATGGAAACCGAAAAACGCCGCACGGTGATCGACGCGCTCAAGAGCCGTCTGGAGGGCCTGCAAGGTGCTGCTGAGTGAGCTGATCGCCGACCTGCGGCTCGACCTGTCCGATCCGGGCGCATCTCTCTTCGAGGATCAGACTCTGGAGAGGTGCGTCCGGAAGGCCGTTTTCCGTGTCGGCCGTGACCTCGACCAATCGCTGACGATCACGGCCGGAGAGATTACCCCCGATCCCACCGGCGAGGTCCGCGAGCTCCTGGTGATCATGGCGCAGATCCACGCCTGCCAGGTCATGCGTTCGGCCACCGCCAACGCCTTCTCCTTTTCCAGCGGCGACAAGCGGGTGGACAAAACCGGCCAGCCCGGCCACTGGGCCAAGCTCGAGGCCGATCTGCTCGCCGACTACCGCCAGCGGCTCACCGAGCTGCGTCCGGCCACCCAGCTCGATCAGGAAGCCTACATCCTGACTCCGAGCGGCCTTACGCCGGTCATCTACGAACAAGGGATCGACCTCGATGTTGTTGAATGACCGGGAACGCGCCGAAGCCGTGGCCGACGTCGCCCGGCTGATCCTCTCCTCGGGCCAGACCGCACGCGTCCTGCGCGTGGTTCCCGGCGAGCGGCTCTACGGCACCGACGATGCCGAATACACGGAAATCTCCGTCATCCCCCTCGAACTGAACGAAACCCCGCCGGAGGAGTTGAGCGGCAAGATCGACGCGCTCGCCTGTGTCCTTCCGAATGCCGATGTCCGGGGTGAAGACCGCCTGGCCGCAGACAGGGAAACCTATCGCATACAGAGTGTGGAAGAAGAACACTTCTTCGGCACCGTCACTCACAAGAACCTGCAACTGGTGAAGCTCAATGGGCGTTAGGCGGACCGGTGACTGGGACAAGGCCCGCGCCAAGCTGACCACCGGCATGGGGCCGCGCCTGGCCACGGCCCTGCGTCAGGCCACGATCCGCAACGCCCTTTTTCTGGTGCGCGAGATCCAGCGGGGGATTCGCTCCCAGGCCCCGGGCGGACAGGCCTTCGTGAAACTCGCCGAAAGCACCATCGAGCGCAAAGGCTCAAGCAAGGCGCTCATCGACACCGGCTTTCTCGTCAACGCCATCACCCAGAAGATCATGGCCGACAAGGCGTTCGTCGGCCTGCTGCGCGGCACCGTCAACAAGGACGGTGAAGACATGGTGAACATCGGTGCCGTCATGGAGTACGGGGCCACCATCAAACATCCGAACGGCGCGACCATCGTCATCCCCGCCAGACCCTTTCTGCATCCGGTGATGGATAAGTACCGCGAGCAGATCCTCCAGAACTATCGCGAGGCGATCCGCTCCGCGCTTTGAGCCTCCGACACATCGCCAGTGCTTCCGGTAATGCCATTTAATCCGCCGCCCATCGCCTGGTAAAAAGCGGCAGTGTTGACCAGCCGTTTTGCCTGGCCTTCTGTCAGATCGAGTTCGGTTTGAAGCCGTTGCTGCTGTGCGATAAGCAGATCGTAATAGCTTGCAGTTCCAAGCCTATACCGACGCTGTGTCGACTCTAGAGACTTCCCTGAAGCGGAATCAGCGGCAGAAAGAGCCTCCAGCCTTTTTGAATCATTCTCCAATGCCCTCAGTACATCAGCTACGTTGCGAAGAGCTTCCAGAACAACGGACTGGTAGTTTGCAGCAGCCGCATCGAAAGCGGCGAGAGCTGCTCTCTTTTCAGCGGGCAAGCCTGGATTGAACAGGGGTTGTGTCAGCTGCCCCACCAGACTCCAAACAGCAGAACCACCGCCGAATAACGCACCGGTCGTCAGTGCCTGCGATCCAAGATCGGCACTAAGGTTGAGTTGGGGATATAGTTTCGATATTGCGACCCCGTATTCTGCATTAGAGGCATGCAGCAACGCTTCAGCACCGAGAATATCCGGCCTTGCACGCACCAGTTCAGAGGGAATTAACAATGGCAACTCCGGCGGCAAGGTGAAATCCTCCAAGGTAAACGACGGCAACAAGCTCTCTCCTGGAGCTTTACCCACAAGAACGGCCAAAAAATGTTCGTTTTGTTGAAGTTGATAACGTAACGGCGGCAGTTTGGCGCGCGTTTGCTCCAACTGTGTCTGCAGGACTAACGCATCGTCCGGTTCTCCATGACCAAGACGAATGCATTCCCGGGTTAGTTCGAGTTGGTTTTCCTGCGATTTCAAGATGTTTTCTATAATTTCAGCCTGCCTTTTCAGGCTTGCCTGAGTGATGGCCGTTGTGACGATATTTGCCACCAATGTCAAACGAGCGCCTTCCAATTGAAACTGCTGATAATCGCTCCGGGCAGCCAGAGCTTCCAACGCCCTACGATTGCCCCCGGCCAGATCAAATGTATAGCGAACACCCACGCCAGCGTTGTAGAGACTGAATTCCCGTGCTTCTCCGGTTTGTCCTAATGTTCCAGGATTGAAGCGTTGGCGCTGGCCACCCAAGTTGCCCTCTAATTGTGGATAAAGCGTCGAACCAGCCCTCGCCGCGTAAAGTTCCTGCGCCTGACGCAAAGTAGCCTCTGCCGCCATCAGGGTTGGATTACGTTCCAGGGCCTCGCTGATGAGCATGTCTAGTTTGTCGGCACCCATCGCTCGCCACCAATGTTTTGTTAGTCGTTCTGCCTTAATAATGTTTTGTGGATCACCCAGCGTGGTAGGGGAGGAATTCAAATTTGTAGCCAGCGGGGTGGGAGTATAACCAATCACATCAGGGGGTGCCGGGCGCTGGAAGTCAGGCCCAACAGCACATCCTGCCAACGTCAGAAGACACATTCCTATTAGAGCATAATGAACAACCATATTATTATTTCCCATAAAAATGCTCCTTGAATGTTTTTCTAAAACTCTGGTGACAAGCGAGACAACTTTTTTGGAGTGTTGCGAACTGTGCTATCACCCCTTTACCGTCTTTTCTCATGGCGATTTCTTCTAATTCCTTTGCGGCTTGATGTGTCTGCTCGTCAAAACTTTTGAATTTGCTCACATTGGAACCTGCAAAACCTAAAATGCGCATCTTCTCTGCTATCGGCGGCTGTGGATGGTTGGCAATCTGCGACGCAGTTCCCGCCACCTGTTCCCAGTCCTCTCTGGAAATGGCATCAGTCACTATCTGCATGTTATTGCTCAATTCCTGCATGATATTTCTCAGCGAGAGCGCTTTGACTGCACTATCGTTCTCTTCGGCCCACGTTGCAGAACTGATTGCGGTTACAATAGTCATGAGCACAACCAATGCGATTCGTTTAAGCCAGACGTCTTTTGTCATTCTGAATACCTTTCTGTATTGATCTCATTCGAAACCACGTCCTTCGCCTTCTTCTTCATAGGTTACCCCGTCACGGATGTGATATATGCGTTTGAAGGTGGGAATGATTTTTTCATCGTGGGTGACGACAATAATGGCGGTCTCGAATTTTTTGGCCATATCGTTCAAGATCCGGATTACGGCCAGGGCGCGCTCACTATCAAGCGGAGCGGTCGGTTCATCGGCCAGTATTACCGGGGGACGATTCACCAAGCCACGTGCAATAGCCACTCGCTGCTGTTCTCCACCAGAGAGTTGAGATGGCATGGCCTTGGCGCGATGCTCCACATCAAGCGCTCTAAACAATCCTATTGCCCGTTTACGCGCCTCGGCATTTGGCATTCCCGCCAGCATGGGCAGAAGGGCGACGTTGTCGGTGACGTCGAGGAAAGGAATCAGATAAGGTGCTTGGAATACAAAGCCTATCCGGTCCCGCCGCAAAGCACGAAGATCTTTGACCTTCCAGCCGTCATCATAAATGACGTCATCTCCGAGTATCATTTTTCCGGCGGTCGGCTCGATCACTGCTCCCAAACATTTAAGGAGCGTAGTTTTGCCAGATCCAGAAGGACCTATCAGTCCAACGACCTCGCCCGGCGCAACGTGCATGTCGACGGTCTTTAGGGCATCAACGGCGGTATCGCCACTTCCATAACGTTTTTTTAACCCCTGGATACGAATACCTTTAGCAGTCATGTCAGCCCCCTATGGCTTCGGCCGGATCGACTCTGAGCGCGGCACGAATGGCGATAATGCTCGACAGTACGCAGATCATAACCACGGCGATAAAACCCATAACGGAGTCGAGTGGTTGCAGCAGCACATATTTGGGAAAGATTGGCGCCATCAATAACGTTGCCGAAATCTTACCCACCACAAAGCCGATCAAACCTAAAGCGATGGACTGTTGCATGATCAAACCGACAATGGTGCGATTTTTAGTGCCAATCAGTTTTAAGACAGCAATTTCACGAATTTTCCCGAGTGTCAGTGTGTAGATGATGAAGGCCACAATGGCGGAGCTGACAATCGAAAGGATCACCAGAAACATGAAGATCTGTCTGGCGGAGGTAGCGATCAGCTTACCAACCAAAATCTCCTCCATCTGGCTGCGGGTATAGACGGTTAAGCGCTTCCAGCGGCGGATCGACTCAGCGATTTCTTCCGGGGCATGGCCCGGTTCAACCCGCACCAAAACCGCATTGACGTAGGGGTTGGTGCTTTGCGAGGCAATAACCGCATCGAGCAGGCCTGGCACTCCGGGTCTGTTGAAAGCAGGGTTCTCGGCCGTGCGTCGACGTTGCTCTCGGATGGCATCATTATCCTTGAGAAACTGTGCTTCCTGGGCGTCTTTAAGAGGAATGAACACCATCGGGTCGCCATTGGAAGAGACCATCCTTCTGGTCAGGCCGACTATGGTGTAGTGATTGCGGCGGATCTGGATTCGGTCGCCAAGTTTAAATCCGGAAGCTATGTCGGCGACGGCCTCGTAATGACTCCGAGTAATCTGGCGACCCGCGACTAGATATGGCGGCCACCCGGGTGTCCCAGGTTCTCCAGGAGTGACGCCAGTAACCATGGCACGTACGTCACCATCTTGTTTTCCCACCTGCATGGTGAGATAAGTGATGTTTGCCGCCCGCTCCACCCCAGGCATGCCTCGAATCCCGCGCCAGATATCATCGTAGAGACTTGATGACTCAGCGTAGGGACCAAGAGTGTCCTTCTGTACCACCCAGAGATCAGCACCGCTATTGTCGAGCAACACTTTGGCATCATCCACCATGCCACGATAAATCCCTGCCATAGACAGTGTGATGCCGATGAGTAGCCCAAGACCCATACCGGTGAAGACGAACTTACCCCAGGAGTGCATGATGTCGCGTCCTGCCAAGCTGATCATTGCGTCACCCCCGGAATATGGTCAACGACGTGAATCCGGCTATGCTCATTCAGGGCGTTTTCGCTGTAGGCCACTACTTGGTCACCAAGCTTGAGCCCTTCTCGTATTTGAACACGACCCTCCAAATCGGTAATCCCCAGTGAAACTGCTGTAAAGCGAAGATCGCCATTAGTGACCTGCCACACGCCCAGTCTGCTATCCTTATGATGGATAGCGGCATTTGGGACAACCGGTGTTGCCGCAAGTGTCGGTAAGGTAATAGTGATTTCGGCCAGTTCGCCGATAGGTGGCAGCGGATCAGGAATTTGATCGAAGACAACCTTGGCCAGTGTTTCTTCCGTTACCGCGTCTGCCAGGGGTTCGACTCTCAGTACACGTCCAGCCTGCAGCTCACCTGCCTGAGAACGTAATGTGATCTGGGCTGATAAGCCTGCGGCGAGACCTCGCGCACGAATTTGATCGAAGCGGACATTGACCCACAGGGTGCTCGGGTCGATCAGCTCTACGACAGCCTGACCTGCAACCACGGTGGTTCCCGGGTCGGCATCACGCGAAACGACCAAGCCGTCAACTGGCGCAACCAGAGACAAATTGCTGCGCTGCGCCTCTAATGCCTCTCGTTCTGCACGTACACGAGATAGTTCCTCTCGCGCCGCAGTCAGCCCTGCTTTCGCAACCAAGAGGTCTTGTTGTTTAGTGGCTACCACTTCCTCACTGGTGGACCGCGCTTTAAGTAACTGCTCGTAACGTAAAGCCTGTGTCTGCGCATAATCCTTACGCGCCTGCGCTTCGTTTAACTGAGCGTTTGCACGTTTCAGCGTGGCATCTTGAGCCCTGATACGTTCATCAAGGTCGACCGGGTCCATTTCGCCAAGCACTTGCCCGGCCTTGACACGCTCACCTACGTGTACGTCCAAGCGTTTGACTCGCCCCGCAAACGTTGGGCCAATTTTGTAGGTGTAACGAGCCTCAATGGTTCCGATGCCGAATAGTTTCGGTGAGATGCTCTTGTTCTCGACGGTGGCTAATACAACTGATACCGGAGCAAGCGGCCCCGAACGCAAGGCCACATAGACAAAAAGCGCAAGCAGAGGAAAAAGCACAGCTATCAGCGCCAAGGTACGTTTTTGGAAGGGCAATTTTTTCATGATGCACTCCTGATGCCCCGTTGATAGATGGCAAAAACTTTCGGTGCATTGCGACGCATATGGCTGACATCTCCAGCTATCAACGATTGCATGACCAATCCTTGAATAGTGCCGATGAAGAGCGTGGCCGCAGCCTCGTTATCAAGTTTCCCATCAAGCTCACCGCAGGCCTTTCCTTGTTCAAACAAACGATTGAGGCGCTCCCCATAACGGCGGATGAGCGTTTGCGCCATCCGCTTGGGCGCGGTTTCCTCAGATCGTTGCAATTCACCAAACAACATACGGGGAATACCGGGGTGCTCTGTTATAAAGTCCACATGCGCCATAAACATGCTTTCGAGTGCGGCAAGAGGAGAGGGCTCTGCATGAACTGCTTTTTCAATGCGGGACATTAATCGTTCGGCCACCCATTCCATAACAGCTTGTAAGATGGCATCCTTGTTTGGGAAATGACGAAAAAGAGCGCCCTGGGTCAGTCCCATGCGTTTGGCTATGGCAGCCGTGGTAATCTCGCTCGGGTTCTGTTCACCAGCCAACTCGACCACCGCCTCTACCGTCACTGCCCGTCGTTCCTCAGCCGGAAGATGTTTGTTTGATGAGTTCATATAAGCCTCCATGAAAGTGAGTAATTGATTACTATCTTTATTCCTTGTACGGGATTTGTCAACCAGTTTTTTTGAAAAACTGTTGATGCTGAAGAAAGAGCCCCTCCGCAGTACCCTCCGCTCTGAGCCTCCGACACATCGCCAGCGCTTCCGGTAAGTAACCAGGCAGAAAACGGAGGCGTCCCTTGAGCACGATACAGACCGTCACAGAAACCCTGATCCGCCTGGCCAAGCAGGTCATCCACCCGGACACAGTGCTGGTGTTCCCGGATGACCTGTTCGAGGTCCAGCTGTTAGTTCCCACACTGAGCTGATAAAAACTGGCAGGTTATTTTCAGAATGTG
>CALFFB010000080.1 GCA_937958075.1 uncultured Geobacteraceae bacterium | reverse complement strand
ACACAAGGAGTCAGATCATGGGAGTATCAGGTTCTCTTTACAGTGGGGTCAGTGGTCTTACGGCCAACGCCAACGCCATGAGCGTTATCGGTAACAATATCGCCAATGCCAATACTGTCGGTTTTAAATCAAGTCGGGCGATTTTTGGCGACCTGCTCTCCAGCCAGGTCTCTGGTTCCGGCGGCGCCTCCCAGGTGGGGCGTGGTGTCGGGCTGTCCATTGTCGATAACATCTTCAGCCAGGGGACCTTTGAGAACACCGAAACCAATACCGACCTGGCCATCGAAGGGGCGGGTTTTTTTATTGTCAGTGATCCGGCGTCAGGTAACGCAGGGAACAACTATACCCGTGCCGGTGCCTTCCGTTTTGATGCAACGGGCAATCTGATTAACCCTGAAGGCTACAATGTTATGGGTTATGACCTTGATGCTAATGGTAACACCGTTGGCGACCTCAAGCCCGTCTGGGTGAATACGAATTCGTTTACCCAGTCGGGGCCGACCGCCAACATCGATCTCAATACCAACCTCAATTCAGATGCTCAAACAATACCTGCAATTGCTCCAGCCCCGGCAGCGCCAGCTTCGTTGTATTTTGATCCGGCAAATCCTTCCGGCACTTCGAATTACGCGACATCGATTCAGGTCTTCGACAGCCTCGGCAGTACTCATCTGATGACCACCTATTTCACCAAAACCGATGACCAGCAGTGGGAGTGGAATGCAGTTGTCGATGGAGGAGAAATTCTCGGAGGAACATCAGGTGAGCTAAGTACTGTTGGCCGCGGGACCCTGACTTTTGATGAGAGTGGTAACTTAATCAGAGTTGGTTCTTATGATGATACCAATACATTAAATGAGGAAGAGTTGTACTCGGTTGCTGGTGACACAACCAGTGACCCTGTTTTTCCCAAGCCAAAAGCTGTGACCATCCCTGATGCTTTACAGTGGGCAAATGGCGCTGTTCAGGATCAGCAGATTGCCATCGACATGCAGACTACCCAGTATGCCAGCCCGTCTGTGGTGGTATCCCAGGAGCAGGATGGCTACGGCACCGGGACCCTAGTCAAGCTGAGTATCGATGAAGAAGGCTATGTCATCGGCAACTTCTCCAACGGCACGCCGCGCAAACTGATGCAGCTGGCTCTGGCGAAATTTACCAACCCCAATGCCCTGACCAAGATCGGCAACAATATGTATGCCCAGAGCACTACCTCTGGCGTACCAGTTGTTGGTACGGTCGGTTCCGGGGTCGGGAGTATCTTCACCAATGCTCTGGAGCTCTCCAATGTCGATCTGGCCGGGGAGTTCGTCAAGATGATCACTACCCAGCGGGGTTTTTCCGCCAACTCGAAAACCATCACCACCACCGATGAAATGTTGGCAGAGGTCATCAACCTGAAGCGCTGATTCTGTTTCGTCAAAAAACTGACAAAGCAAGCTGGCAAGGGCCACTGGATATTTTCCGGTGGCCTTTTTTATTGGGGCGGACGAAGATTTTCCTCTTAACAGGCGTTTTTTCCGGATTAAAGGAAAAACCTTTGGTCTTTGGCGGGATTCTGGCATAGTCTCTGCTAGGTTAGCCGTTGACAATTTTTTGTCGGATAACATAGGAATTGACAGTGCTGACATGCTATTTTGTGAGCCGTTGTTTTGACCTAATATATCGTTGAGGACGCGTATGGATCTGGCAACAATTCTTGGTTTGATTGCCGCTTTCGGCCTGATGGTCAGCGCCATCATGCAGGGCAGTTCCCTGATGGTCTTTGTTGACCTGGCGGCTCTGACGATTGTTATCGGCGGTACCCTGGGTACGGTCCTCGTTCACTTCCCCTTTGGTGACATCATGGGGGCCTTTAATGTCGCCCGCAAGGCTTTCTTTCACAAGGCGCAATCACCCACCGATATTATTGAACGTTTGATTCGTTATGCTGGAAAAGCGCGGAAAGAGGGGATTCTGTCCCTGCAGTCGGTGATGAATGAAATCAGCGATGAGTTTTTTCTCAAAGGGCTGCAGATGGCGGTTGACGGTCAGGAACCGGAAGCCCTCAAGGAAATGCTGGAAAAAGAGATTGAATACGTGATGGAGCGTCACGACAAGGGCGCGGACATCTTCGCGACCATTGCCGCCTACGCCCCGGCCATGGGGATGATCGGTACCCTCATCGGCCTGGTGCAGATGCTCCAGACCATGGATGACCCTTCGACTATCGGTCCGGCTATGGCGGTTGCCCTGTTAACCACTTTTTACGGCGCGATTATCGCCAATATTGTCGCCAGTCCCATTGCCGGCAAGCTGAAACTGCGGTCGGCCAGTGAAGTGCTGAACAAAACCCTGGTGACCGAGGGGATGAAGGCGATTCTCGAAGGGGAGAATCCGCGGTTGATGGAGCAGCGGCTGCACGCCTTTATCGCTCCGAAAGAGCGTCAGAGCAACTTTAATTAAGCCGTATCGAGGCGGTCATGCCGAAAAAACAGAAAAAACAACAGCCCGGCGCTCCCATGTGGATGGTGACCTTCAGTGATATGGTGACCCTGCTGTTGACTTTTTTTGTGTTGCTGCTGTCCATGGCGACCCTGGATCAGATCAAGTTTACCCAGGCCAGCGATTCCCTTGCCGGTGCTTTCGGGGTGCTTGCCAGCAGTGATCGCACAGAAATCTCCCCCCCGCGGGTAATTACCTACTCACCGGTGGATGATGATTTTACCGCCCGGGTTTACCGGCGCATTCGCACGAAAATCAGGGAACTCAGGCTCGATCGGAAGATCGAACTGGTAAAGGACCGCGGGGCGGTGATTCTGCGCGTCGACGAGGCGGTGCTGTTCGGGATCGGGCAGGCGACCTTGAGTCCCGACGCTGAGCCGGTTCTGCGCCAGGTCGCCGAGCTGGTGCGTCCCCTGCCGTTGAATATGAAGATTGAAGGGCATACGGATGATGCCGGTAATGATCTGGCCAACTGGGATCTGTCCGTCGCCCGGGCCGTATCGGTTCTGCGCTTTATGGCCAGCAATCAGTTGTTGCCCCTGACCCGCCTGTCGGCAACCGGCTATGGTTCGCACAAGCCGCTGTTTCCCAATAACAGTGAGCGGGAACGGGCGTTGAACCGGCGGGTTGAATTTGTTCTGGAGAGCCAGGGTGACCCCCAGCAGGAGCTGCCCTATCTGCTTGATGTCACCGATCAGGCGCCTTTCTGACAAGAGATTGTTACGTCCGCTGAGAATAAAATTATCGCGAAAAAGGTGAAACAATGGCCAAAGACGCTGCAAAAAGCAAAGAAGACACAGGTGGCTCAAAAAAGAAGCTGATCATCATTATTGCCGTGGTCGCGGTCTTGTTGATCGGCGTTGCTATCGGTGCCTACCTGTTTTTGAGCAATAAGGAACCGGATCTGACCCCTGAACAGGAGCAGGCGCTGCTGGAACGCCAGGCCAAGGAGGTCGGGCCGATGGTGAATATTGAAAGCTTCATTGTCAATATCCTGGATGACGCTGAAACGCGCTACCTCAAGGCGGCCATCACCCTTGAAGTCGAAAGTCCGGGTGTGGCTACCGAGGTGAACCAGCGCATGCCGCAGATCAAGGATGCCGTGCTTCTCCATGTCGGTAACAAGACCTTCTCCGAGCTCAGCGATCTGCAGGGACGGCTGCAATTGCGTGCTGAACTTCTGAATAAAATCAACAGCCTGCTGCTGTCCGGCAAGGTGAAGCGGATCTATTTTACGGACTTTGTCGTTCAGTAAGGGAACGCTGCGTGGAAAAGATACTCAGCAAAGAGGAGATTGCCGACCTGCTGTCGGCCGTGCGTCAGGGCGACATTGATGTCGAAACCGTTGGCTCCGAGCCGGTTTCGGCGGTCTCCGAACGCCCGGCCAAGGCCTGCAATCTGTTTCGCACGGTTGGTCCGGAGAACTGGAAGCTCAAGGATTATGATCTGATTCTTGACAGCTTCGCCAAGAACTACGCCATGTCCCTCTCGACCAGATTCCAGCGTGCGGCCCATATGAAGCTCGAAGCCCTGGAATCGATGGTCTTTGATACCTTTGTCCAGCGGCTGTCGGGCCGGGGTGCCATCGGAGTTCTGCAGCTTGAGCCTCTGCTCGGTGGTGGTCTGTTGATTTTTGACGAGCAGTTGTCATTTTCCCTGGTGGAGATGGTTCTGGGGGGTAACTCCGATGCCAAGGCCCTGATACCGGAACGGCCGCTGAGCGCCATTGAGTTGAATATCCTCCGTGATGTCATCAAGTCGGCCTGTCCCGAAGTGAATCGCAGCTTTGAACAGATTAAAAAGGTGAACAGTGAGCTCGTTAATGTCGTGAGCAATCTGCGATTGCTGGATTTTGTCAGTCCGGAATCGGGGGTATCAGCGGCGCGTTTTCAGGTCGCTATCGAAACTCTGGAAGGCCATATCACCCTGGTGATTCCCCATACTGCCCTGGAGCCCTTGCAGAAAAAACAGACGAGCAGAATCGTCTCCTCGTCGTCTCTGCAGTCGAGCAAGTGGCAGCAGCTGGTCTGTGAAG
>CALFFB010000079.1 GCA_937958075.1 uncultured Geobacteraceae bacterium | reverse complement strand
ATCTGTGATACCATCAAGGCCGCCGCCGGGGCCAGGCTGCGCCAGCTGACGCCGTCGAGCATCAATCGCGAACCCAAGCTCAATGCCGACGCGGTGCTGGCCAAACCCGGCGCCAAGGCCATGATCCAGACCACGGAAACGGTGGTCGTGGTCGGGGCCTCCACCGGCGGCACCGAGGCCCTGCGCATATTTCTTGAAGCCCTGCCGGCGGATACCCCGGGGATCGTCATTGTCCAGCACATGCCGGAAAATTTCACCGCCGCCTTTGCCCGCCGCCTCGACGGACTCTGCCGCATCAGCGTCAAGGAGGCCGCCGACGGCGATACGGTGGTGCGCGGCCGGGCGCTGCTGGCGCGGGGGAACTACCACACCCTGCTCAAGCGCAGCGGCGCCCGCTACTATGTCGAGGTCAAAAGCGGCCCCCTGGTCTCCCGTCACCGCCCCTCGGTGGATGTGCTCTTCCGCAGCGCCGCCCGCTACGCCGGCAAGAACGCTGTAGCCGTCATCATGACCGGTATGGGGGACGACGGCGCCAAGGGGATGCTGGAGATGCGCGAGGCCGGCGCCCGTACCATCGCCCAGGACGAAGCGAGCTGCGTGGTGTTCGGCATGCCGAAGGAGGCCATCAAACTGGGAGGCGCCGAACTGATCGTGCCCCTGGATAAAATTGCCGCGGAGATGCTGCGGTTGTGTTCGTGAAAATCTGGGTATTCGGCACAGGGCCGGAACCCCCTTTCCCAGGGACACTTTGCGCCATCCATGGCCGTTCGACTGTCGCCGTCCCTGGCGACAGACGCCCTTGTCATGGGGGTTCCGGCCCTGTGCCCCGGGTTAAGCTGAATCCTTGCATTATTTGATCGGTCAAAGAGAGGTTGTTTGGTGTATCAATTTTGCCTTTTGTTTTTTCTGTTGGTGTTCGGTTTGTTTCCGGCAACCAGCCCGGCGCAGACGACTGCCGGTTTTGACCGTGAACTGTTTCGCAACCATGGCGCGGTGATGCTGCTCATCGATGCGGACAACGGTGCCATTGTCGACGCCAACCGCGCCGCCGAAGCCTTCTATCGCTATACCCGCGAGCAGCTGCAGCGCATGACCATCCAGCAGATCAACACCCTCAGTGCCGCCGAGGTTGAGCAGGAATACCGCCGCGCGGCACAGCAGGAGCGCAACTATTTTCTCTTTGAGCACCGACTGGCCGATGGCAGTGTGCGTCCGGTGGAGGTGTACTCCTCGCCGGTGATGCTGTCAGGAAAGAAAATCCTCCATTCCATTATTATTGACGTGTCCCATCGCGAGCAGTTGCAGCACCAGATGGCTGCCAACGAAACGCGCCTGCGCTTTGCCGAACAGGTCGCCGGACTCGGCCACTGGACCCTCGATCTGGAGACTGACAGCTACCGTTTTTCCGAAGGTGCCCTGGCGCTGCTGGGGCTTGACGGGGAGTATCAATCAGTTGCCGACATTCTGGCCAGGGTGGTGCCCGAGGATCGCGAGCGTATGCGGAAATTGCGGCAGCAACTCATTGCCGGGCAACAGGACTACCGCATCGATATCCGTTTTAAACGCCCCGATGGCCGGAGTATCGATCTGCATTCCCAGGGGGTGTACGACGCCAAAACCAACAGTATCTTCGGCGTGATTCACGATGTGACCGAAGCCCGCCAGGCCATGCGCGACCTGAAAGCCCAAACGGTAGCCTTTGTCGTAGTCGCTGTTGTGGTTGT
Organism: uncultured Geobacteraceae bacterium; assembly: GCA_937958075.1. Classification (GTDB taxonomy): domain Bacteria; phylum Desulfobacterota; class Desulfuromonadia; order Desulfuromonadales; family Geopsychrobacteraceae; genus Pelovirga. The sequence goes on along the minus strand of CALFFB010000079.1, from coordinate 8,691 downwards.
CAGCGTGCTGCTCATCCTGGTGGCGCGGATGGTTTTTGCCATCCGCCGGCGCAAGAAAGCGGAAGCCGCCCTGCGCTACAGTGAGCAGCGTTTCGACGAACTGGCGCGCCAGAATCACTCCATTGTCTGGGAGGTCGATGCCGAAGGTCGCTATGTCTTTATCAGCGAGATGACGCGGGAGCTCCTCGGTTACGCGCCGGAGGAGATTGTCGGCCACAAGTATTTTTACGACCTGCATCCGCAACAGGGGCGCGAAGAGTTCCGGCAGGCCACCTTTGCTGTTATTGAGCGACGCGAAGTCTTTCGTAATCTGGAAAACCCGATTCAGACCCGCTCCGGCCGCATTCTCTGGGTGGCGACCACGGCCATGCCGATCCTCGACGAGAATGGCACCTTGCGTGGTTATCGCGGTACCGATACCGACATCACCGAGCGCAAGGCGGCAGAGACAGCCCTGCAGCGGAAGAACGAGGAGATGGAGCAGTTTATTTACAGCGTCTCCCACGATCTGAAAAGTCCCCTCATCACCATCGAGTCCTTTCTCGGGATTCTGCAGAAAAAACTGCCCGCCGGGCACAACGACGGCATTGATACGGCGATCAGTTACATCGGCAGCGCCGCCCGCAAGATGACCCAGCTCCTGGAGGCGCTGCTGCAGCTGTCGCGCGTCGGGCGCATGGAGAATCCGGCGCAGACCATCGCCTGCACCACGCTCATTGAAGACTGCGCGCGCGCCCTGTCGGGCATTATCGCGCGGCGCGGCGTCGAGGTGCGACTGGCCGCAACCGACATCAGGCTGCATGGTGATCTGCTGCGTCTCGGCCAGATCTGGCAGAACCTGCTGGAGAATGCCGTCAAGTATCTGGGGGGCCAGCCGCAGCCGTGTATCGAGGTCGGGGTCGAGGAGAAGGAGGGCGAAACCGTCTTTTACGTCCGCGACAACGGCATGGGTATCGATCCGGCCCAGCAGGAGCGGGTTTTTCATATCTTTACCCAGCTCGATCCGGAAAGCGACGGCAGTGGCCTGGGGCTGGCACTGGTGAAAAAGATTGTCGAACGGTATGACGGCCGTATCTGGGTTGAATCGGCGGGCGCCGGTCAGGGGAGCTGCTTCCGTTTTACCCTGCCGGCGGCGCTGGCAGACCGGGGGGAGAGCTAATGTCCGACAACAACCTGCAGGTGATGCTGGTGGAGGATGACCCGGCCCACGCCGAGCTGATCCGTCACATTCTGGCGCGGCATGGCGGCATGGAGGTGCAGGTGCTGACGCGTCTTGGTGATTGTCGCGCGGCCCTGGCCACCAGGGACCCGGATATCCTTATTCTCGATCTGAACCTGCCAGACGGCCGCGCCATGGATCTGCTGGCTGACGGGGACGCGGGGTTTCCCGTATTGATCATGACCTCTCAGGGGAGTGAGGCGGCGGCGGTGGAGGCGCTGAAAGCGGGGGCCCTCGACTATATCGTCAAGTCAAGCGACACCTTCGAGCAGATGCCGCGCATCATTACCCGGGTGCTGCGCGAATGGCGGGCCTTTCAGGAACGCCGCCAGGCCCGACTCGATCTGGTGGCCACCAACCGCAAGCTGGAGGAGGCCATCGAGCGCGCCAACCGCATGACTGTCCGTGCCGAGGCGGCCAATGTTGCCAAAAGCGAGTTTCTGGCCAATATGAGCCACGAAATCCGCACCCCCTTGAACGGCATCATCGGCATGACCGGGCTGCTTCTTGATACCGACCTCGATGAAGAACAGCGCCGTTACGCGGAAATCCTCAACACCAGCAGCGAAATTCTGCTGGAGCTGATCAACAACATCCTCGATTTCTCCAAACTGGAGGCGGGTCGTTTTGCCCTGGAGCAGATGGATTTTGAGCTGCCGCGCCTGCTCCAGGAGCTGACGGCGGCCCTGGAGCCTTCCCTGCGGCAGAAAAATCTGCGCCTCAGCTGCCATATCGATGACCAGGTGCCGGCTCGCCTCAAGGGTGATCCCGGGCGCCTGCGGCAGATTCTGACCAATCTGCTCAGCAACAGCATCAAGTTTACGCCCCGGGGGGAGATCAGTATCCGGATAACGGCTACGGAGAGCAGTCCGGAGCGGGTGACCCTGCATGTTGCCGTCACTGATACCGGTATCGGCATCCCCGAGGACAAGCAGGGCCAGCTTTTCGACAAGTTCAGCCAGGTCGACGCCTCGACCACCCGCAAATACGGCGGCACCGGCCTGGGGCTGGCCATCTCCAGACAGCTGGTCGGGCTGATGGGCGGCCACATCGGGGTTGACAGTGAGCCGGGGCGCGGCTCGACCTTCTGGTTCACGGTGCGGCTGGCCCTGCCCGCAGCACAGCCGCGATCGGATACTTCGACGGCTTCCCCCCTGTCCGTGACCAGCCTCAAGCAGCGCTTCGAGCACAGGGGTTTCCGCATTCTGCTGGCCGAGGACAACATCACCAATCAGCAGGTGGCCCTGGGCATGCTGCACAAGCTGGGGCTGCAGGCGACGGCTGTCAGCAACGGCGCCGAAGCGGTGGCGGCGGTGGATGCCGGCGGCTATCATCTGGTGCTCATGGACTGTCAGATGCCCGGCGTCGATGGTTATGAAGCCACTGCCCGGATACGCGCCGGCCAGCCCCGGGGCGAACCACGGTTGCCCATCGTTGCCCTGACCGCCAACGCCCTGGCGGGGGATCGCGACAGATGCCTGCAGGCGGGCATGGATGACTATCTGGCCAAACCCATCACTCTGCCCCAGCTGGCGCAGACCCTCGATCGCTGGCTGCCCGGCGAACATCTGGGCGCGGCGGCGGCCGTGACCGGCGACGGGGGTGCTTCTGCCGACGAGCGGGTGATTTTTGACCGCCAGGGTCTGCTGCAGCGGGTGACCGGCGATCAGGTTCTGGCGCGCAAGCTCACCGCCGGCTTTCTGCAGGATATTCCCGGACGCATTACCCAGCTGCAGGAATGCCTGACCACCGGCGACAGCTACAGCGCCGCCCTGGTGGCCCATACCATCAAGGGGGCAGCGGCCACCGTCGGTGCCGAGACCCTGCGCGCCGTCGCCGCCGAGGTCGAAGAGGCCGCCCGGCACGGGGACAGGGTGCGGGCCGGGGCCTACTTTGATGAACTGCAGGAGCAGTTCGAGCGCCTGCGCTGGGTGCTGGAGCAGCCCTGGTAGTTTCGTGTTGAGGATGTTTGTGCAATTGTTGAGAGGGGTCAGGAGCACAGGCTCAGGATTCTTATTCCAAGGGACACTTTACGCCATCCCTGGCCGTTCGACTGTCGCCGTCCCTGGCGACAGACGCCCTTGCCATAAGAACCCTGATCCTGTACGGACAGGGACAGCCACCAGGTAAAAAAAGGATAACGCCATGAAAACACTGATTGTCGAAGACGATTTCACCAGCCGGATGATTCTTCAGGAAATTCTCAAGCACTACGGCTCAACCCATATCGCCGTGAACGGCAAGGAGGCGGTGGCGGCGGTCAGGGCGGCCCTGGACGAGGAGCAGCCCTACGACCTGATCTGCCTCGATATCATGATGCCGGAGATGGATGGTCAGCAGGCCCTGCGCCTGATTCGTGAGCAGGAGGAAGCCATGGGGATTCTCTCCAATCGCGGGGCAAAAATTATCATGACCACGGCCCTGGACGACGCCCGCAATGTCATGTCCGCCTTCAACAACCTGTGTGACGGTTATCTGACCAAGCCCATCAGGAAATCGACCCTCATCGAGAAGCTGCAACAGCTTGAGGTGATAGGTTAGGGGTCGGCTCGGGAATTTATAAAGCTGTTTGATGAAGAAAAATTGGTGTAGAATGCGATCCTCGATGAACCTTAGCGAGGGGTTCTCCAGCCGACAAGGTTATGAGGTGGGCGATGTTTCCAGCGGAAGAGGCCAGAACACCTGAGAACAACGGCCGTTTCGATCATGTCAACCGTTTCAACCTGACCCTGGGGGTTGTCGCCCTGGTGTGGACGCTGATTATCGGCGGCCTCGGCTACTGGCACTACAATCGGGTGGCCGCCGGTTTTTTTGAAAACGCCCGAACCGCGGCCCGGGCCAGTATTGAAAAGGACATCACCTTCCGGCGTTGGGCCACCAGCCACGGCGGTGTTTATGTGCCGCAGACGGAACAGACCCCGCCCAATCCCTACCTGTCCCATATTCCCGAGCGCGATATCACCACCCCGTCAGGGCGCGATCTGACCCTGATGAACCCCGCCTACATGACCCGGCAGGTGCATGAGCTGGCCAATGAAACCTTTGGCGCTCGTGGCCATATCACCAGCCTCAATCCCCTGCGCCCGGAAAACGCCGCGGACGACTGGGAACGGCAATCCCTGCACGCCTTTGCCGCCGGCGCTGAAGAACAGTCGAGCCTGGTGACGGAAGGGGATACGACCCTTTTGCGGTTGATGCTCCCCTTTTATGTCGAACAGGGGTGTCTGCGCTGCCACGGGGCGCAGGGCTACGCCGTGGGGGATCTCATCGGCGGCATCAGCGTCGGTATCGACTGGCAACCCTACCAGAAAGCGCTGACGGCGACCTGGGGCGGTTATGTGATCGGCTACGGGGGGATCTGGTTGCTGGGGCTGGTGTTTACGGAAGTGCATCGCCGGCGTCTGCGTGCTTTTCTGCGTTATCGTCACCAGAGTGCCCTTGAGCAGAAGCAGCTGCTCGGGCGCTTCCAGAAGCTGGCGGCGCATCTGCCGGGGATGATCTACCAGTATCGTTTGTACCCGGACGGGCGCAGTTGCTTTCCCTACGCCAGCGACGGTATCCGCCATATCTACGGGGTAACGCCGGAACAGGTGCGCGAAGACGCCTCGGCGGTGTTTGCCGTGCTCCATCCCGATGACGCGGAGAGGGTGGCGGCGTCCATCAAGCGCTCGGCCGCGGACAGGACCGTCTGGCGCGATGAGTACCGGGTGGTGCACCCTGATGGCCACGAGCTGTGGGTGGAAGGCTACTCAACACCGGAACAGCTGGCCGATGGCAGTATTCTCTGGCACGGGTATATCCGTGATATCGACGACCGAAAGCTGTCGCAGCAGTTGGTGGAGGAGCAGAGCCGGATGCTGAAGCGGCGTAATGATGATCTGGAACAGTTCAGCTATACCGTATCCCACGAGCTGCGTACCCCGTTGGTGACGGCGGAAAATCTTCTGGGTTTCGTGCAGCAGAAGCTGGCGGGATACCGGGATGAGTCCGTCGGCCGCCACCTCGGGCTGATCCGGGATGCGGCGCGGCGGATGAATCAGCTCCTCGACAGTCTGATGCAGCTGTTCCGCATCGACACCAATCCGCAGGCCGCCACGACCACCCCGGTTGCGGAGCTGATCACGCAGGTTATCGGGCCCTTGCGGGGGCTTCTCGGAAGCAAGGTGGATATCCGGCAGTCCGGGGAACTGGACAGCTTCGCCCTGACGGGCGATGTCACCCATTTCGCCGAGATCTGGAAGCAGCTCCTTGATAACGCCCTGACCTACAGCCGGGAGCAGAAGCAGCCCCTTGTTGAAGTCGGCGTGAAGCGGGATGCCGGCGAGCCGGTTTTTTATGTGCGGGATAACGGCTGCGGCATTGAGCCGGATTATCAGCAGCGGATTTTCGGACTGTTTGACAAGCTCGATCCGGGGCGTGGCGGCAGCGGACTGGGGCTGGCCCTGGTCAAGCGCATTGTCGAGCTGTACGATGGGCGCATCTGGGTGGAGTCCGCCGGAGCCGGGCAGGGGAGCTGCTTCTTTTTCACCCTGCCGGCAGCGGTGAACAGGCCGCTGGCTTGAGAAAAGGGTAACTGTGTCCGTAAAGTGGGTTTGCGATCCTGCGAGAAAAATTTGTTCAGCACAGGATCAGGGTTCCCATTCCAGGGGACACTTTTCGCCGTCCTGGCCGTTCGACCGTCGCCATCCATGGCGCCAGACGCCCCTTGCATGGAAACCCTGATCCTGTGCCCATAAATTGAGCTGAGTAGTTACACATTATTGTTTTTTATCATTGATAAAAAACAACGATTTACAAACTCCGGTGTTACCTGTATGCTGGCCGTCGCCTGCCGCAGGATCAGTGCACATGCAACCGGAGAAACCTGCCTTTTTCGGATTGATTAAATGCAGCAACCACCCAAGATTATTCTTCACGTTGAAGACGAACCCGCCCATGCCGAGCTGCTCCGCCTGGCGTTGGAGGATTGCGCGGTTCCACAGCGGCTGATGCATGTCCGGGACGGCCAGGAGGCTCTGGATTATCTCTACCGCCGCGCCGGTTATCATGATGTCGCAATATCCCCCCGGCCCGATCTGGTGCTCCTCGATCTGCGCATGCCCAGGGTCGACGGCCTTGAAGTACTCAAAGCCCTGAAGCAGGATGCGCAGCTGGCCTGCATCCCCGTGGTCGTGTTGACCACCTCCGCCGCCGAAAATGACCTGCGCTCCGCTTATACCCTGCACGCCAACAGCTATCTGACCAAGCCCGTCAATTTCGAGAAATTCACCGCCCTGATCGATGTCATCTGCTCCTACTGGCTGGACCTGAACTGTCCGCCGCCGGACGCCGAAAACACGGCCCCCGGATAAGCCCATGCGCAGCCTCTTCGGCACCCATTCCATCAAAAATCGGGTCACCCTGATGGTGCTGATCGTCTTTCTGGTCAGTCTGTGGGTATTGTCGATGCTGACCTCGAGCATGCTGCGCAAGGACATGCAGCAGTTGCTCGGTGAGCAGCAGCTGTCAGTGGCAAACCAGCTGGCCATCAGCATCGATAATGAATTGACCAATCGGATCAATGCCCTGGAGGCTGTCGCCTCGCAGATTGACGCCGATCTGCTGGCCGATCCGGCGGCCCTGCAGCGGATGCTGGAGCAGCGACCGGGGTTGCCGCAGCTGTTCAATGTCGGGGTGCTGGCAATAGACAGGGATGGTGTTGCCCTGGCGGATGTGCCCCTCGAACCTGAGCGCCTTGGGCGCAGTTACCGTGATATTGACGCCATCGCCGTGGCCCTGGAGAAGGGTAAGCCCCATGTCGGGCGACCCCTGGTCGGCAGAACCACCCGGCGGCCGCTGTTTCCCATGGCCGTGCCTATTATGGACGATGGCGGCGAGGTCATCGGGGTCCTGACCGGGGCCATTGACCTGTCGCGACCAAGCTTTCTTGACCGTATCACCGAGGGGCGTTACGGCAAGTCCGGCGGCTTCATGCTGGCCGATCCGCGGCACGGTCTGGTGGTGACCTCGTCGATGAAAAGCCGGATCATGGAAGGCCTGAAACCGGTGGGGGAGTATCCGGTTCTGGATCGTTTTGCCGAAGGCTATGAAGGAACCGCTGTTTTTGTCGATCCCCTCGGGGTCGAGGTGCTGGGCTCGGCGATGACGATCCCGACGGCGGGCTGGTATCTCGGGGTGCGCCTGCCGACGGAAGAAGCCTTTGCTCCCATCCGCGACATGCAGCGGCGCATGACCCTTGTCACCCTGGTGGTGACCCTGCTTGCCGGTCTTGCGACCTGGTGGCTGCTGCGCCGGCAGCTGGCCCCCATGCAGACCACCGTCGACACCCTGACCCGCATGACCCGCAGCGATGAGCCTCTCCAGCCCCTGCCGACCACCGACTACCGTGAGATCGATGAGCTGATCGACAGCTTTAACCGGCTCATCGCCATGTTGCGCCAGCGCGAGGAGATGCTCAAGCTCACCCGCGACAGTGTCGATGCCGCCTCCGACGGTATTTTCTGGATGACTCCGGATGCGCGGATCTTTGATGTCAATCCGGCGGCCTGTCGCCATCTGGGTTACAGCCGCGAGGAGCTCCTCGAGCTGAGCATCCCTGATATTGATGATACCTACCAGCCGGAGATGTGGCAGCGTCATTTTGCCGAGTTGAGGGAAAAGGGCTCCGTCACCCTGGAGACCCACCACCGTACCCGCGACGGGCGACAGGTTCCGGTGGAGATTGTCGCCAACTACATCCGTTACGGCGACCGGGAATGCAACTGCGCCTTTGCCCGCGATATTTCCGAGCGCAAGGCGGCGGCCGAAGCCATCCAAAAGAAGAACAACGAGCTGGAGCAGTTTGTCTATGTCGTCTCCCATGATCTGAAGAGCCCGCTGGTGACGGTCAAGTCCTTCCTCGGCATGCTCCAGCAGGACATCGCCGAAGGCGACGTCGACAACATCCACAGTGATCTGTCCTACATCAAGGGCGCCGCCGACAAGATGGAAGGCCTGCTGGCCGCTCTGCTCAAGCTGTCGCGCCTCGGCCGGGTGGAAAATGAGCCGGTACAGCGGCCGGCCAGAGCTGTTGTCGATGAATGTCTGGCCGTCCTCGCCGGAACCATCCACGAGCGCGGGGTGAGGGTGGAGGTGGCGCCGCTGGCGATGACCCTCACCGGTGACGCGCTGCAGCTGGGGCAGCTCTGGCAGAACCTGGTGGAGAACGCCATCAAGTACATGGGGGATCAGCCGGCGCCGCGCATCGAGATCGGGGTGGAGGAACAGGATAAGGCCACGGTATTTTTCGTCCGCGACAACGGCATGGGCATCGGGCCGGCGGACCAGCAGCGGATTTTCAACCTCTTTTCCCAGCTCGATCCGGCAAGCGGCGGCAGCGGTCTGGGACTGGCCCTGGTGAAAAAGATCGTCGAGCTCTACCAGGGGCGTATCTGGGTGGAATCGGCGGGCGCCGGCCAGGGCAGCTGCTTCTA